>JAQUEZ010000166.1 GCA_028684915.1 Desulfobulbus sp.
TCGTTTTGCCTCTTGTTGCTCCTGGTAGTGTTGAGCATGGTTCATTTGAGCCTTTTCTTTTTGATATCATTGGGTATTTTCACAAATCCAATGTATCAGAAAGCAAAGGGCTTTTCACGTTAAAATGTCATTATTTCAAGAGTTTGGCCGTTAATTTTCCCTTGGCTATGCCAACCCCGAAACTTGAGTTAATACGATTTGATCCATTTCAATGGCTCGCCGTAATCCAATTTTTCCAGGGCTTCCATAAGAACAACCACTTCGCTTGGCTTGATATAGACTTCCTCAGTGGTTGTCCTACGCCTGCCATCACCAGTCATATGGCCATCAAGCTCGGAAATCAGCATCGGCACCACGCCTGCCCGGTAAAGCATGGTTGAAAAAGTGTGTCTTAGACTATGAAAATCCTTGTTTCGAATATCGGTCAAATTGCATCTCCGACGGAACCGAGCCCACCATTTTGATACCGCCTGACCGTATCCGTCCCGTCCGTGGTCCAACTCAGGGAACAATTTCTCATGCCGCCCCTTTGAAAATTCAATGATACCCCACTCCCTCAACCTTGAATGGATGGGCACAATTCGCTCAGTGTATTCCTTCTGCTTGGCGGTGATAAACCGGAAACACCAGACCCCATGAACTTGGCAGACATCTTTTCCATCCAAGCTTGCGATCTCATTCTGCCTTGCCCCGGTATATAGGGCGATCAAAGGAACCCAGAATTTAAACGGTTGATCCGCTGCTGCTTGAAATTGAGCAGGGTTAAACAGGACCGCAAGATCATCACTCGTTAACATATCCCTTCTTTCATTAGCCTTTTTGGCCTCTTTGATAGGTTTTCTCCGGTAGCAGTTCCTTGAAACATACTCCCTTTCTTCCGCCCAGTTGAGCATTGAGCAAACGCGCCGCATGTATTTGTTGATCGAAGAATCGCTCAATGTCTCCGATGGATTGGTGGCAATGATTTGCTCAATGGTGAGATCTTTATATTTTGGGTTTTTATTTACATGAGGGGGTAATTGTTTCAGGGTAGGCCGGAATAAATCGGCCGTTTCATGATCAAGGCCGGATAGCGGAAGATCACCGACAACGCGCAGGAGAATGTCGAAAATACGAATGTTTTCGTCCTTGGTTTTCGGCTGCCAACTTTTCTCGTCCATCTGGCATCGGCAGTATTTATCGATCAGTTCACTGAGGGGCATTGAATACGGTTGCGGGACTGCGGGCAGTGGTGGAAGTGCTGGCAGTGAATGAGGCGTCGGCGTCGGCATGTTAATCTGCGGGCTGAACAGCTGCACGGTTATCGGTGGCGGTGGCGGCGCAACCGTGACATCGGCCATACAATTATGCCGGGTATCAGGTTTGTGGTCGCCATGTCCAAGGAGGGCTTCGTTTAGGTTGACCGATCCCCTGGTCAATAAGCGGATGCCATAGTTGAGGGAGTGGAAAAATTCCTTTCTACCGGCGATATCGGCCTGGAAAAGGGCCTCGGCATACACAGCAAGCCGTCGAGCCTTCCGGACGGCAAAAGTATAGTTGGTGGTTTTTAGTGAACGCTTGATTTCATGTTGGCCGAGGATGGGCTTGAGCTGGCGGGGTATGGCCATTCGGAAATAATAGATTCCGAAACCATTGATGTGGAGGTAACTGGGAGGGGGGTGCATAAAATACCGTATTTTGTGGAGTTGGTTGTATTGATTTTCTTAATCAGTATAACTGCCATAACCACAAAGTACAGTATTTCAATTATATAGTTATACATCTTAACTAATGGGGCGTTTTTCAAAGACCTCAGGGTATTCGCAAGGTCGGCTTGATCGGCAGTAGGTGATTAGCCTTTGGGCACGACTCCAAGACAATCAAGGTCACGTCCCCTGATCCGGGTGCCATTTTTCCTGTTCCAACCAACCCTGAGCAAATGTAAAGCGGAGTTCGTTTTCAAAGGGGAATCCCCCCGGGGTAAGCATTGCCATAGCTGCGCTTTTTTGTCGGTCTGTCAGGGGCAGGAGGTCTTGCTCGCATCGTTTGAGCGTCTCGATGTCGCAGCGGTACAATTGCAGAGGAAAGATTGCATGCAAAATTGAAGCGATACGAAGTCCATTCGGATCGGAATCGCCCCAGTGGCGGCAGCGGGATGCCTGCGGAGCGAGCAGGCGATAAATGGTGCACACAGCGCTGTTGGGGAACCCGCCGGTAAAGAGAACGGCTTCCCCGGGCTGCTGGCGCACAAGCTGGCTGAAAGGCGCTTCGTTTTCACAGCAGAGGAGCTGGGGCGGATCGTTTTCCCGGCCCAGCCAGCGCATGGTTTCCACATCCATGAGGTTGGCCCAGTTCAGCGTTGCCGCTTCCCCCTTTTCGTGCAGTCTGTATATCCAGTCATATTCTCTGCCGTGTTTACTGTAGATCACAGGTCCGAACAGCACCGCATTGACCGTCAGCCGATCATGGTAGACATGAAAATTTTCCAGCAGTTGGCTCTCATTGTCACTGAGCTCTGCATCCTGCGCATAGATTTTGAGCCAGCGAAGCAGCTGTGCTCGCTGCTCGCCCTGACGCAATACTTTGCTGTTGCCGAAAAATCGAGCGCCAAGCTCGGAAACCGTGACAGGGGTGATGTTGTCGAGCAAGTGTTGTACGGTTTCGGCCAGCTGAAAACAACGTTGCGTGGTCTCGCTCTCTGAACCGGTGCGCACTCGTCTCAATTCTTCGGGATTCTCCTCTAGGTAACGGACAAGATTACGCAGTTGAGGAAAGGCAAGCTGCAGACGGTCGAGCATGGTCTTTTCCTGCTCGTCTTTGCTGGGTTGAGGCCTGTGCCTGAGCGGCATTCCGGTCGCCTCTCCGATTCGCTCCACCCAGAATGGTTCGGGGGCCTGCTGCAGGAGCCGGTCAAAATGGAGCCGGACCTCTTCATCCCGGCTGATCCGTATGGGGTCTACACCAAAGAAATTACGCAGTTGTTGCAGTTGATCATGCGCAAGCCCTGGGCCGACCTTCATTGCCCCGCGTAACTCTCCTTTTCTGGCATATCTACGCGAAATTTTTGTCAGGATGTTGATGAGAAATGAACTGTGTTCGGCCATTACAGTTCCTCTCCGAAAGCAATGTCTTTTTCGTTTGCCGGCTGATCGAACAGCCCCATCTGCCGGTTGACCGGGTTGACCCAGTGAAAGGGGTACAGATGCACATCATATCGGGCATCTTTCTTGACCAGGATGGTCGTCGAGTTGCGCACCTCCTGTCGAACCCCATCTTGGTCGGGCGAGGCAATGAAGAGCTGCAGATCAAGATCGGTGGCAAAACCGAGGATCTGGTCCCGCCGACCGGCATCAATGCCATAAAAGGCCTCGTCAAAAAGCAGGGTGTGCAACCGTATCTTCTTGCCGCGGTACATGAAGTGGGCAATGGTAAGAATAAGCAGGTAATTGGGCACCGCCTGCTCACCGCCGGAGCCCAGGCTCTTGTTGCGCCGATTGATCACCTGGCCCTCTTCGCCGACGGTGGAGACCAGCATTTCATAGTGGTACCAGTTGCGGTAATCAAGCTCTTCAGGGATGGTCCCCGGCTCGGTGGCGATAATGGCGTCCCGGTGATCCTCGAAAAATTGCTTCAGCTCGTTTTCGCCTGCCGGATCGAACGTGCTGATTTTTTTAATCATACTGATCAAGCGGTTAAATTCATCAACCGGGCGGATTTTGAAACTGTAGCGTTGATTGCCAAAGGTCCTGTTCTGCAGCAGCGTATTGATTCGTTTGACCATGCTTTCCAGTTCTCCCACATGGCCGCGCAGATACTGCATAAGATCGGTCATGATGATTTTCTTGAACAGTTCCCGTGTCCGTTCATTCATCACTTCCTGCTGCTCATCGAGATTTCTGCTCTGCAAGTCGATGATGGTGGCAAGGGGCTGCTGGCGAAAGTCGTAGAGTTGATTGCGGCTCTCCTCGTAGAAAAAACGGAAAGCGCCCCCAAATTCGGGGTCGTTGAGCTCAATCCTGACCTGTGTTGCTTCCTCGATAACCGCTTGATGGTGTAATGCGATCTCCTTCTCAATGGCCTCCCGGTTTTTAAACTGCTGCCCTTTCTTGGTTTTCAGGACAAAGTAGGCAGGGTCGGTACCGGGCTCCAGTGTTTCTTGTAACCTGTTTGCAACAGCTGCGAGCTGCTCGCCCCGCGTTTGGCGCTTGCAGCTCAGCGCTTCAATTGTCTGCTCCAATTGCTCTTTTGCCTTGTTTTTGCCGCCGATGCTCTGGTTGAGTGCATCCTTTTGCTGGCTGAGGTGGTGCTGCTCCTGCTTGAGCCTCTTGATCAGTTTCTCAAGCTGAATGAGCCCCTCTTTGTCGATGAGCTCTTTGAGTTCCGCTGCTCGCCGAGCAAGTACATCCACCTCCTGCCGTGCGTTGCGTTCTGACTGCTGCTGCCTTTCCAGGTGCGTGGTGAGAGCATCCAGGTCGCGGCTGGCATTGCGGGTTTCGGCAATACCCTGTTGCACCTGTGCAAGATTTTGTGTGACGAACTCCTTCATCTCTTGCAGGATGTTGTGGGTCTTGTTTAGGTCTTCGTGCTGCTTCTGCAGCGCTTTTTGTTCGCGTTCGCACTCCTGAATGGTGTTGTTCAGCAGATTGATCCGGTCGGCCAGCGCCTTGTTGCGGCTTTCAGCACCGATAAGACGGGCGGGCGATTGCAGCAGGGTCCGCTCATGGCTACGGAAGGCAAGGACCGGTTTACCGGCCACCATGCTCACCGAGGGATGTCGGTCCGCGCTCTCCATTTCCATGGCCAGGGCCCGCAGGCAGTCTGGATCGGATTCGCGAAGATCAAAGCTATGGTGCATCCACTGGGGCAGTTCGCTGACAGCAGAAGAGGGCTGGCAGATCCGCAGGCCAGGAAAATCTGTGCAGTGTTCCCGGGCCCTGGAATAATCGGACGGGCGGAGCAGGAGGGCGGCCAGGATCTCTTCCCCGATACATTCCTCGATGGAGTTGCGTTGCTGCTGCTTCAGGGCGGGAGACCATTCCAGCCCCTGAAATAGAGGCCGGAAGGTGATCATGTTGTTCTTGAGCACCTGCTCGAAGGCCTCGAATCCAGCAACCTGGGGGACCAGCTCCTGCCGTTTCTCCAGGTGTTCTATCTCCTGTCGATGCGCAAGGATGCGTTCCTTGTATTCGCGTAGGCCTTGTTGAAGAATGGTTTTTTCTTCAATTATTTTATGTAGATGATGGTCGCACTGGGCCAGTGTTGGTTGTGGCGAGGGCAAGACAAGCGCTTCCAAATCATTACACCTACTGATGGCGTCGATCTCGACTTGCAGCTCGCTTAGACTAAACGGCAGAACCGCACCACGGCGGGCCAGCTCCGGCTGAAGCCGTTTGAGGAGTTTGTCAAAACTATCCCGGGCTTTTCGAAGTTCGCGCTCGCTGTTTTTCAGCTGTGCCCGTAAGCCTTTGCCCTCTTCCTGTTCTCTGGCCAGTTTTTGTTGTTTCTGCTGCAACTCGGCCTGACAGTGCTTTTCCTGAATGATTAGGCCGGCGCTGTCTTTGATCTGCAGGGTATGAAGCCGTCCTTCAACGTCCAGGCCGCGCCCTTCGAGTTCGATCAATTGTTCCTGATACGCCTTGAGTTCCGCAATCGATTGATCAAGGTTCTCCCGGCAGCGCTGTTCTTCCTCCCGGGTTTGCTCAATGATGAAATGATGGAGCAGCCATTCATAGCGTAGTTCGCCCTGGCGTGATTCGGCAATCGAATCGATCTTGCTGCCCAGTCCATGGAGCCAGTCGAGTTTGCGTCTGAGGTCATCGAGCAGCGCCTGCGACTCATCAAGACTTTGCAGGGCAACAATAATCTGCTCAAAGATCGAACTGCGGGGCTCCGGCAGGAGTGATTTGAAGAGCTGGTGATAATCCGCAGCTCCCGCTGAGATTTCCCGGTACGACTTGCCCATGGAGAGGAATCGACAAATATCGAGATAGCTCTCTTCTCCGCCGAAAAGACGATCGCCCAAATCTTTTCTGTAGGCGGTCTGATTGATGTAAAAGCCATGATTGCTTTCCAGCTGCTGCTTGAACTCCTGGCGGGAAGCGGGGCGGATTTGACCGTTTTCGGCAATGGTAAAGGGCAATTCTTCCAGGGTGCATTCCTTGATAAAACCCCAGAATCCAATCCGTTCATCCATGGCGGTTGCTGAGATCCCGATGCCGATGGAGAGTGGTTTGCCGTGACGCCTCGCAATTTCCAATGCTGCGTAGGTAATGGCACCGCCGGTGTTGAGAATGCCGGTGTCGATGTTGTAGCGAAGGACAATACCCTGCGCTCTTCGTCCGTCCCGCTTAACGCCGCTCAATCTGGCGGCCGAATTCCACTCCATCTCTTTCCCAGCGGTGAGGATGTAGTGCACCGCATCAAGGATCGTTGTCTTGCCGCAGCCGTTGTCGCCAAGCAAAAAGAGGTGGCCGCCATTTTCCAGGTCTATGGTTTCATCAACAAAGTTGTGGAAGTTGAGCAGGCGGATGCGTTGTATCGAATAGGTGTCAGCTGTCATCCCGCACCTCATCGATGACGGCAAGTTCCGGTATCGTCCGGGATAAAGCCGCACCGTTATAATGATAGAGCGCGGGCATGGCCTCGTAAATTAGTTCTCCGGGGGAGGTCTGCAGGTCTTCGGGGGGAGAAATTTTCTTGAGGAAACGGTACTTTTCCAGTTCCGGGATTACTGGTTTCCAGATTTTTTCGCGCACCCGGTCCTGGCTGTATTCGGACTGCCTGGCCGGGAAGATCTCCACAAAACGTTTCTGGCTGTAGTCGAGGAGATCACCGAAGTGGAACCGGAGGTTGTGTCTATCTTCAACGGTCATGCCGTTTTCTTCCAACTGCTGTTCGAAAAATTCCAGGAGAATCATAAAGGCGATGCATTCGTCGCGCTTGGTAAAGGAAAAGAGAGACCTGTTGGCAGGGGTGATGGCCGTATTATGCCACTCCGCTTTGTAGAGCCGGGCGCATTTGGCGTCGAGTTGCAGCGTCCAGCCGTAAAACTGTTTGAAAAATTCGGCGAATTCAGAGCGATGCCTCCTGAGAAAGAGATAACTGTCGTGATCGTCGTCCATATAGAAATAGGGGCCTTCAAGCAGAATGTTGAGCACCTTGCGGACTCTGTCGCCATGACGCTGCAAGATGTTGGAGAGCACTATTTCCATGATTTTGCCGTCGATGAAAGGAGGGGGCTGATGATCAATTCCGGACAATGCAGTTGTTGCTCCTCCAGGAAAAGGAGGATGCGCTGCTCCTCGGGCGTGAGTGTGTAGTCTAACCGTGCAAGTCGTTTGCCGTCGGCCAGCAACCCTGCCCGGCTCAGTTCAATAATCTTGGTGAAGTCGTCAAAGCGGCTAATATGGGCACGGGAAAGGAGGCCTTGGCGGTTTTCCGCGTCAAAGGGGATGTTTTCCCGAATCCAGCGTTCAAGCAGGGTAAGGCGTGTCTCTTCCAAGGATTCGACGACCTTGCCCTGGCTTTTTTTCTTGCCGAGATAACGTTTGGGAAATTCGTTGTGCCGGGAAAGCCGCCTGCGCGGGACAGGCGGTTCTGCCTTTTCCTCCTTGTCCCAGTAGTTGGGATCAAAACAACACAGTGGCTGGCCAAGAAGGTCGTTCAGAAAGCCCGCCGTATCGGCCTGTTCATCTAGCGTGCCGATTTCTTCGATGCGGCAGCGGATATCCTGCAGCCTGTTGTTTTTTCGTTCAAGCTCACGCAGATGGCTACGGAGTTTCTGCCACACTTTCATGGAAGCGTTATTGATGCGTTGAAGGAGTTTATCCAGGCTGCCCTGTTCCTCAAAGAAAGTCTGCAGGTTCTCCGGAATGGCGGCAACATGGACCATCCTTCGTGATTGCAGAAGATTCGGCGTCCGTTGTCTCTCCGTTTCCATGATCCGGTGGCATTCAAGAATTTTGTTGGTGTTGCTTTCCTTTCTCAATCGTTCAAGCAGGGGAACGATCTCTCTGCGCAGGTTGAAGATCTGTTGGAGAAAATTGTCCACATAGGATTCGATTTCTCGAATCAGTTTGCGGACTTCCTCAATCTGGTAATGTTGCACCAGAAAAAAGAGCAGGCGGCCGTTCAGGTCGGCCAGATTGACCGAAATCTCCTGGCAGAGATCGCTAGTCTTGAAGAGCTGAAAGAGCACGCGACGAGCCGTATCCTCCTGTCCTTCTTCCTCCTCCTTGAACAGATGCAGAAGCCGCAACAATTCGCCAAGACTGCCCCTGCTCTCCCCCAAGAGGTCCCGGGTGTCGTTGCCCCGGCTTTGGATGTCATCCAGATAACGCTGTTCAAGCCATTCTAAAAACGCGACCGCTTCATTTGTCAGTCGATAGCGGAACTTACGTTTCCGATTGTCGCGATAGCCCCGCAGTCGCTGCTTTTCTATTCGGAAGCTGATTAACTCCCAGTTTGTTAACTGTTCTATATCATATCGAAACTTAGTTTGAGTGTAGTCGTTGTCCAAAAGAGATTGTGGAGAAAAAATGCCCTGAAAAATGTCTTCATAGAGTGGTTCAAGCTCATAGTCGCGTTTGAACAGCAGCAAGCTGTACAGTATATTCAGGTAATAGAAGGCCCGTTCCGAGGTAAGCAGTGCGCCAATGTGACTGTTTCGTCCAGAGAGGAGTATTGAAGAGCCATGCTGTTGAAAAAAGGATGCCCCATTATTGTTGAGAAGATCTGGATGGTCAATGTGCTCCACTGCTTTTGTTCTCTTTATAATTTTAATCGTATCGACGGAAAAAACGGTTACTGGATAAGCCTGTACGCAGTCCAGAGAATCAACTTTTTTAAAATCAGACTGGAACAAATTCCCCAAAGCGGGAAGTCAAAACTACTTCCAATTAAGGTGAACTGGATTTCTAGACAACCTGGGCCTGCTCTTCAGCTCCCAGATTCACCAACGCTTTTAGCTGCTCTCGCAGTGCACCTGCACACATCTGGAATCCGTTGGCGCCCCCTAGGGTGACGGTTACCACCTCAATCCTGCGTTGCTCATCGGGGTGAAGATACGAACTGACCCTCTGGGGCAGACTTCCCCATTGCGGGTACATCAGAAAAGTAACAGGCGCATCAAACTCCTTGCCGTAGGCGTACATCTGATACATGTCGGCCTGGCTGATACCGTAGTGGTTCTTGTGCGGGTCAAGGCGTTTCCACTTGGTATCCAGCAAGCAGACCAACCGTTTTCCTGCAAAGACTCCCAGGTCTGGACGCAGCTGAAATTTGGGGCGCCCATTGTGCAGGAGCAGGCTCCGCCCTGCCAGCTGGGAACGGACCACAAGTTCTGTCCCGGCAAGGGCAGCCTGCAGCTCCGCAGCAACAAAACGTTCAAATACGATGTTCATATCGAACATCAACGAATAGATGGGGGCGCATTGCCCGGTTCCCCCCGGTGAGCTGCTGCGCAGAATCATCTTCGCCAAGCCGACCAGCTTTTCAAAACGCTGATGCTGCCTGGTCAAGACAACCGTCTCCGCCTTCTCGGATGAAAACTCCGTATCAGACACGTCGGTAAACTCGAGCAGCAGCCGCTTGGCCTGAAGT
This sequence comes from Desulfobulbus sp., assembly GCA_028684915.1. The sequence continues at coordinate 9,580 of JAQUEZ010000166.1, forward strand.
GCTGTATCGCTGCAAAGGGACTGGGCCGCGCAACGCCTTAAGGCCGCTTTGAGTAGACACGCAAGGGGGTTATCGACAACGAGGTCATCCGTTCGGGTAAAAAAACGATGCTGGAGGATGGCGTTGTGCCGCAGGTGAGGCGCAAAGAGTAGTTTGCCCTTGAGAAAAGGATGATTCTCCTCTTCAGCGACATATTGCCGCACAGGACCTCGCTTCCACTCCAAGAAAAGTTTCTGTACATAGAGCTGAAGAAACGCTACCAACAATGATCGTGGCGACGCGGCTAAGGGCGCGACATCCGCTTCGGCGATCGGGACAACACCTGCTCGAGCCGCCATCCAAAGAAAGCTAGTGCGAGTCAGCCGTTCATCGAGAGTGGCCCCAGCGTTATCAATCTTGGGGATGACATCCAGACAATAACGCCCCAGCCCCAAGGTTCCCACCCAGCTTGTGGCCGTCAGGTTTTTAAAGCCAGGCTTCAGTAACTGACAGTTCACCTTTTCCTGGTGATAGAGCAGACCATCGAGTTCACGTTGGCCCAGTATGCGACTCTGGCTGCACCACCTCTCGCCAACGCGAATGCTTTCATGCTCGCGCAGGACAATCATGGCCTACTCGCCATCGTAAATCTTGATGATTGATTTTGGCTCAATTTGCTCCGGCATCTCATAAATACGCCGCGAGCCGAACTGGTCGGTTGCGCCTAGCAGCGCGTGGATACGGGGAATCCGATAGGAAATAATCGCATCAGCCCGAGCGCGTGGCTTGCCATCGCTATCGAGCGTTTCCTCAATGTCCCCGAACACAAGTTGGACCTTTTCCCAATCGTTATAGAAATACTCTTGCAGTAGTGGGATGATCTGTGTCAGAAAAACTCGCTCAAGGTCTGCGTAATTGTGAACGTTCATCAAGTAGGCATGACCAATCTGATGGTCGCGGTCGAAGAGAAACTCGATTCGATCATTCATTGCTTCCAGCAGTTTTTCGAGATCGATGCTGTCAGCACGGCCAGGAATGGGGATGGAGCGCTTGGCCAACAGGTCCGGCCGTGCCATCAGTTCAAGGAACTGAAAGCGGCGCCGCAAGGCGGTATCCAGCAGGGCGATGCTGCGGTCAGCTGTGTTCATCGTGCCAATGAGATGCAGATTGTCGGGTACCCCGAAAAATTCTGCACCAGGGTTTTGGGTGTGAGTGTAGGGCAGCCGGATGCGCAGGCCACCCACCCATTGCCCGGATTCGGCCTCCCAGTTCATGCGTTTGTCAGGCTCCAACAGAGTGATTAGTTCGCCAAAGACTTTGGAGATGTTGGCGCGGTTGATCTCATCGACGAACAGGGCATAGCTGCGCCAAGGGTCTCTGAGAGCGCGAACGACCATCTGCTTGAAGATGCCATCACGCACTTCGTAGGACATTTGCCCCCCCTCCTCATCGATAACCGGCTTGATCCCTTCGACAAACTCTTCGTAGGCATAGCTTTGATGAAAAGTGATGAAGTCGTAGCGGCGGACTAGCTCACTGTTCCCGGCAAAGCTGGTCATCCGGGTATAGAGATCGAGGATGTCGGGGGAAAGTTCTGTCAGCAGGTTACGATCAATTGTCCATACACTGTCGACCCCTTTGGAAAAAACCTGCGGATCGCGGCGTTGCGCATAATTAACATGAGGGCAGTCGGCAACCGTGTGCGTCTGCAATGTTCCCCAGATGGTCTGCATCGGCCCTTTGTTGGTACTGATAGCAAGCCTGGACTGGAAAATCGGGTGTGCGAAAATATCCGCGACCTTACCCTGACCGAGATCGAGAACCGCAAGCGCGATCGCCTGGAACCAGGTCAGCCCTTTGCCGAGGTCGACTATAAAATACTCTCTTTTTTTCGAGGAGTTTTCCTCTGTGAACCTAGGGAATAGAACCTTTTCAAGCTCGTAAGTTTTTCCCGTTCCGGGAGGTCCGTAGAGGATCAGGTTGAGTGGCAGTTCCACCCGTTCTATCATCAACGGCTGCGTGTCAGTCCCAGCGGCTTTAGGCGGGCTAACCACAATCGAGCTGTCCGTCGGTTGCAGTTCCGCCCAATCCTGAGCTACCCAGAAAAAGCAGTGGAGGTCAATCATGTCTTTCGGGTGCCAGTCGGATAGCGCAGTGCCTACCCGTTTCATCACGGTCAGAACGCGTTGATATTCGTCCACTGTCAGGCGATAACCGCTGCCAAGCGGCCGTTCACCGATGCTACGCAGAAAGCGATCGAAAATTCGCGGTTTGATGAAGAAGTGCTGTTGGGGGTTCCAGACAAAAAGGAATAAACTGGGAAAGACCTTGGTCAGACTTGGCGGGCAATCCTTGGAATTGAGCCAATCAAGGAGCGAGCCTAGGCTCCGCTCGACATCCTCTCCTGCGCCTGCCTCACGGAAAAGAGCATGAAGCAGCCACATGAACTGGCGGAGCTGGGTCTCTTCACCGAGAATTACATCAAAGAAAATGGAATTGTCCCGCCACCCGGACAGGTTCTGAATCGATTCGGCCACGGGGATTTTCTCCCGCAGCAATCTGTTCAACAGGCTTAAAAAGCCCTGGGGTGATAACGAGTCTACAGCTTGGCTAACCCAATCGTCGAACAATTCATGCGCCAAGTCGGAAAGAGCCCGTTTGTAATTGTATTCCGACTCAAGGTACTCTTGCCCAGGGTTCTGAAAATCCACGAAGTTGGGAAGCTTCCTTTTGAAAGTAGCCTTGGTTTTTTCGATATCCATCTGTCAGCTCGTTTTTGATTACACCAAATTCAATTGTTCCAGAGCTTCTGCGACCTCGGGCCACATCTGGAATTCAAATTCTCCGGCCTTGTTTTTCCAGGCCTCCGCGATGATCGACAGCCAAAACGGGCGACCGTCCTTATAACTGTCGTCGGGCTCAGTGTTCATGGCAAGGCACAGCTTCTTAGCCAATTTCCCATACTGAAGGTTGGCCGCCGAATAGCTCGGATACCCGACTGCCATAGCCAACTTTGTCATGGTGATCCGACGGTCAGGAGCATGATAGTGGGCACGCAGCATGGCTCGCTGGTTATCAGAAATGTTTATTTCTTTTAAACTTTTTTGGTACGCATCAACAGAAATCAATTTCTCTCCCCAAAAAGAGCTTATTTTTGGTCATTCCTTCCTCGACCCCAAACTATTTCCAATGAATGTTGCCAACAACTATCTCAACACTGAAGTCAATGGACCACCTGCTATGTGAGCAATAGATTCATTAAAAACTGTATTTTTCGAATCTAGCGGGATTGTCGCCATTTTGAAAATTAACCAAAATAACCTATAACCAGTCTGTTCAGGCACATGCTATGGTTATTTTCAAGGTGGCTCGGACCACCTTTGGATTGCCGAATGTACCTATCGGTACTTTAGTCGAAAGTCTCTAAAAAGAAAAACGGCAACCGATTGTCTTCATTAAAGAAATCGCTTGCCGTCGATGTGAATAGTCGGCTGCTTTGACCAAAAAACGTCATATAGTGCAGCATTGTCCGGTTAGAAAATTGCTAGCAAAAAAATAGACAGAAAAAATACACATGGAGGCATTTTTTTCTTGACAATGAAGCGAGCGCTGTTCGCGCTCCTTGAAAAAATACAATATTTTCAAG
>JAQUEZ010000167.1 GCA_028684915.1 Desulfobulbus sp.
TAGCCGGTCCTTATGACCATGCCTTATGATTTTTTAATGTACCTCTTTTTAGGTACAAAAGCAAGAGCTAATTTTTCCGTTCGAAGTGTGCGCCGAAGCCGCCGAAGAGTATTTTTAACGCCCATAAGGGTCGATTCAGAATTTGGAAAAAATCGTACGTTTACGAAAAATAAATGAAACAATTACATGCTGTTCCTGATCTCGCAATCAGTATACTGTGGGACCGGAAAGTTCGAACAGATAACAAGTTGAATTTTCAAATATAATTTTACCTTGCCGTGCTTTATTTTCCGTTTTCTGAGGCGACCCCTAATAGAAGGAGATTTCATCGAGCGGAAAGTCCGTGAAGGGGATGCGCTTGGAAAGAACTTTCCTCCCGTTGCCGTCTTCGCAAACGAGGGTAGCGGTGTTGTCTTTCTTCACGGTCAAGCGCCACAGTTGGAACTCTTCACCAGCCACCTTTTTCTCAAACTTTTGAGCAAAGGCGATTTCATCCAAGAGCCAATAGGCCCCGCCGGTCTCGGCAACATATTTTGCGCCATCTGTAAAAAGAATGGAACGAACCATGCTGTGACGATACCAATATTCTGAGCCTGAGAATTGCTTCAGATCGGCCTTGTCGAGAGTGTGTTCGGTCATTTTCTAGTCTCCTTTGGGTTTGAGGTGCAGCGTTTCGCTGTACCTCTGCCCGTCGGCGAGACCAGGGAAGCAAGGGCAAGGGCAGAGGCGGGGAGGGGGATCACCCATGCTGCAACTTGCCGCAGGCAAGGAAGCATGGGGACACCTCGCCTCTGGGCTTTAGCCTTTACCCTTGACCGCGCTAGGGACGGCGTCCCTTAGCTCTTCCTTGCTTGCTAGGTGAATGGTTATCCGCGTAAATTAATCAGATTTAATTCGCGCGGGTTTTTCTGCTCCCCCTTCCTTCCTTGCGAAAGGGGGCGTTACCGGATGGCCGAGGCCCTTGGGTCTCGGTAAGCCCCGCCCTTGCGGGGCGCATAGCACCCGCCCCGCAAGCTTAGGCGGGGTTCGCCGTGCCCACATAGCCATATAACCGGCTAGATGGTTATAGATCGGGATAACTCAAGGATACGGGGAAAAGGGGCTTGATATCTCGACCCAATACAAACCGGCAATATAACCGGCAATAATATTGCGCATTGCGTTAACAACTTATTGATATATAGTGGGTAAACTAAGCGTATATTCCGGCAATAAGGGGAAGAGGGCGGCATGACAACCACAGAAGGCATAGGATTAATGGAACCGATGCTCCCACCAGAGGGTGAGCGCAAGCTGGAAGACCTTGCCGTTGATCTGGCAACAAAGGCCTCGGGCCTAGCCAGCCAACTGCCGCCGACCGTGCGGTTGGGCGTGGGTGACCTTGTCCGTTCGATGAACTGCTATTATTCCAACCTCATCGAGGGGCACGACACGCACCCCCGTGATATTGATCGCGCCCTAGCTCATGCCGATTATTCATCTGATCCGCAGAAGAGGGCTCTACAACATGAAGCCATTGCCCATATCGAGGTGCAACGGCTCATTGATCGTCGCGAGGATTTACAGGTTGAGACCACGAGCGTTGAATACATCACTTGGCTGCACCATGAGTTCTGCCGCCGACTGCCGGATGAGCTGCTTTGGGTTGAGAATCCAGACACGGGTGAACGCCTGCGCGTCGTTGCGGGGGAATTAAGAAAAGGGTGGGTGCAAGTTGGTAGGCACATTCCGCCAGAAGCCGAAGCGTTACCCCGTTTCTTGACAAGGTTTGAAAAAGCCTATGATGCGCAAAAACTGTCCCGCGTTGGACAGATCACCGCTCTTGGCGCGGCGCATCACCGGCTGCTCTGGATACATCCCTTTTATGACGGCAACGGGCGCGTCACCCGCCTGATGTCCCACGCCTCGCTTCTGCGCTGTGGGGTAGGCAGTAGTCTCTGGTCAGTGGCAAGAGGCTTGGCGCGGAACGTTCAAGAGTACAAAGCCCTGCTGATGGCCGCCGATGAGCCACGGCGCGGCGATCTGGACGGACGAGGGACGTTATCGACGCAAGCCCTAACGGCTTTCTGTGAGTTCTTCCTGACCACCTGTGTCGATCAGGTTGATTTCATGGCATCGTTGCTTGAGCCAAGCGAATTGCTGCGCCGGATGCGCCAGCACATCGAAGAGGAAGTGCAGGCAGGCACCCTACCCAAAGGGTCCTTCTCCCTCCTGCGCGAGGCCCTGCTGGCCGGTGAGGTGCCGCGTGGCCGCACCCCTGAAATCACCGGCTATGGTGAACGCATGGCCCGAAACGTCGTCGCTGACCTTATCAAAAAAGGCTACCTGAAATCTGAAAGCTCCCGCGCCCCGCTCGTGCTCACCTTCCCGATTGATGCGGTTGAGCGGTGGTTTCCAAGGCTGTATCCGGCAACATAGCCATATAGCCGGATATATGGCTATACGATTGTCCTCCCTCCCTCTTTTCACCCCTATCCCCACATCCATCGCAAGAACTCGAAAAACCAATAGAATATAAGGTTTTACCTGTTCAAAACAAGTGAGCGTGGTATTCTCCCCAACCAATTACTTGTTTCTTGATAATCGCAGCCAATGGTTCGCCGTAACCATTGAGGCAAAACGGCTCTAGAGTTTAATCTGGATCGTTAGAACCCTTTAACAGTTAGACCTTCGCATGATTGAAGATATTAAAAAAACACTCTGGGCAACGGCTGACAAGCTGCGCGCCAACATGGACGCCGCCGAATACAAGCACATCGTGCTCGGCCTCATTTTCGTCAAATATATCTCCGACACCTTCCAAACCCGCCGTGATGAACTGACGCATCGCTTTGCCGATGCGGATGACGACTACTTTCTGCCAGATGCCACGCCCGCTTTGCTGGCCGAAGAGTTAGAAGACCGCGACTACTACAAAGAAGTCAATGTGTTCTGGGTGCCTGAAACTGCACGTTGGGAAAGCCTGCGCGCACAGGCTAAGCAGGCCGACATCGGCAAGCGCATCGATGATGCCCTATCCTTGATCGAAACCGAAAATCCCAAGCTCAAGGGCATTCTCGATAAACGCTATGCCCGCGTGCACCTGCCCGACGGCAAGCTGGGTGAGTTGGTCGATCTCGTTTCACAAATCGGCTTTGGTGAATCTGGCGATACGGCCAAAAATCACGCTCGTGATCTACTCGGCCAGGTCTATGAATATTTCCTCGGCCAGTTCGCCAGCGCAGAAGGCAAGCGCGGCGGGCAGTTCTACACGCCAGCCTCTATCGTCAAAACCTTGGTCGCGGTACTCGCACCACATCATGGCCAGGTCTATGATCCTTGCTGTGGCTCTGGTGGTATGTTTGTGCAGTCGGAAAGATTCATCGAAGCCCACGGGGGCAAGATCGGCGATGTCTCCATTTATGGCCAGGAAGCCAACCCCACCACCTGGCGACTGGCGGCGATGAACCTCGCTATTCGTGGTATCGATTTCAATCTCGGCAAAGAGCCCGCCGATACCTTCGTTCGCAATCAGCACCCTGATCTGCGCGCCGATTTTGTGCTCGCCAATCCTCCTTTCAATATCTCCGACTGGTGGCACGGCAGCCTAGAAGGCGATCCTCGCTGGGCCTATGGCACGCCGCCGCAAGGCAACGCCAACTATGCCTGGCTGCAACACATGCTGCACCACCTCAAGCCCACGGGCAGGGCAGGTATCGTACTCGCCAATGGCTCCATGTCGTCCAGCCAGAACAGCGAAGGCGACATCCGCCGCGCCATGGTCGATGCCGACAAGGTTGAAGTCATGATCGCGCTGCCTGGTCAACTTTTCTTCAATACCCAAATTCCTGCCTGCTTGTGGTTCTTGGTCAAAGAAAAACGTGCAAGGCAGGGCGAAGTTCTGTTCATTGATGCTCGCAAGCTTGGCAGCATGATTAGTCGCGTGCAATGCGAGTTCACCGATGAAATCATCGCGAAGATCGCAGGCACCGTTGCAGTGTGGCGCGGCGAGAGCACATCAGGCGAAGAATTCGCGGACATCGCAGGCTACTGCCGCAGCGTCCCTCTGGCAGAGATTGCCGAACACGGCCATGTCCTCACACCTGGTCGCTATGTCGGCGCAGAAGCCGTTGAAGATGATGACGAGAGCTTTGTCGAAAAAATGCAAAAGCTGACTGAAACGCTAGGAGAACAGATGGCGAAAGGAGTGGAGCTGGATCAACTGATACGCCAGAAGTTGGGAGGGCTGGGGTATGAGTTCTGATGTGCAGCTCACTCGACTTGATGCGTTGCTTGAAGTTACATCAAGCAAACGTATACATATGGCCGATTACGTTAAAACAGGGGTGCCCTTCTATCGTAGTAAAGAAGTAATTGAAAGATCTAAAGGAAACAAAATCACAACTGAACTTTTCATTTCACGTGAACAATTTGATTTAATTCAGAGGAAATTTGGACATCCGCAAGACGGTGACATTCTCATTACATCCGTCGGAACGCTTGGTGTTCCCTATTTAGTGCAAGGTGATGGTGATTTCTATTTTAAAGATGGAAATCTCACTTGGATGAGAAATTTTACTCATAAAATTAGCTCACGTTTTTTGTACTACTGGCTCACGTCGCCTTTAATTCAACAAAAATTAGATGATGTTTCAATTGGTTCGACGCAAAAAGCGCTAACCATCACTGCACTTAAATCGCTCAAAATATCTCTTCCCGTTAGAGAAGTTCAAGACGAGATAGTTGAAATACTAGATTCTATTGACCACCGCATTTCTCTCTTACGCGAAACAAACGCCACCTTTGAAGCCATAGCCCAGGCACTATTTAAATCGTGGTTCGTGGATTTCGACCCCGTCCACGCCAAACAAGAAGGCCGCGATCCGGAAGGCATGGAATCCGTCATCGCCGCGCTCTTCCCCAACAGCTTCGAGGAATCAGAACTAGGCTTAATACCAAAAGGGTGGCAGGTTGGAAAGGTTGAGCAGTCCCTTGAACTTGCTTATGGAAAAGCACTTAAGGCATCAGATCGAACTGTAGGGCCTATCCCCGTTTATGGCTCTGGTGGTGTCACGGGTTACCACAACCAAGCTCTCGTAAAAGTACCTTCAATAGTGATTGGACGAAAAGGGACAGTGGGCAGCCTCTATTGGGAAGATCGACCATTCTTCCCGATAGACACTGTCTTTTATGTGAAAACAAAAAAGCCGCTAACATATTGTTTCTATCAATTGCAGCGGCTTGGCTTGGAAGGAATGAACACGGATGGGGCTGTTCCTGGGTTAAATCGAAACAATGTTTACCGCTTGCCTATAGTATTGCCACCGTATGAGGTGTTAATGGCATTTGACGAAATCGTCTCGCCATTACGTCAAAAGATCTTTGCCAATTCAGAACAAGCCCAAACCCTCACTGCCCTCCGCGACACCTTGCTCCCCCGCCTTATCTCCGGCCAGTTGCGCCTGCCAGATGCCGAGGCACTTGTCGAAGAGACCGCATGAAGTATCTGCGCCCTCCATCATCTCACTATCGGGAAGTTCTGAAATGACTGAAGATCAATTGGAGCAAGAGACCCTGTGCTGGCTGGCCGATGTCGGCTATACCCCTGTCTATGGCCCCGAGATCGCGGTTGATGGCAATACGCCTGAGCGCAACAATTACATTCAGGTCGTTTTAGTTGAACGCTTGCGTAAAGCAATCGACCGGCTCAACCCTCTGGTTCCTCTGGTCGCCCGTGAAGATGCCTTACAGCAAGTCTTGAATTTGGACACGCCGGTGTTGCTGGCCGCCAATCGCCAGTTTCACCGCTTGCTGATCAATGGGGTGCCGGTTCAATACCAAAAAGAGGGAGAGACAAGAGGCGATTTTGTGCGCCTGATCGACTTTACCGATGTCGCCGCCAATGAATGGCTGGCGATCAATCAATTCTCTATCAAAGGCCCCAAATACACCCGCCGTCCCGACATTATCCTGTTCATCAACGGCCTGCCTTTGGTGTTGATGGAACTTAAAAACCCCGCCGATGAAAAAGCTGATATCTGGAAAGCCTTTGACCAGATCGAGACCTATAAAGAACAAATTCCCGATGTATTCCAGTACAATGAAGTGCTGGTGATAACGGATGGATCGGAAGCACTCATGGGTGCGCTCTCCAGCAATCCCGAACGTTTTATGGCATGGCGCACCATTGACGGGGCAACGCTCGACCCACTCGGCCAGTTCAACGAGTTGGAGACCTTGGTGCGCGGTGCCTTGGCTCCAGCCATCCTGCTCGACTTTCTACGCTTCTTTGTCCTGTTCGAAGACGACGGCGCGCTGGTTAAAAAAATAGCTGGTTACCACCAGTTCCATGCGGTGCGATCCGCGATCAATCAGGTCGTGATTGCTTCACGCCCCGAGGGCAGTCACAAGGGCGGCGTGGTCTGGCATACTCAAGGATCAGGCAAGAGCATTACCATGACGTGCTTTGCAGCCCGCGTGATGCGCGAGGCCGCCATGGAAAACCCGACCATTGTCGTCATTACCGACCGTAACGATCTGGACGGGCAATTGTTTGGCGTTTTTTCTCTGTCGCAGGATTTATTGCGCGAGCAACCGGTACAAGGTGAAACCCGCCAAGATTTGCGGGCCAAGTTAGCCAATCGGCCTTCCGGCGGTATAGTGTTCGCCACCATCCAAAAGTTTATGCCTGGCGAGGATGAAGATAGTTTTCCTGTACTGTCGGATCGTAACAATATTGTGGTGATTGCCGATGAAGCACACCGCACTCAGTATGGCTTTGAATCCAAGTTCAAGGGCGATGCCAAAGGGTATCAAGTCGGTTATGCCCAGCATCTCCGCGATGCCCTGCCGAACGCCACGTTTGTCGCCTTCACCGGCACGCCTGTATCCTCCGAAGACCGCGATACCCGATCTGTGTTTGGAGATTACATCCATATCTATGATATGCAACAGGCCCGCGATGATGGCGCGACGGTCGCGATTTATTTTGAATCACGCCTCGCCAAACTGGGGCTGAAAGAAGAGTCGCTACCAGACATTGACGCCGAAGTTGATGAGTTGGCAGAGGATGAAGAAGATGATCAGCAGGCGAGACTGAAGAGCAAATGGGCGGCCCTCGAAGGCATCGTCGGTGCCGCGCCGCGCATCCAACAAGTAGCCGCAGACCTGGTCACTCACTTTGAAGAACGCAGCAAGGCGCAAACCGGCAAAGCCATGGTTGTGGCCATGAGCCGAGAAATATGTGTGCATCTGTACAATGCTATTGTTGCCCTCCGTCCGGAATGGCATGACGAAGACCCAGAAAAAGGCGCGATCAAGGTTGTGATGACCGGCTCCGCAAGCGACAAGCCGTTGCTGCGACCGCACATCTATTCCAAGCAGGTCAAGAAACGATTGGAAAAGCGCTTCAAAGATCCCGAAGATCCAATGCGGCTCGTGATCGTGCGTGATATGTGGCTGACGGGTTTTGATGCCCCTTGTGTGCATACGATGTACGTGGACAAACCCATGAAGGGCCATAACCTGATGCAGGCCATAGCCAGGGTGAACCGCGTCTTCCGCGACAAACAAGGCGGCCTGGTTGTCGATTACATTGGTATCGCCAATGATCTAAAACAAGCCTTAAAGGAATACACCGCTAGCAAAGGACGCGGTCGCCCAACCGTCGATGCCCATGAGGCCTACGCCGTGCTGGAAGAAAAGCTCGACGTCTTGCGCGCTATGTTGCACGGCTTCAATTACAGCGAATTTCTGACAGGTGGCCACAGTATGTTGGCGAAGACCGCCAACCATGTTCTCGGCATCAAAGATGGTAAGAAACGTTTCTGTGACACAGCTCTGGCAATGTCCAAAGCGTTCACCTTGTGCTGCACACTTGATGAAGCAAAAGTGGTGCGTGAAGAGGTGGCCTTCTTCCAGGCGGTCAAAGTGCTACTAACCAAGAAGGAAATCAGCAGCAAAAAGAAAACCAATGAGGAACGCGAACTCGCCATCCGTCAAATCATCGGCTCGGCGGTCGTCTCAGAAGAGGTCGTGGACATCTTCAACGCTGCGGGATTGGACAAACCCAATATCGGCATACTGGATGAAGGTTTTTTGAACGACATACGCAACCTGCCAGAACGCAATCTCGCCGTGGAGTTGCTGGAACGCCTGATGGAAGGCGAAATCAAGTCTCGCTTTGCCACCAATGTCGTACAATATAACAAGTTTTCAGACCTGCTTTCCAATGTTATCAAGCGTTATCAGAACCGCTCTATCGAAACCGCTCAGGTGATGGAAGAGTTGATCCAGATGGCCAAGAAGTTCAAGGAGGCGGCAGAACGTGGCGTCAATCTTGGACTAAATAACGACGAGCTGGCTTTTTACGATGCCCTGGCGAATAATGAAGAGTCTATCCGTGAACTGGGGGATGAAACACTCAAGAAGATTGCACATGAATTAGCAGAGAGTTTGCGACAAAATGTTAGTGTGGATTGGGCTGTTAGGGATAACGTTCGAGCCAAGCTACGGCTGATGGTGAAGCGTATCCTGCGCAAATACAAGTACCCGCCAGTGAAGCAGGACGAGGCGGTACAGTTGGTGCTTGAGCAGGCTGAAAGCCTGTGTGTTGAGTGGGCGTGATGTCGGGTTTCCACTATACGCTCATTGCTAATAACATATATAGCCCTATAGCCGGCTATGTGGCTATACTAGGACAATCTTTTTGTGCATCGAGTAAGACGGTTCACTGTAGCGAAGTGCGAGTAATGATATGACAAGGAGGCAACATGACCAGTTCGGAACTAATTAAACAACTTTTCTTGTCATTTAGTAACAAAGATAATGAAGCCTTTGTACAGACGGCACGAGAATATATTGAACGGGAAAAACGCAAAAAACATACTGTTGTTGCCAAGGAACTGGAAAACGCCCTGTATCAAACAGCGATAGTCTCCAATAGCGAAAGACGCTTCAAACAAAATCTTCCCATTCCAAGAGACACTGAAAAAGGATTTCCTTTACTGGAAATTCAGCACTTCGAGCAAGATTTAGATGGCCTGATTTTATCTCAGGAGACCAAAGAACAACTTGAGCGCATTGTCCGTGAGTTTAAGGATGCGGATATTTTAGCCACTTATAACCTTAGCTATAAAAAGAAAATCCTCCTCTGTGGCAAACCTGGAACCGGAAAAACCTTTTCAGCACAAATCATCAGCTCTATCCTGAACATCCCGTTAGTCTATATTCGTTTTGACGCAATAATATCGTCATATCTCGGTGAGACTGCAGGAAATTTGCGCAAAGTATTTGATTTTATAGAAAGTGGCACATGGATTGTGCTGTTTGATGAGTTTGATATTATAGGCAAGAACCGTGACGACATTCATGAACACGGCGAAATAAAGCGAGTGGTTAATAATTTTTTGCAAATGTTGGATAATTTCAATGGAGATAGCATTCTTTTTGCTGCCACCAACCACCAGAATATGCTTGATAGCGCAATTTGGCGACGCTTTGATGCAGTGATTGATTACGCCTTACCAGACGAATCAACGCGCAAACAACTCTTAGAACTCTACTTGCGTCCAATTAAACGGGATAAAAAAATAAATCTCAACAATGTTGCCAAGGCCAGTCAAGGGTTATCACCAGCTGATATAAAAATGATCACAGTTGAGGCTATGAAGACCGCTATTATTGATGCCAGGAACACGCTAACTGTCCACGATCTTGAAGCCGCGATTGAACAATTCCTCCGCCGTGAAAAGGTCAAGCTGAACAAAGTGGGGGATGAATAATGAACAAACATCAACACTTAAAACTTCCTTTGTTTCAGGGTGAAGTTGACCGACAAAAGCGCAGGGGTGGGGGAGGGTTTCAATTACCATCAGGCAGAAATAAAGCTCAGTTTTCTCAACAAGCACTTCGCCATGCTGAGGAACTTAGCGGTTCACTCTCCGCATCTAAAACTAGGCTTTCAGGCAAAATTGACCCGTCGCTGATTTTTGAGATTAGAATTAACCAAAGTGTTTCCCCTGATGCTTTTGAAAAAACACTAGCAACTATGGGTATCCACGTTCTCTTGGTTGCCGAAGGCAAAAAGGGCTATTGGGTTGTGTTTAGCGAGGATGATGACTTGGGCAGATTTAAGCAAAAGTTATCAACTTATGGTTCAGAAACAGGAGCAAACTACGATTTTTTTCACGCCATAGAATCCTTTGAAGACATTCCAATTGAAAAAAAGGTTGGGGAACGATTGGCCAACAATCCTTTAACTGATACAGCTGATTTTATTAATCTTGAGTTATGGAAAATTGATACTCCCCAGAAAAATGATAGATTCATCCAACAACTAAAAACCAGTTATTCAAATATTCAAGGATTCAAAATCACCGACATTCTCATCACAAAGTCTTTCGTTTTACTGCGGGTAAAGCTTACTAAAACCGTTTTTGATGAAATCATTCAGTTGAAAGAAATAGCACGGGCAGATAGACCGGCTATGTTTCAATTTAACCCGTTTCACACGGCACGCCCCGATGTAGAAAATATTGAATTTAAAGCTCCTAAAGGAAATGCGACAGGTATATTGGTAATTGATTCAGGTATTATTTCAAATCACCCCATGTTGGAAAAATGTGTTGGAGGAGAAGAGAACTTTCAATCCGCCGAAACTGAATTACAAGATACTGTCGGCCACGGAACGGCTGTTGCTGGTTGTGCCGCTTATGGTGATATTGAATCTAGCTTGAACAACAAGACGTTTTCCCCTTCAAATTGGATTTTTTCTGCCAAGGTGCTCTATGCAGAGACCAATGATATTACCGGGGCTATATCTGCTGTTTATGATCAGGATAAGTTGTTAGAACATCAGCTGAAAGATGCGGTTGAGAGCTTTTTGTCGAACCCAGAATACCATATTAAAACAGTCAACATTTCATTGGGTAACCACAATGAAATTTGGCAGAAACATTATTTCCGCCAATTACCATTAGCGGCTTTAATCGATGAACTCGCTTTTACTTTCCCGCATGTAGTTTTTTTTGTGTCTGCTGGCAACAAATCTCCGTTTGATTGCTACGATTCAATTTCTGATGTCATCGAAAATTATCCCCTCTACCTTATTAACAACGAACATTTTAGAATCATAAACCCATCTAGCGCTGCCTTAGCGCTTAGTATCGGATCAATTGCCGATGAAATAAAAATTGAGACTGAACGATATGGGGCAGAACACATTAAAACACCTATAGCCCAACCACATCAGCCTTCACCTTTTACACGAACAGGTTTAGGCATCAATAGCATGATTAAGCCAGAGTTAGTTGAGTACGGTGGAAACATGATTTTATCAGAGAATTATGGCCGTATTACGGAAGATAGAGGTGGAAAGATTGCACTTCTAAATAACAAAGTTACAGAAAATATTGTTCAATTTGACGTTGGTACAAGTTTTGCCGCTCCAAAAGTTGCTAATCTTGCCGGAAGAATATCTAATCATTTCCCTGACAAGTCCGCTAATTTCATTAAAAACATGCTGCTGGCAAGCGCAGAATATCCGTTCTCGCCAACCAAAGATTTTTATGCAACGACGAACAAGCAAAAAGCGGAAATGTGTCATTTATCTGTCTGCGGTTATGGATTGAGTCAATACGAGAAGGCGTTATATTCTTTCGACAATAGAGCTGTGTTGTGGGACGAAGGGCAAGCAGCCCTTGACCAAATTAAAGTTTATTCACTACAACTTCCTGAAATTTTTTTTACTGAAGCCGGAAGAAAAAAAATCACAGTTACCCTTACCTTTACACCTGAAACGAGAGCCACTAGAGGTGATAGTTATTTGGGAAATCGCATGGAGTTTCATCTGTTTCATTCAGTAAATCCACAGACATTGATAGAAAAATATGGTGTGATTGCAGATAATGATACAGATGGTGATGAACAGTCTGGGGTTCCAAGCGAGTTGAAAAAATTTGAAATTGCTTTTTTCCCAGGATCAAATACACGAAAAGCAGGGTGTCATCAAAAGGCATGGAAGACATACCAGAGAGAGCCTCAAAGCAGGCCAGAATCTCCCATATCGTTAGTTCTATTGAATTTCAACAAATGGATAACAGATAATACGCGAAAACAAAATTATTGCATCTCTGTGATGTTTGAGCATGAAAAACAAATAGATCTTTATAATGCTATTAGGACGAATGTCCAAACTAGAACACGGGTTAGATGATTATTTAATCTGCTGTCAAAAAAATCATCAACAAATCGAAAGCTATCTCCACAACTTTTCAAACCTTGCCGGATTGGTGGCTGTATACATGACGGTGTGCTGAATGTTGCGGTGTCCAAGATAGTCCTGAATAAGCCGCGTGTCTGCCCCTTGATCCGCCAAAGCAAAGCCGCAAGCATGGCGGAGCATGTGGGGATGGGCAGCTAAAGACAAGTTGGCCTTCTCGCCATAGGTGCGGATCGCGGCCCACGCGGTCTTGCGGTTTAGTGGTGTCCGCCGCTCACTCACAAAAAAAGCATCCGTTTCCGGATTCCATTTCTTCCGTTCAACAAGCCAAGCCTTGATAGCGCGAACCTCATCCAGCCGAAGCGGGTGTGTCGTTGAGAGCCCTTTCTTGAGCCGTGACACATGCAGCACACGGCTTTCGATATCGACCTGTGACAATCGAAGACCACAAGCCTCTGAAATCCGCAGCCCATGACGGAACATCAGCAGGAGCAAGCACCGGTCACGGGCCTCATTCCGGCTGCCCTTGGTGGCAGCAATCAGCTTCTCAACTTCGGCAGAAACAAGGTGTTTTCGGTCGTTCATCGTTTTGTCTCATGTTGGGGTGTTTTGACGGGCCGCAAACCCGCATCAATCCTCAAGGTCACTTTCTAACATTAGACAAAATAATCTATTTTTGTGCCGGGTCATAGTCGATTTGCGACAGCAATTCGCGGACTCCAAGAGCAGATAAGCTGCCATCGGAAAACCACACTTGCTTTCTAGGTCACAAAGAACTATATTCATATATAACAAATATGAATACGGAGGCTGTCTATGGCAACAACTAGCCTGAGCCTAGGCGAACATTGGGAAGTTTTTATAAAAACCGAAATAACAAGCGGTCGCTATGGATCGGCCAGCGAGGTTGTACGCGATGCCTTGCGACACATGGAAGAGCGCAATAGCAAATTA
>JAQUEZ010000495.1 GCA_028684915.1 Desulfobulbus sp.
GCTACACCCTTGTTTCAGCAACCCTGACCCAATGTCATTAACTTAAAGGATAGGCTTGTAGTTTAAGCAGCATTTTCTCTGCGCTCTCTTGTGGTTACGAGGATATTTTCTTCCAGGCCTCACCGGCTCCACTGCTTTGGCGATTGTTTCCAGCAGATCGGAGATGATTGCCACAATGGTTTTTCGGGAGCCTTGCAGGAGGACAACGATTGTGTCGCGCATCGTTGAAAGAGCTTGGGTGAAATTGCTTTTGTAGACAAATGTTCTGGAGGCCGTTGCTTTCGCCACTCTTTCCCGGGCCGAGGCGACCAATAGAGCGGTAATATTTTTTGAAAACACTGCGGCGTGAAAATCCTGATAGACCGATAAAGGACTTTTACCCGAGAAATTTTCCACCTCAATCCGGCATTTCATGACCTTGTAATCCTCTTCAATGGGCCAGCGGTCATGATAAAGTTCGGCAAAGAGATGATGTGGATATTTTTCAGTATCGGTCAGGGAGGGTACAAGGACTTCGGTTGTAAGCCATCAGGGGGTACCCCACCTCAAGTAGCCGACCTGATCCATTCCAGGTCTGGGTGTTGATCTTTGAAAAAGGCATCCATGGCGTCCACCAGGACGTGAAAGGATGATTTACCTTGCAGGCGGCATGTTTGCCTGAGAGAAACGATACGCTCCACCCAGCGGTTGCCCTTGTCGCTGTTGGTCCCTTGGCTGCGTTTTCGCCAGAGCACGGCATAGCGCAACATGCGCTCCCCGAAGTTGTTGGTGGGATCAACGCCTTCTTCGAGCAGGAAGGTAAACAACGAACCCATTTCCGTATCGAGATGGCGGACAAGCTTCCCCGCTTCACTGTCGGAGTCGATATACAGTGCGATCAACCGGTTGAACCGGGCATAAAATGCGTTCCACTCGGCTTTTGTTGGCGGATCCTTGGCCATTTTGCACAGGCGGCGCAGTTCGTCCCTGGCCCAGGCCCCGCATCGGGCCAATTCCGGTTCTTTTCGTTCGGCAAGCCCTTTGGCTCGGCGGATGAGGTGGGCCAGGCAACTTTGCCGCGCATGCACCCAGTTTTGGTACAGCCGATAGCCGTCGCTGACCAGGATGCCTTCCCAACCTCCGATCAGAGCCTCAAAGGCGAGCTTGGAGCGATTGGTGTGTACCATGAACAAGGCAACCACTGAATTGGCCATCACCCAGAGCCAGTTGAGCTTGCCGCTATTTTTCCATGGGGTTTCATCAACATGATTAACCGCCACGGCGCGAGCCTTGTCCCCGATCGCCTCATAATGAGGCTGGATGGCCTTGGAGGCCCGGTCGATAATGTTCTGGATCGCACCAAGACTGATGCTGAAGCCGAGCACCGAGGAGCACAACGATTGGACGGCTTGTCGGCTGTTGCCCTCGATACCGCCGATCTCGGCCACCAGAGCACAGAGGCGGGGGCCAAATCCGGTTTGAAACGTTTTGGGTGTATAGCCCTTGCCGGTTTTGCCGCAGTTAACACATTTGCCCCGGTGGAGGATGAAATGGATCACCGTCATCGCAATTTCTGGCAACTCGATGTGCTGATGGGTGTGGTAAGGCCTTAACCTTGTAAACGTCTGGCAGCCACAGGTGCAGGGGCCGGGATGGATGAGTTCGGTTCTGGTTGGCGGTATGAGCTGTTGACGGTGCCCCTTGTGGCCCTTGCGTCCACCGGATTTCTTCTTGGCGGGTTTGGGCGTGTTTTCCTGGTAGGGCGAATTGGATGAGGGCGGCTTGTTGGAATTGGATGAGTTTTGGTCAAGCCTGGCCTTGAGCTGGCTGATTTCGTGCTCCAGTTCCCTGATCCGCGGATCCTGTCGGGCGATATGGTCCAGTAGTTTGCGAATGATCAAGCGCAGAGCCGAAGGGGGCAACTGTTCGAGTTCAGCCTCGCTGATCTTGAAATCCAGGGGCGTATATTCCTCAGTCACGGAGTTGCTCCCGGAATCGTTTGTTCAGCGGATAGAGAAACACCGTCTTCACCGGCTCGGTCCGTTGATTGAAGCGGTCATATTTGCCACGACCGGTGGTCTCGCCTGCGTTAGCCCAGTTGGCGGCTTGGTAACAGGTCCCCCGGAAGCGCCCCGTCTCTACAAAGGTTTCCAGCAGGCAGATGGGCTCCTGGGAGAAGGCGAACCAGTCGCGCTCCAGTTGGCGGATGTTGAGGGCCAGGACCTTGGAGGCCAGATGCCGAACGTTGATCCAAGGCAGGATGAGGAAGCGGACATTGTTGACCACCTTGGCCAGGTTGCGTTCCCGTTGCTCCCGGTTCCAGCCGATCAGTTGATCGCGGGAGGCCACCTTCCAAGCAGCGGAGCCCCAACCGAGGCAGGCCACCAGGCGGTCGTCAAGATAGGCCAGATATTTCAGCGACGAACCAACGATCCAGGGTGAGCCCAGATAATGATAACGGTCAATCAGGTAATCCCAGACCCCTTCATCAGGGCTTTGGCGAACCATCTTGATGGTCAAAGAGCCAAACGCGGAAATAGAACCAGCCATTTCCGTGGTGTCCATTGTATAGGTTTGGCGATCAGCCCGACGCGGGAACCGGTAGGTTTCCTGCATCCGTGGCGGCAGAGTGAGTGCACCTTTTTTCTCCAGGGTCAGCAACAGGCTCCGGCAGGCCATGTCCTTCAATTGGCCACCCGGTTGCCGCCATTGCCACCGCTGGCAAAGTATTTTCGAGATCGCCGAGCGACCCTGATCCCAATGGTCGGCAATGACCTGACGGATTTCGGCCAAATCGTGCGGGTTAATGTGGCGACTTCGAATTTTGTACAAAGGTGCTGTGTTTTCCATAACAACACCGTAGCAAAAGCTGGCTCATGACGCCAGCCGAAAATGCACCCCGTGATCAGTTACGTTAAATGGAACCCTAGGAAAAACGACCCCATCGCCTGGCGCGACAACGTATTTGCTCAGGGGGAAGTGCAGACGCCCCGAAAAGGAAAACGTGTTTGCACCGTTATCGTGGAGGAGCAGAAAGAAGTTCAAGGCACCACCTATTCTTTAAAACGCATCGTTCGTGTAACCGAGCGGACCATCGATAAAACGGGGCAGTTTCTTCTTACCCCTGATATTACCCTAGAGGGGTGGTGGAC
>JAQUEZ010000168.1 GCA_028684915.1 Desulfobulbus sp.
CGCCTATCCTTGAGGGCTGTATAGTTGGTGGTGTTCACGGTGGGGCCTCCTTGGTTGGTGTTCAAGTCGGCCACAGTATGACATCATACGATACTGGCTAAAAGATGCGGTTGTTTTGACGCTTACAGATGTTCAGCAATCAGATCAGGCTCTATTTTTCATCTTTGGCCTACGTTCTTGTCCAGGCGTTACGCCGACTTGGCCTTGCCGGCACGGATATGTCAAAGGCTCAATGCGACACTATCAGGCTGAAATTGTTCAAGATTGGTGCGAGAATCCGGATAACGGTACGCAAAGTGTGGATTTCCTTTGCAGAAGGATATCCGTACAAGGATATATTTGACCAAGTGCTGGATAATATAAATAAAATACCTATCAGGGTGTGACTGCCGGAAAAAGAAGTTTGCAATTCAAGGGGAGAGGTGCGTCTTGTTTTCGGAAAATGCGCCGGATATTGACATGTGTTCATAATGTTGGTCGAGAAAATGCGTTTCCCCCCTTAGTTCCTGTTCAATTGTACGAGGGGAGGAAAATTTTTCCACACCACACCAGTAAAAATTGGCACGGTAAACGGTTTGTGAGAAATGCGGGCTAACAGGGGGGGAGCTATCAAGGGCTGCCCATTTCTGCAAAGGGCAAAGGCCTGAAACACTCAATAAATTGAGTGTTTCAGGCTTTTTTTTATCGACACCGCGACAGATTAGCGCTCATTCCATAGGTGCGCTATCGTGCAAGAAGGGCTCGGAGCAGAAAGTCATCCCCATTTTGCTCAAAGGTGATCCGACTCATGGGAGATTCGGCCGGACGTTTGTCCAGAGCAAAACCGCGCAGAAGAGGCACTCCGTGATCACCGATGAAATACGGTGCGTAGTACAAACGAAGCTCATCTACCAATTTCTGCCACCAAAATGCTCCGTGAATTGCGGCCCCACCTTCAACCAGGAGGGAGTTCAATTGCTGCGCCCCCAAAAAGGCCAGTAGTTGCTTCAAATCAGGCCGCCCATCGGCTGCGGGAGGCAAACGGTGGACAACCGCACCACTCTGCAATAAGGCCCGCTCACGTTCAACGTCAGCGTCATCAGCGCAAAAAATCCAGGTTTGAGCGCTCGAGTGCTGAGTCAGCATTTGAGCCCTAGGGGGCAGGCGCAACTGACTATCGAGCACTATCCGGAGTGGATCACGGGTATCGTCTTTTCCCTCCAGCCGAGTTGTAAGACTGGGGTCATCAATAAGCGCCGTGCCGACACCGACTAAAATAGCATCGACCTGATCTCGTAGCTGGTGCACAGAGTGGCTCGAGTCAGATCCGGTTATAGCGCCCCCCTTGCCTTGGCAAAAGGCGATTTTACCATCCAAGCTGAGACCGGCCTTAATAATCACCCAGGGTAAGCCGGTGCTGCTATGCTTGACAAAAGGGTTAATGAGATCCCGGCATTGCTCTTCAAGTACGCCACAGACAACCTCGACACCCTGCTCACGCAAAAAATCAGCCCCACCACCCACGACAGTGGGGTTGGGATCCATGGTACCGATGACCACTCGGGTTAGACCAGCTTTGAGAATGGCCTGGGTGCAGGGTGGAGTGCGACCGGTATGATTGCAGGGTTCGAGAGTCACATAGAGAGTGCCGCCTCCGGCTGCCTCACCGGCAGCATGAATGGCATTGACTTCGGCGTGGGCCGTGCCGGCTTTTTTATGATAGCCTCGACCAACCACCTGGCCGCTATTAACAATAACTGCCCCGACCGCCGGATTGGGCGTAGTCCTCCCAAGGCCTTTCTCCGCCTCGTTGAGCGCAAGCCGCATGTATTGTTCGTGCTGCAAAAGAATCTGCTCCTCAATTGAGATAGGTTTACGAAACGGATTAATGTTTCCCCTGTTCACCAAGGAAAGATTTCAGCTCCTCCATAAACTCATTCACATCCTTGAACTGCCGATAAACTGAGGCAAAACGAACATAAGCGACCTCGTCCAGGGAAGGCAGGTTTTCCATCACCCATTCGCCAATCTGGCTGGTGGCGATTTCTTTCCCCCCAAAATCCTGAAGTTTTTGTTCTATGCCATCGACAAAGGCGTCTATGTCGGTCATACTGACAGGCAATTTCTCACAGGCTTTTTCCAGACCCGCTACAATCTTGCCACGATCCCAGCCCTCGCGACGTCCGTCCTTTTTGATCAGCATCGGCAGCATCAACTCAATCCGCTCGTAGGTAGTGAACCTTCGACTGCAACTATCACATTCACGGCGGCGGCGGGTGATGGTTTTATCCTTATTAATTCGTGAGTCAATAACGCGACTGTCCAAATGGCCGCAATAGGGGCATTTCATAATCTATTTATATGAAAAATTAGGTTTTAATCAAACGAGTTGGATGCGTGAAGCGTAAAAAAACAGCAAATCGTCCGTCCCAAACTGTCGTTCACGTAAAAACTCTAAATAACGCTGTTCCGAGTTAAGATCCACGCTGTATCCACAACCCGCAAATTACTGATCTTTGGTTTTTCACGAACCGATCCGATGAGATAACAAAAACCATCCAAGTTGTTTTCATCTATGCCGACCAACCGTTAAACAAAAAAACCGGTAGCTTTTGCAAAAGCGTACCGGTTTATATTGTTTACTTCTGCGCGGATGGTTACCCCATCATCGCTATCCTGCGAAGATGGCGTCCACCGGCAAATTCAGTTTTCAGCCACACCCGAACAACATCCAAGGCGACGGAAACGCCAAGCACGCGGGCGCCAAGGCAAAGGACATTGGCATCATTGTGCTCACGACTCATCCGTGCCGTCACTGCCTCATGGCAGAGCGCGGCTCGAATTTGACGATGGCGGTTTGCAGCAATAGACATACCTATACCGGTGCCACAAATAAGAATGCCCCGATCACTGTGCCCATCGACGACGGCACGGCATACCTTGTCGGCAAAATCCGGGTAATCAACTGACTGATCGGAAAAACAGCCGACGTCATTCACCGCATGACCGACCTGCTCAAGCAAGAGACCAATCTCTTTTTTGAGTTCCAATCCGCCGTGATCGCATCCAAGAGCTATATTCATCCTTAAACCTTCCTGATGGGGGGATTAGGCAAACCGACGGAAAACAACGACGCCGTTGGTGCCGCCAAAACCAAAGGAGTTGGACATTGCCGTCTGGATTTTTGCCTCACGAGCGGTCAGCGGCACATAGTCAAGATCACAGTCAGGATCAGCATTATGAAGATTTGCTGTCGGCGGAATAATGCCATTATGCAGGCTCAAGGCGGTAAATGCGGCCTCGATTCCACCAGCGGCTCCAAGCATATGACCGGTCATTGATTTAGTCGAGCTGATCATCAACTTGTAGGCATGCTCGCCAAACACGGCTTTGATCGCCTGGGTTTCACATTTATCATTGAGCGGCGTAGAGGTTCCGTGTGCGTTGATATAATCAATATCACTCGGATTCAAGCCGGCATCGCGCAGGGCAGCGGCCATACAGCGGGCCGCGCCCTCACCGTCTTCGGGCGGGGCTGCGATGTGGTAGGCATCACTGCTCTGACCATAACCGATAATCTCAGCGTAGATCGTAGCTCCACGCTTTTGGGCTGACTCCAGTTCTTCGAGAATCATCATCCCCGATCCTTCGGAGATAACGAAACCATCGCGGTCGCGATCAAAGGGGCGAGAGGCCGTAGTGGGATCATCGTTGCGGGTGGAAAGAGCCTTCATGGCGCTGAATCCGCCGACGGCCAACGGACAGATCACCGACTCAGTACCGCCGGTAATGGCTATGTCACAATCGCCGTAGACAATATGACGATAGGCCTCACCAACCGCATGGGTGCCAGCGGCGCAGGCTGTCGTCTGGGAAAGGTTGGGCCCCTTGCAGCCAATGCGCATCGAAATATGCCCTGAAGGCATATTGGGGATCACCCGAGGAATGAAGAATGGAGTAATTTTGCGAGGTCCTTTCTTTTGCAAAACGCTGTGATACTCTTCAATGGTGGGGAGCCCTCCCATGCCGCAGCCGGTAATAACTCCCACCCGATCAACATTATCTTCGGTGATCGACAGGCCGCTGCTTTTCCAGGCTATATCAGCTGCAGCAACCGCATACTGAACAAAGGCATCCAGATTTTTTGCCTGTTTTTTCTCAAACCACAATTCAGGATTAAAACCCTTCACTTCAGCGGCGATCTGCGAGGCATGCTCAGAGGCATCAAAGCGGGTGATAGGCCCAATCCCGCTCTTGCCGTTGATCAATGCGTTCCACGTCTCCTGGGTACCAATCCCCAAAGGCGTGACCAAGCCGATTCCGGTAACAACGACCCGTCGTTTCACTCTACTGCCTCGTCTTAGCCTTGAATTTTGGCCACGAAATCGATGGCATTCTGTACAGTCACAATTTTCTCGGCCTCTTCGTCAGGAATTTCTACATCGAATTCCTCTTCCATGGCCATGATCAACTCTACCAGGTCCAAAGAATCTGCACCAAGATCGTCGACAAAGGATGCACCAGAAACGACTTTGTCACGATCAACACTGAGTTGCTCGACAATAATGTCAATCATTTTATCTTCTACAGCCATTGTTATTCTCCTCAAAATAGTTTTGTAGTTGTTGTGTTAAATCAATGCCTGGATGTAATTATCCACGACATGTAGTATCAGTGGCCCATGTACATACCGCCATTGATATGCAGCGTCTGACCAGTAATGTAATTACTGTCAGAAGATGCCAGGAAAGACACTGCCCCGGCTACATCTTCCGGGGTGCCGAGAGTACCCATAGGTATCTGTGCTTTCAGCGCGTCCTGTACATCTTCGGTGAGGCCGTCGGTCATATCGGTGACGATATACCCCGGAGCAACGCAGTTAATGGTGATATTCCGCCCTGCAAGCTCCCTCGCCATGGATTTGGTCAATCCCACCAGACCGGCCTTGGCAGCCCCATAATTTACTTGGCCGCTGTTGCCGACAAATCCAACCACCGACGAGACGTTTATGATTCTTCCCCACCGTTTTTTCATCATGGTGCGCATAACTGCCTTGCTGCAGAGATACGCCCCTTTCAGATTGGTATCAAGCACGCTGTCCCAATCGTCTTCTTTCATGCGTGCCATCAAGCCATCACGGGTAATACCCGCGTTATTGACCAGAATATCGATCTGGCCATGTGTCGAAATAATCTCTTTTATATTTTCCTGCACCGCATTGGCATCGGCGACGTCAAAACGTACGGTAAAACCCTTGCCGCCCGCGGCCTCGATCTGCGCCAGAGTTTCCTCTGCTGCTGTAGGATTAGAGACATAATTAATACCAACAAGAGCCCCCATAGAGGCTAAGCGTTGGCAGATAGCGCGCCCTATGCCACGGCTACCACCGGTCACCAGGGCAACCATCTTATCGAGCATCATTTTTTCACCTCCTGCAATCTCTGGATCAGATGCGGCACAACCTCATAGAGGTCGCCGACGATGCCATAGGTGGCAATATCAAAAATAGGTGCATCTTTATCGCGGTTAATGGCCACAACTATCTCGGCCGATTGCATACCAACAGCGTGCTGCACTGCTCCGGAAATACCACAAGCGATATAGAGCTTGGGGTTTACCGTTTTGCCGGTTTGCCCGACCTGGTGGGGATAAGGTATCCACCCGGCGTCTACAGCTGCCCTGGAAGCAGCCACCGTGCCGTTCAACTCATCCGCCAACTCACGCAAGTGGGTAAATCGTTTGGCTGAGTCAAGCCCGCGGCCACCGGCAACCAATGCTTCGACTTCCTGTATATTGACTTGGTCCTCTGTATTGACCACAGTTTCTACAACCTGAAGCCGTGATTGCAGCAAATCTTCTGGGAGAGCAAGCGTTACGATCTCACCCTTTCGGGATGGATCTGGGATTGCGGGGGCCATCACCTTGGGACGAACCGTCGCCATCTGCGGCCGGGTGTTAGGGCATTCGATGGTGGCCATGATATTGCCCCCAAAAGCCGGGCGTGTCTGCAAAAGCATGCCGTCGGATTCACGGATATCGAGTCGGGTACAATCGGCAGTCAAACCAGCATTGATGGCAGTCGCCACGTAAGGGATAACCGAACGCCCAATGGCGGTTGCGCCGGCTAGCACCACTTCGGGCTTGTACTCCCCAATAACCTGAGCCAGTATGGCCGCATAAATATCTTCGCGAAACTGCTCCAGTTCAACATGCTCGCCTAAGAAAACCCTATCGGCTCCTGCGACGATAAGTTCACTTCCGTAATGTTGTACTGCACCACCAAGAAGGATGACGCTTAAGGAAACACCACGTTGATCGGCGAGTTTTCGCCCAATTCCAAGCAATTCAAAGCTGACAGGTGCAACCTTACCATGACGATACTCGGCAAAAACGAGAATGCCCTGGTAATCCTGGAGATCGTCTTGGGTACGCTTTTCCGCTATTTCAATGCGCAGGGCATCTACCGGGCAATTTTCAACACAAGCTCCGCAAAGGGTACAGGATTCATTCACTACAGCGCAGGCGCCTTGAACACTGATAGCTCCAAAAGCACAGCTGCCTTCACAAATTCCACAGGCTGTACATTGCTCACAATCGATAATCAGCATAGGGAGGTTTCCGGTTGATCGGGTAAAATGTTCAGGTTTACAGATGGGCCTTGAGGCAATCAACCAACTGCTGGACCTGTTCTTCGACGCTGCCTGAAAAAATCTGGCGATCGCCACGAGGTTCGGGGGAAAAAACACGGACTACCTGGGTGGGCGAACCAGCCAAACCGATACATTGGGGATCTGCACCAATATCGACGGCGGAAAGTTTTTTAATTTCAATCTTTTTGGCTCGCATCTTTCCCTTCAGCGATGCCACCCTTGGTTCGTTGATGTCTTTGACAACAGTCATCAACGCCGGGAGCGGCAAACGAACGACATCAAATCCGTCATCCATCATCCGCTCAACCTCAAGCGCGTCAGAGGTTACCTTCCGCGTTTTCTGCACGCAGGTGACAAAGGGAACCTGTAGCCGTTGGGCAAGGCCAGGGCCAACCTGCGCTGTATCTCCATCAATGGCCTGTTTACCGCAAAGTACCAGATCGCAAGGACCAAGTGACTCGACGGCTTTAGCCAAGGTGTACGAGGTGGCCCAGGTATCAGCACCGGCAAAGGCACGATCGGAAACAAGAACACCTTCGTCGGCTCCGCAGGAAATGGCTTCGCGCAAAACCGATTCTGCCTGGGGTGGCCCCATGGTCAAGACGGTAACCGTGCCACCGACTTGTTCCTTAATCGCAACAGCCTCTTCCAGGGCATGGCGATCATAGGGATTCATGATCGATTCGACCCCTTCACGGGCTAAGGTGTTGGTTTTCGGGTCTAGCCGGACATCTTTTGCGTCCGGAACCTGTTTAACGCAAACTATAATTTGCATGAGAGGCTGCCTATCAGGAGTATTCTTTGTTCAGTTCTTGGCCAACAACATTGCGCTGAATCTGATTGGTGCCCTCGTAGATCTGCAGGATCTTGGCATCGCGCATCATTTTTTCAACCGGGTACTCTTTCATATACCCATAGCCGCCAAGCACCTGAACCGCATCGGTGGTCACCTTCATGGCCATGTCGGTTGCAAACACTTTGCACATTGAGGAAACCTTGGACATATCCTTGGGGTGGGCATCAATATGCTTGGCAGCCCCATAAACGAGCGCACGGGCCGCTTCAACCTGGATTGCCATATCGGCAAGGATATGTTGGATCGCCTGGAAGGAAATAATCGGTTTGTCGAACTGGACCCGTTGTTTAGCATAGGTCACGGCTTCATCAAGAGCTGCTTGAGCCAGGCCGATCCCAAGGGAGGCAATTCCTGGCCGCGACATATCCAGGGTTTTCATAACAGTGATAAATCCAGTTCCACGGCGGCCGACCAAACGATCTTGGGGAATGCGACAGTCTTTAAGAATCAATTCGCGGGTAGAGGAAGCACGAATACCCATCTTATCTTCCTTTTTCCCGTAAGAAAACCCAGGGTCGCCATCCTCGACAACAAAAATCGAGGCACCGCGTGCTCCTTTTTTGGGGTCAGTCAGGGCGATGATAGTATAAATCTCCGATTCACCACCGTTGGTAATCCACTGCTTGGTGCCATTCAAAACCCACTCGTCGCCATCAAGGACAGCGGTGGTTCGAATACCGGAAGCATCACTCCCTGCATTAGCTTCGGTTAATCCAAAAGCAGCCCAACGCTTGCCGGTGGCAATATCGGGCATGTATTTCTGTTTTTGTTCTTCACTGCCAGCAATCAATACCGGAAAGATGCCAAGAGCGCTGGCGGCAAAACTCGTTGCCACGCCAACACAGCCACGGGCAAGTTCTTCCAGTGCAAGAACGATCTCAAAGCAGCCCCCACCAAATCCACCGTATTCTTCAGGTACAAAAATGCTGAAGAGATCAGCTTTGGCAATATCCTGAAGGATTTCACGGGGAAACTGATTTTTTTCGTCCAGTTCCGCTCGCACTGGAATGATCTTCTCGTTGGTGATCTCACGAGCAGTGTCAATGATCATCTGTTGCTGTTCAGTGAAAAAATAATCCACAAATACTCTCCTTACGTCTCTTACCAGCGCAAAAGCAGGGAACCCCAAGTGAGTCCTCCGCCGAAAGTACACAGTAAAACAAGATCGTCACGATGCAGCCGGCCTTGACGATGTGCCTCATCCAGGGCAATTGGAATACTAGCTGCCGAGGTGTTGCCATATTTGCCAAGGTTGATGAAAACTTTTTCCTCAGCTATACCTAGGCGATCCCTAAGGTTTTTAAGAATCCGTATATTGGCCTGATGCGGTATCATGATATTGACATCATCGATACTCAATCCGTGCTTTCTCAACAAAGTATTGACTGCATCTTCCATCATCCGAACGGCGTATTTAAAAATCTCACCGCCGTTCATACGAATATGCGGCCCAACCCATTCATCAAAACGCAGATCCGGGTTCTGGCTCTCGGGGCTATCCATACACAGCAGATGCCACAGGCTACCGTCGGAGTGTAACCGGCTACCGAGCACACCGCGTCCATCAGTCGACCCACTGAGCACGACAGCTCCAGCGCCATCACCAAAGAGAACACAGGTGTTGCGATCTTCCCAGTTGACACGGGCTGAAAGCGTCTCTGCACCTATGAGCAGAATTTTCATCTCCGGACGATTTTGGATATATTGACTGGCCATATCCAGTCCATAGGTGAACCCGGCACAGGCAGCATTGATATCATAGGCAAAGGCGTTGACCGCCCCAAGTTCTGCCTGAACAAAACAAGCAGAAGACGGCATGATCATATGCGACGAAATGGTAGCCACGATGATCAGGTCCAACTCCTCGGGGTCGATTCCTGTGACTGACAACGCCCTGCGTCCAGCCTTGGTCGCTAACTGATAATTTTGCTCATCGCATCCGGCGATGTGGCGACTCTTGATACCGGTACGGGACGTTATCCATTCGTCGGAGGTTTCAACCACTTGTTCGAGATCTGCATTAGAAACAGCCTTCTTGGGAAGACAGGATCCCGTGCCTAATATTACAGCTTTACTCATGAACAACCTTTATATACGGCAGAACATTGTTGTCCTCGCGAAAAGCCGAGAGAACGACGTTCTACACTTCATTATTACCTGCTTATGTGATGCGCAGAATTTCGATTTCTGATTTTCGCGGGCTTAGCAACAGTGTCGTCTGTAAAAAATAACGAGAAGCCGCCGCGCACAAAATATTCATTGTAACAATCACCGATTACGTATGGATTGTCGACTTTTACGAATTCTTCAACATTCGCCCAAAGTCTTGACAATGGCCTCGTTGACCCGGTTGCGGACCATATTAGCTGCAACCTCTATGGCATTACGGATGGCGACGGCGTTGGAGGCACCATGACAGATGATGCCGGTCCCATCAATACCCAGTAATGGAGCCCCCCCATATTCGGCATAATCAACTTGTTTTTTAAATCCGGAAAATGCACCCCGAATCAGCAGATACCCAAGTTTATAACGCCATTTTTTCATAATTTCTCTTTTCAGCATCAGCATAGCGGCTTCTGCAAGCCCTTCGCTGATCTTCAAAGAGATATTGCCGACGAAACCGTCGCAGACCACCACGTCAACCTCGCCGCGATACACATCACGGCCTTCGACATTGCCGACAAAGTTGAGCGGACTACTCTTCAGCAGATCATAGGTTTCTTTGACCAGCGCATTCCCCTTGCCGACTTCTTCGCCATTGCTCAACAGGCCAACCCGTGGGTTGGAGTTACGTTGAAGCAAGCGAACACATGAAGAGGCCATCACCGCAAACTGGTAGAGATGCTGGGGACGACAATCGACGTTGGCGCCAATGTCCATCAGCATAACCGGATTTTTCACACTGGGGAAAAAACTAGCGATCCCGGGCCGCGCCACTCCCGGTAACCGTCCGAGCTTTCGGATGGCAGCCGCCATGGTGGCACCGGAATTACCCGCTGAAACCACAGCATCTGCTTCACCTTTTTTCACAAGATCAAAGCCCACCATGATGGTGGATTCCTTCTTTTTGCGCACAGCTTCAACTGGCGAATCGTGCATAGTGATGACTTCGGAGGCATGATGCACGGAGATCTTCCCCAATGCATCATCCTTGCCTCGTCCAAGCTCCGCAAGTTGCGCTTGCAGTTGCTCAGAAGGGCCCACCAGAATGACACGGAGATCGGATTTGTCGCTGACTGCGGCAAGCGCCCCCTGAATCGCCATTTCTGGCCCTAGGTCGCCACCCATGGCGTCAAGGGCTATTCTCACAACAGTGCCTTTATCAGTTCAGCTCTTCCTCAAGGCGGATAACCGTCTTGCCTTTGTACATGCCGCAACCACCACACAACTGATGTGGCATCTTGGGCTCACCGCACTCAGGGCACTGACCGACGTTGGGCTTGGTCAACGCATCGTGAGAACGACGGAGACGGGTTCTGGAATGGGAATGTCTTCTTTTGGGTAAGGCCATGATCATCCTCCATAATATCCTTCCCCCCCTATCCAATCTTCATGACCGGAGGGGTTCTAGATATCTGTAATACAAATTATTTTTTTAATTGCGCGAGAACGGAAAAAGGTGATTCTTTATTTTCCTTTCCACACTCACACGCTGTTTCGTTCAAATTCACTCCACATTGAAGACAAAGCCCTTCGCATGCCTCAAGACAGAGTTTTTTCACAGGAATCGCCAGATATACTTGTTGCCGCAATACATCGTCAAGATCAATAACCGGCTCATCTAGGATCTCAGTTTCAAGGTCAACAGGCGAAGAATCGACTTCCTTTATCCGCCATGCGTCTTCCGATTCCACGGTAAACAATTGCTGAAATACCGCATTGACCTGAAAGGGAAACAAACGCAAGCATCGATCACAGGGCACAAGGAGTTCAACCTCCACCCTACCCCGCATTACAACTTTATACTCACCCTTTCGCTCAAGGGCACAGCCCGCTCGAATGGCCCCATTAACAACGAAGTCCTGCTGTTCAGCAATGTCGCCAATATCATGAAGCTCAAACTCACTGCCATACGGCGAAATTTCATTGAACCGTACCAGCATATCTGCACCCTCCGCAAGGCGGCAATTTTCCGATGAAACGGAAAATTATACAAAAAAAAAAGGATTTAGCCAAGAAAAAAGAAGTGTAAACAGGAAAGAGAATTTTATTTGCCTAGTAAAAGCCCCTACCCCCGAGGCTTACATAACCAAAAAACGGGAAGTTGCAAGGCAACCATCGCCATGCTCGAGGTTGTTCACGACAAGGACAAAATCTCTACTGTTCTGATTGTGGCTATCGGTCTCTGAAGGGGGAAATTCAGGATTTCTGGTACTGCTGCTCTAGTTGACTTATTTTACTTTGTATCTGCTCAACCAATCGGGGATAACCATCCTTACTGATGATTTGTTGAAACTGTTCCATATAATTTCGGATCAGGCTAACACCCTCGACCACGACATCATAGGCCATCCATTGCCCCCCCTGAAGTTGGAGAATATAGGAAACGGGGATGGTTCGGTTACCCTGGACAAGAAGGGTCTGCACCTCGGCACGGTCGCCTCGTATACGTTGTTGGGTAAACTCGACTTTCTGCCCTGAATATTCGTCGATTTTCCCCACGTAGGCATATTGGAGCAATTGAGTAAACAGTTCTTCAAACTGCGACTGCTCAGTCGGCGAGAGTGTTCGCCAATGGCGCCCCAAAACACGCTTACTCATCTCCTGAAAATCAAACCGTTGACGAACAACGACGATGACCCGCTGACACTGCTCTTTTTTGGTTAGCCTCTTCAGGGCTGGATCAGCAAGCAAGGTGGTGACCTTATCAAGAAAAGGGCGAAATTGCGCTGTCGGGTCTGGTGCGGCTAAAACGCTTCTACTGTGCAGAGGTGAGAATGCGGCAAAAATTAAACAGGCAAATACAAGACTTTTCTGAAATGATGGCAACTGCATACGAACACCAAAAAGCCCTTTTATTACAAGGGCCTTAAATTATTAATCAGCTAGCAATTCATGTCGTTTTCAAGGTTTTTCATGAGAGCGACATTAATTTTGGCTACGTTTTTTATTTCGCATTTGAAAATACCCGTTGCGAAAAGCGATGTATGGATCAAAACTCAATGACTTCATCTCTTGATATTCACCCAGATGTAACGAGGTGAAATTCACCTTCTCGGTGGCGGCAAGAAAAATCAGGGTTTCATTATCATCGCGCCAAGGATAATAGGTCGTCCTCGCAACCGTGTCAACGGCGAGACCGGTAAAATCTCGTGCCGTCGAAGGCCCAAAAAATGGCACAACAACATAAAAACCATCGCCAATCCCCCAAACAGCAAGGGTTCCACCAAAGGTGGCAGATACCGGGGCAATGGCAAATTCGTGCGACGCAGGATCGGCAAGACCAAAGACGCCGAAAACCGAATTGAGCAAAAACCGAGAGAGGGTTAAACCTGAATCACGAAAGCGTCCCTGCAAGAGGCAGTTTGCCGCGCGCACCGGCTCGCCGAGATTGGAAAAAAAGTTACCGACACATCCGCGAATATCCCCGGGAAGCA
>JAQUEZ010000496.1 GCA_028684915.1 Desulfobulbus sp.
TTGTTTTGCAACCAAGCTCGTTCTCTAAAAGTTTACGAAACCCGATCCCTTTGTATCCCATAAAACCAGGGCTTGAGGGAACAACGGGAATTGCTGAACTCTTTTCCTTCATACTTTATTTCACCAAAATATCTATTGAGCCATACTATCAATGTAATATTAAAATTTGATATTAATGAATGCAATCCATTTACAGTATCACTAATTCCCTGTCCTCCTGTCACAATAGAATGAACGATTACATCGTGTTTTTCGTTAAGCATAGAAAAAATATCATTTTCTTTTATATATGAACAAATAGGTATAAAAGTAGACGCACCATTATCGATAATGAAATTTTGTTCATCTTCACATGATTCTATCATATCTATCATGGAATCGAATTTTCTCTGATCTATATTATCAATATTATCTCCTATATCTAATACAGTAACATTAAGCTGACTGAATCCTTTAAAAGTTGAATTAACCTGGTCGGTATCAGCAATTCCCGATGTTCCCTCAACCCCTGGTTTTATGGGATACGAGGGTATCGGGTTTCGTAAACTTTTAGAGAACTTGCTTGGTCGCAAAACAGTTGCTTGCGGAGCGTAAGGCAACCAGCTTGGATGCAATTAACTCGTTAAAAATAAACGATAAATTAACCAGAGGTGACGCATTTTTTTCTTGACAACGCAATGAGGTGAAAATCGATTTTTTCATGGAATTACAAATAATTACATGGAGAATCGATCATGCTGTCACTGAAAATTTTCTCGACCAAAGCGTTACAACTGGTTTCCCCGACAATCGGTAGAGCCGTGAGCAAAACTCTCCACGTGGACGCATTGATCCAAGCCATCAAAGCAGATTTTGGCAAACTCACCGATCATCGAGCCAAAAACGCCAAGGTTGCCCTCGATGACGCACTGATATCCGCCTTTGCCGTGTTTCACCTCAAAGATCAGTCGCTGTTGGCCTTCGATGAGCGACGGCGCCGGGAACCGGAAAATTTGCACACGGTCTATGGCGTGACCGATATTCCCTGCGACTCTCAGATGCGTGCCATCTTGGATACGATTGATCCGGC
Source organism: Desulfobulbus sp. (assembly GCA_028684915.1). The sequence continues at coordinate 1,070 of JAQUEZ010000496.1, forward strand.
CTTGCTACGGCCGGCGTTTCGCACTGTTTTCCGGCGGCTGCAGCGCGGCAAAAAGCTGGAATCGATGACACTTCTGGACGGCCATTATCTGCTCAGTGGTGACGGTACGGGGTTTTACTCCTCAACGAAAGTGGCCTCACCCTACTGCCTGAAGAAAACTCGTCGCAACGGAGTGGAGCTGTATTACCAGCAGATGTATGCCGCGGCCCTGGTACATCCGGATTGTCGCGAGGTGATCACTTTTTTTCCCGAAATGATTACCCGCCAGGACGGTTCGGATAAAAACGATTGCGAGCGGAATGCGGCTCGCCGGTTTTTCGAGGCACTGCGGCGTGAGCACCCGCACCTTAAGCTGATCGTCACCGAGGATGCGCTCAGCAGCAACGCGCCCCATATCGAAGATCTGCAGCGGCTGGACCTTCGTTATATCCTTGGCGTCAAGCCAGGGGATCATCAGTTTTTGTTTTCGTGGGTTGATAATGCCAACGCCCAGGGGAAGGTCACCGAGCTGCAGCGAGTAGATGCCGAGGATCCGGAGAAGTTACATTCTTTCCGATTTATCAGCCAGGTGCCGCTCAACCAATCCCGCCAGGATCTCTTGGTTAATTTCCTTGAATACTGGCAGGTCGATAAAAATAATCGGGTAACCCGGTTCAGCTGGGTCACCGACCTGCCCATCACCCCGGACAACGTCGAGGAGATCATGCGAGCTGGCCGTGCTCGGTGGAAGATCGAAAACGAAACCTTCAACACCTTGAAAAACCAGGGGTACAACCTGGAGCATAATTACGGACTGGGCAAGAAGCATCTCAGCGCGGTGTTTGCCATTCTCATGATGCTGGCCTTTCTTGTCGACCAGGTGCAGCAGATGAGTTGCCATCTCTTTCAGGCAGCCTTGAAAGAACTCGGTTCAAAAAGGGCATTGTGGGAGCGAATGCGCAATTATTTTTGCATGTTCAGGGTTGATTCAATGGAGACGATCTTCCGGGTGCTGGTCTACGGCCCAGGCGGATATATTGTGCTGGAGAAAGACTGGCTCGGTTAGCGTTCAGGTCATCCAGCAGAACTGTCAAAGAGCATCCCCCTACAGCCTTGTCTGGAAAGGGGAGTGGACAAGTGCGTCTTAAAAAGACCCAACGAGCCGAAAAAACATGGTACTTGCTACCTGCGGGCCAGAATTAACTGTAAATATGCGTTACAAACCCACAGGTAAATCCAAAAGAACCCTCAGCGCCATTCACATTGGCGGCCCAAGGGACAAAACGGGAATTGCTGGTCCATATCCTTATTACATATCCGCATTAGTTTGGTATTTGTTTGAACGTGCATTTAGAGAATATAAAATTGATAAAAAGTACAAAACATATATTTCTCATTTATATTTGATTACAAAATTCTGTGTTGGTGAGTTTTCGCCGTCGAGTCTGACTTCTTCGAAAAGACTAGATAAATATTGCGAAAAGTTTTTATTGTTTTTGAATTATGAAAGCTTCAACTCCAGAATAAATGATATTATTGCGACATTTGTTGAAACTGAAAATATTTGGACACAAACAAAAAGCAGGCATGGTATCAAAGATAGCAAGGATTTTACAGATCTCCTTATTAATCAATCAAGAAAACGTTTCATCACAAAAGAACTAGAAAAAGAGCAGGAAGAAGCTGAACATAAAAAAGAATATGAAGGGACCATATTACGTATTCTAAAAAAGAATGGCCTCTGGTTTGGGTTTATCGATCGAGGATATGATTTTGAAAATGTGTACTTCGATAGTCGAGGTTATGATGGCGAGAAGGAAGATCTACTTCCTGGCACCAAATTAATATTCGAGATTGGACAAGGTGAAAGAGGTCTTTTTGCAAAAAACGTTGAGTTAGCGAACTAACAAAAAGATACACCGGGGTTACCCGCCGCTTTGCTCTGGGCAACCCCGGTGATCCAGGCGTTAGTCAAAGTTTCTTCTGCCTATCGAGACTTTCTAACGGGAAGAATCGAAATAATAAGGGACAGGCCACGTTTAATGTTGATGGTAT
>JAQUEZ010000497.1 GCA_028684915.1 Desulfobulbus sp.
TGTGAATTGAAGAAGCTGTTGGATCTTGGCGAATCGGTATCCGAAAAAGAAATGGAGTGTGAATTTACCCTGAAAAAAGTTGTGCCCGTCAGTATCAGCGCCTCAAAAATTATTAATGAAGAAGGGGAGTTTGTTGGCCGAGTATTCATACTCCGCGACCTCGCCGAGGTTCGCCGCCTCCAGGATGAAATTCGCCGCAAGGAAAAATTGGCTGCCATTGGTGATCTTGCCGCCGGCGTGGCTCATGAAATCAGAAATCCGCTGAGTTCCATCAAAGGCATTGCCTCCTATTATAAAGCAAAATTTGCAGACGGCAGCGAGGACAAGGAGATGGCCGGGGTCATGATCGAAGAGACTGATCGTTTGAACCGGGTCATCAGCGAACTCCTGGAGTTCGCAAGACCATCGAAGCTCAACCTGAAGCTGTCGGATCTGAATGAACTCCTGAAACATTCGGCCCGGCTCATTCAACAGGAAGCAACGGTAAAAAATATCCAAATTCATTTAAATCTCACCCCGGATGCAGTGGAGGCCGAGGTTGATCCGGATCGGCTAACCCAGTGTTTTTTGAATTTGTACTTGAATGCCTTACAAGCCATGAAAAACGGCGGTCAATTGGCTATTGCTAGTGCCACTAGGGTTGACGGCAGCGTATCGATCGACATTAAAGATAACGGTTCAGGCATATCGACCGATGATCTGAGTAAAATATTTGATCCCTATTTTACCACCAAGCCGAAAGGTACTGGATTGGGGCTGGCTATAGTTCACAAAATTATCGAAGCCCATCATGGACAAATTAAAGCACGAAGCATCATCGGCCAGGGAACTGTGTTCTCTATAATCTTGCCATTAAAGACCGAGAAATGAGGTAATCATGACGACACAAAACCCTGCCCATATCCTGATCGTCGATGACGATTCGAACCATTTGAAAACTCTCCAGACCATTGTCAGGAGCTGGGGCTACCAGGTCACCGTGGTCGATGATGGCGCCAAGGCGGTTGAAAGCGTCAAGGAACGGCCGTTCGCCTTGATTCTGATGGATGTCCGCATGGCCCAGATGAGCGGCATCGAGGCCCTTCTGCTCATCAAGCAATACAATCCGGCCATCCCGATTCTCATCATGACGGCCTATTCATCGGTCGATTCGGCGGTGGAAGCACTCAAAGCCGGAGCGTATGACTATTTAATCAAGCCGCTGGACTTTGAAGCACTTAAAATCAGCCTGTTGCGCGCCCTTGAACATTCAGGCCTGAAAGCCGAGATTGCCGCCTTGAAATCGAAACAGGGCGCTGAATACGAATTGGAGAATATCATCGGTAAAAGCAGTCCGATGAGAAAATTAGTCGAAATGCTGGCCATGGTCGCGCCTTCGGAGGCAACCGTGTTGATCACCGGAGAAAGCGGGACAGGGAAAGAGTTGATAGCCAAATCCATCCATCACAACAGTCGCCGCAAAGACCACCCCTTGATTGTGGTCAATTGTGCGGCAATCACCGAAACCTTGCTGGAATCGGAACTCTTCGGCCATGAAAAGGGTTCCTTCACCGGGGCGGACAAACGGCGCGAAGGGCGCTTTATGCAGGCTGACAAAGGTACCATTTTTCTGGACGAAATCGGCGAAACTTCCCCGGCGATGCAGGCTAAATTGTTACGAGTCATTCAGGAAAGAGAAATCCAGCGGGTCGGCGGCGAAGAGACTCTAAGCATTGATGTGCGAATACTTGCCGCAACCAATCGAAACCTGGAGGAGGAGGTTAAGAACGGAAAATTTCGCGAGGATCTTTTCTACCGGCTGAATGTCGTTAGCCTCCGCATCCCGCCCCTGCGCGAACGCCAAGATGATATTCCGCTGCTCGCCCAGCATTTCCTGGAAAAATACGCAAAAAAGAATCATAAGCAGGGTAAAGGTTTTTCTCCATTGGCGATGGACATGCTGCTTAAATACACTTGGCCGGGTAATGTCAGGGAACTCGAAAACACCATCGAGCGAGCTGTCATTTTCCTGCCGGACGAACATGTAACCGAAAAGGAACTGCCCTCCACCATCACGGAAGCCTATGCCGAAAAAAGCGACTGGATGGTGCCGCCATCTCCGGTTGCAGTTGCAGCTAACCGGCCGCTGGAGGAGATTGAAAAGGAGGCGATCTTGGCCACGCTTGAAGACAGTGGCGGGAATAAAAGCGAAACTGCCCGCAAGCTTGGGATTAACCGCAAGACCCTTCATAAAAAATTGAAAGTATATGGAATAGATTGAAACTCGGTTCCTGGAATATGCCTACTACCATAATGGCATCAGTCATGTATTGATTCGCACCCCCAATCGTACACCAATTCAGCACCTCTAAAGATCAACCAGTCTACGCTGCCCCATTTTTCCCCATGTCATGTTTTTCCTCATGAAGCAGGTGGGTGTTTTTGTAGCACATCCTTCTCTGTTTCTCTCGCCAGCACCAAGCTGTCAAGTGACAAGCAATCGTATTAATTTAATGATATTAAATTGTTAAACGCACCCTGCTCCGCAATCAGAACCTTGGCATTAATATTGCTTCATTGATACCATAAAGCCACAAGGCTACCGGAATGTGCCCGTTTTTGGGACGATGGGCACTGTACAACCAACAAACTGTTTTGGAGGCGACAATGAAACGAAACACGAGGAGTTTTGCAATGCTGGCAATTTTAGCTGTCGTCGGATTCTCGACCATTGCGGCTGCCGATTGGGACGGCGGATCTGGTCACATGATGGGCCCCATGATGGGATCTGGGTGGAATCACGGAAACGGTTACTACGGTGATCTTACCGCTGAGCAAATCTCAAAACTAGATCAACGGCGTCTTGAATTCTTTAAAGCGACAGAAGGCTTGAGGCGGCAGCTCTATGAAAAAGAGGTTGTCCTGCAAGCCGAGCTAACTAAAGAAAACCCGGACAACGGGAAGGCTGCACAATTGCAGAGCGAGGTCTCAAAGTTACGCAGTGACCTTGATCAAAAAAGGTTGGAATTCGAAATTCAGGCCAAGAAAATTGCACCTAACTTCAATCGAGGGCATATGGGCTACGGACCCTATGGTGGGGGGAACTGTATGTGGTAGA
>JAQUEZ010000169.1 GCA_028684915.1 Desulfobulbus sp.
CCGCCATATCTTTGCGCACCTGCCCAACGCCCAATCCGTGGAAGACTACGAGGCGCTTCTGCCATGGAATATCAACAAATTACAGATGCTGCAAATGGGTATGGAGGTGCTTGATTAGACGCTTACGTTATAACCATTGCAACCGATGGTCCGGGAGTCAGCCTCTATGGTCGGTGTGAAAGTGGCTGAATAGCCTGGGGAATTATTGGTCTCAAAAAAGAAAACCCCTTTGCTGGCGAAAAGGATGGAAACCGGCAAAGGGGGCGTTTTGCAGAACGTCTCTGAATAATAATTCGAGAGGCTTTATAAGTAAATATTTATCTATAAAATATTCTCGATAAAGCATTTTTTTTGATATCGATTCCAGCATGAAGGTTACCATGAGTTCGAGAAAGTATTCACAAGATCCACTTTCCCCAAAAGTACGATTCGTTTTTCGAGCATTGGCTTGAAGCCAAAACAGGGAAGTAGCTCGGCACGATTCGATTGTATCGGTCGTTGTTCCAAAGCCACATTAAGCCATGCTTCGAGTCCCCCCGGTCCGACTCCCGAAATACAACTTGATACCCTCAGTTCGATGATTGCTCAGGGCAAACTTACGCAGTCTTCGAAGCACCTTCGCATGGCAATCTTCAGGGCCTTTTTAGATTATGCTTGGAGGTCGAAACGCATTCCTGAAGTGCCATCGTTTCTAAAGAAGGGAGAGTATGGTATAGAAGATCCCAAGATGAAATGGATACTTGAAATTCACCAATAAGCAAGTGTCAATGGTATCCCTGAGAAACACCGATCAATATTCCTCCTTCTAAAATACCATATAAGATGAGCGGCTGAGGCTATGGCATTGTATGAAACTGACTATGATCGGTACAACAAGGCTTTCCACATCAGAAGGGGTGTCAGACGGGTAAACTGGTAACGTCGACGAAAACACGCGTTGAACACATCGTACCTTGCCACCGGGCAGTGGTGGGCGATATCGAGAGATTGGTCGAATTAGGCCAAGGCTCTCGGTTTCTGTTCGTCAACCGGGAGAAGAGATACACGGAAGGGGCTTAAATCGGATGATGGAAACTGAGGTTTCCAAATTGTTTCCAGGGAAGAAAGTACACTCCAAATAGCAAGCAATTTAAACAATTTGCGAGCATCAATATTTATTGACATTAAAACCTTATTTTTTTACAACGAGTTGTCTTGGTGGAGCCTCCGCTCCTCGCTAAGATTCCATCCCGTCAAGGAAAGAGATTCGGTACTCTGTAGAGCTTCTTGGACCTTATAAGCCGAAACTATGATGGTCTCGTAAAGTCCACCACCCTCTAAGATCTGGCACTGTAAAGCCACAGATATACAGGGAATAGTCTTTTTTACGGTGCGCAGGCATGCATAAGCTCTGTCAGGTGTCGTGGAAAAAGCTGTGACCTTGGAGATCGGAGTTTTGCCGACGCTATCAATTTTCTTTAGGGCGCATCAACCGGCTTGGAATGGCGGCGGAGTAATAGGTAGACCAAAATGGAAAACAACGTCCTCTTGTGAGTGAACTGAAGGAGAATGGGAATGACAATGAGATTTTCAAAAAAACTGTTAGCTGTGATTGGCGTAGTCGTTTTACTGGCCACCGTTGGCTGCACGAAGAAAAATAATATCATCGGAGACGATGCTGCCGGAATACCACAACTGTCCAACTTTGCCGATGACATCAAAGACATCACCCTCCCGGTTGAGTTGGTCTGGGATCGCAAAGATTCCATGGTGATTAAAACCGAATCATTCCGTGGCGGCATCTTCAGTTATAAAGGAAGAGCAGAGGTCATGTCGTTGAAGGACTATATGGTCGCGTCCATGAAGGATAACAAATGGCGTCTGGTTGGTGAGACTGCCTCAAAAAATATTATGCTTGCCTTTGTCAAACCCAATAAAACCTGCATGATGGTTATTTCTGAGGGCATGTTCGGTAAGACTGACCTGAAGCTGTACGTGGCCATTGATAAGACCGGTGGTACTGGCAACGGCTCTTATGGAAGCCAGAATTCTTTTGCGCCGCAGACCAACAATTTTGAGAGTTCTTTTGCCCGCTGATGGGTGAGTCGATGTCCGGATTGCAAGCGAAACGGATCCTTTTCGGTGTTACCGGCTCCATAGCCGCCTATAAGGCGGCTTGTTGGGTTCGGGAGTTGGCCAAGGAAGAGGCTCTTGTGACCGTGATGATGACCGAGGCTGCAGAGAAGTTCGTCACCTCACTGAGCTTTGCAGCTCTTTCCGGCAATCCGGTCCATTATGATATGTTTGATTCCGATCCCGATGGGTTGATGGCGCACATCAATCTGTCCCGGGACGCCGATGTAGTTTTGATCGCTCCGGCAACGGCGCAGACCCTGGCCAAGTTGGCCTGTGGCATGGCGGATAACCTCCTAACCACTGCGGTTTTGGCGGCAAACATTCCCGTGGTGCTCTGTCCGGCCATGAATACGGCAATGTTCAACCACTCTGCAACCCAAGAAAACCTCAAGCGCCTGCAGCAGCTAGGTTACCATGTGGTGCAACCTGGTTGCGGTTCTCTTGCCTGTGGGGAAACCGGTGATGGCCGCTTGGCCGAGTGGGAATGCGCACGCGAGACCTTGCTGAGCGTGCTGCAACCGCAAGATCTTAGCGGTAAGAAGGTGTTGATTACCGCAGGCCCGACCCGGGAGCCGTTGGACCCGGTCCGTTTCCTCAGTAATCGTTCCAGTGGGAAAATGGGCTATGCCCTGGCCCGGGCTGCTCATCGCCGAGGGGCAGAGGTCACCTTGGTGTCCGGTCCGGTCTCCCTTGCGCCTCCCTTGGGTGTCGAAATGGTTTCGGTGACCACCGCCGAAGACATGGCCGAGGCGGTGCTTTCCCGGTGCATCGAGATGGATGTTATTGTTAAATCAGCCGCCGTTGCCGATTTTAAACCAGAGAGCTGTCAGTCACTCAAAATCAAGAAAAGTCCCTTAGGAATGCATCTTGATCTGGTGAAAAATATCGACATTCTTGCTGAGCTTGGCAAGAATCGGATACAAGGCCAGGTGCTGGTCGGTTTTGCTGCTGAAAGCCATAATCATGTGCAGGAAGGTCAGCGCAAGCTCAAAGAAAAAAATCTTGATTTGATTGTGGTTAACGATATTCTCGGCAGCCGAACCGGTTTTGATGTTGAAACCAACCAGGTTACCCTGATTAGCCGTTCCTCAAGCCAAGAGTTGCCCCTGCTCAGTAAGGAAGAGACCGCCAACCGAATCTGGGACGCGGTGCTTACCTTCTCTAAATAATCGGCCGTTTCGGCCTTATAAACGAACCCCTCTATGCAGATAAGTCGTTCAGAACAAAAAAGACGTTTCAAAGATGTGGAAAAACTGGTGGGCGAGTTAGTGATGTTGCCCAGCCAGGCCTTGATGCAGGTGGAGGGTCTGGATGAAATCCGCGATCTGCTGTTAGAAACCGTGGAAATGGAAGGTAGTGTCCGCCAGCGGCAGATCAAGTATCTCACCAAGTTTATTGTGGTCATGCCTCTTGAGCCCCTTTATGCCCTGGTCAGCCAGTACCGCGGCAAGGGACTCAGCGAAAAAAAACAGCAGCATACAATCGAATTTTTTCGCGATGCTCTGATTAATGAGGCCCTAGAGGTTCAGCGACAAGGGGAGGAATTCGGTGAGGAACTCACAGAAAACTGGGAAAGCGAAACCGTCGCCGAACTGCAGGCAGAAATGCCGGAAATTGAATCGATAACCCTTTCCCGACTCTCGTATCTTTTTGCGAAAACCAGAAATCCCCGATACAGTCGTGAGATATTCCGCTATCTCAAATCCGCTCAGGAATTGAGCCAGCGAAACAAAGAGTTGTAATGGGTGATGGCGTCGTAAAACCTGTTTTTTTGCTGAGCCATCTCGCATAGAGAGATAGACTTTTTACGAATCCATCATGGATTGGTAAAAAACAAACTCCGAAAGGTTGCAGATCCTACGTACAGTATGTTGCGAAGCTCAGAGGGATCACAAAGGCGGGTTATTATGCTCCCGCCTTTTTAATTTTCCGGGCATAGGTGGCTGATTCCATGCCGGCAACGCAGCCTTCACCCACGGCCTTTGCCATCTGGTAGGGAGGGCCGACAATGTCGCCGGCAGCATAAATGCCGGGGATGTTTGTTTCCTGCTTCCGGTTGACCTGGATGTATTTAAAGGACTCGTTGTCAAGCTGGACTCCGATCTGGGTGGCGAGTTCCAGGGCACCTTTGGAACCGAGTTCGATAAAGATGCCTTCGGTTTCCATGGTTGAACCGTCAACGAGCTTGAGCGAGGTGACCACCCGATCACCTTCGATTTGTTCAATCGAGCTTTTAATCCATTCCACCTTGCTTGCCAGAAGCCGATCCAGCAGTTCCTGGGAAACATTCAATTCCTCAGCCACCAAATAGACCTTTGCCGCATAATCAAGCAAGGTAAGTGCGCCGTCAACTGCAGCGCTACGGTCGCCGGTTACTGTGACGGTGGCACCACGGTAAAAATTGGCGTCACAGTCTACGCAGTAGGAAACGCCTCGTCCGGCCAGGTCCTTTTCGCCGGGTACGCCGAGTTTTTTCTTGGAAACGCCCATGGAAAAGATGATGGAGCGAGCTTGGACGCTTCGTCCGCTCTCCAGCTCCATTGCAAACAGGTCACCCTCCTGATTCATCTTCAATACATCCTCTGGCGACCATTCGGCACCGAAGGATTGCGCCTGCAGTAAACCGGTATTGAGCAGATCCGCTCCTTGGGTGACACCGGCGACAAAGGCATAATTTTCGATGTGGGCGCCATAAAGCGCTGAATTTTCAATACGGCCCAGGACCAGTACGGAGGTCTTTTTTCGAGAGGCGTGGATGGCGGCTTGGATACCTGCCGGACCGACTCCGATAATGACCACGTCATACAACTGTCCAGACATTTGTGACTCCTTGGTTGTGGTGAAAGCGTGTGTTTTTTTTATTGCTTGGCTTGAAAAAACGTCTAAAAAGATTTGTACAATATCTCGAGATCGAGGTCGACAGATTTATGAAATTCGTTTATGATTTTGGGTCATTGTGTTCAACCGCTCCGAACGGTGCAATCCTGCATCCAAGGGACAACCGCTATGGTATAGCCATGTCTTTGGCCCGATTGCAAATTTTGTCGAGACCGGCAGACTGCAGTCCTCAATAAGGGCCCCCAATCCCCGGATAATTTTTTTTATGAGCAAGCTGCTTGCGCAGCATTGTTACCCCATGTTCAGCTGGGGTGAAATCGATCAACTCAACAGGAAGGAAGGTCGTGGATTTATCTATTCTTAAAATAATGATGCATGCCGGGATCATGGGCAAATTGATCATGCTCGTTTTGCTTATGTTCTCAATCGGCTCCTGGTCCATCGTTATCATGAAGTTTATATTGTTCCGGCGAGCACATAATGCCTCACTTGATTTTCTCGATGCCTTTTGGGACAGTAAAACCCTAAACGAAGCCTATGAGGCTGCCCGCGAGTTTTCGCTCAGCCCCGAGGCCACGGTTTTTGTCGCTGGGTACACCGAACTGAAAAAAATATCAGCGGCTCGCAGCTCCGGGCAAACACCCGCCACTCTCGAATCCCAACTCGCCACCATGGACAACCTCAAACGGGCGGTGCGTAAGGCCCAGGTTTTGGAATCCGACCGCCTTGCCAGTTCGCTTGGAGTGCTTGCCACCACTGGAAGTGCCACCCCTTTTATCGGTTTGTTTGGTACGGTCTGGGGTATTATGGCCTCCTTTCAGAGTATCGGTGAGCGCGGTTCAGCCTCACTTGCGGTTGTTGCTCCGGGTATTTCCGAGGCACTGATTGCAACTGCAGCTGGTTTGGCCGTGGCCATTCCTGCAGTTATCTTTTTTAACTATTTTTCCAACCGGGTCGCTGAATTTGAATCCAATGTCGAGAGCTTCAGCACTGATTTTATTAACCTGATCGAGCGTGATATTCTCACCAGGGCGTGATCCATGGGACCGATAGGAAACAATAGAGGGCGTCGGTCAGTTATGGCGGAAATCAACGTGACACCACTGGTTGATGTCATGCTGGTTTTGTTGATCATTTTTATGGTCACCGCCCCCATGATGACCCAAGGCCTTGAGGTGGATTTGCCCGAGGCAACCACCAAAGCCCTGCCGCAGCAGGAAGAACCCCTGGTGGTCACCATCACCAAGGATGGCGAGGTGTATCTGAAAAAAGAAATGATGACCCCGGAATCGCTCCAGGAGCGATTGCAGGCGATGCCCCCGGAAGTAAAAAAGGAAGGTATCTTTTTACGGGCGGATAAAACCATTGCCTATGGCGTGGTGACGTCGACCATGGCCGATATCCATTCTGCCGGTTTCGACAAGTTGGGGATGATTACCGTCCCGGCTGAAAAAGTGAAGAAATAGGGGTCTAACGTTCGAACGTGCAGTACACTGAAACGGATTTTTTACTCCAGCAGCAAGAGGAGGATGGGCGATGGGCCCTGGCCATTGGCTTGGCCATTGGCATTCATCTATCTATTGTCCTCGCCCTATTTTTCATGCCGTCGCTCTTTGTCAGCAAACCGATCATCGAAGAGGTGGTCTCGGTAAGCCTGGTTGCCTTGCCCGAAGCCGGAGGCGGTGGGGGAACTCCTGCTCCTGCTGCTCCAGTCAAGCTGGCAAAACCGACAAAACCAGCTGCGGCAGCAGCTCCACCGCCGCCGCCACCCCCTCCGCCCAAGGCGGTTGAACCGCCAAAAGCCGTGGCACCACCGGAGCCGGTAATACCGCCACCCCCTCCGAAGGAAAAAGTGGCGGTGAAACCCGAACCGCCCCCGCCAAAGCCAACGATTGCCGAACCGCTGGAGGCGAAAAATCCGATTTCGCTGGCCCCGGAGAAGCGAAAAGTCAAGAAGGCGCAGGACACTCGTCTTGACGAGGAAAAGGTTAAGATTCGGGAGCAGGAAGAGCGTGAACAGCGCAAGAAAGACGAGCAGGAACAGCGCAAAAGGGACGAGCAGGAACTGCAGAAAAAAATCGATGAGCGGAAACGCGAGGTCGAGCAGCGTAAGAAGGAAGACCAGGAACTGGAGAAAAAGATCGAGGAGCGCAAGCGTGAGGTAGAACGTCGAGCCAACGATAAACGCGAAGAAGAGCGGAAAAAGGCTCTAGCCAAGGCGAGGCTTGATCAGATTCGGGCTGAAAATGAAGCCCGCTCCGCTGCTGCAGAGGCCCGCGAACTGGCGGCTCAGGCTAATGCTGCAGCTGCCGCCCTGGCTTCCGCCCGTGAGGCTTCTGGTCGTCAGACAGCGGCCATGCAGAATGCGTTGAATAATTCTGGCTCGGGTGCACGCGGCGCCGCACAGAATATCGTTGCCCAGAGTTATATCAACTCGGTGGTTGCCCGGATTAAGGGATTCTGGAAACTGCCAGATACTCGGATCTGGGACTCTAACCTCTATGTCAACGTGGTGGTCACGATCAATCGCAAGGGGGAACTGGTCGGTGTTAAGTTTGATCGTCGTTCAGGGGATCCCCAGTTTGACCAAGTGGTGGAAAAGACTGTTCACCGGGCAGCGCCCATGCCCGCCTTCCCCGCATTGATGAGCGAAGAAACCACAGAAGTACCGTGTAATTTCAACGTGCGTGAACTTGGCAAGATACGTTAGATTGTGTATACCGATGTTTCAGATAAACCCATAAGATACCTTCGCAAGGACACCCATATCGGTTAGGCCGTGCTCGGAAATGAGGCTGTTTCAAAGCATGGGATGACTGCGGGTCTTTTTTTGCGGAAATGACAATAACCGTCTCTCTACTTTTTTATGAATCCCATGATGCGCAAACAAAACATTTCGTTGGTCGTGTTGCTGGCAGTTGGATTGCTCTGTTGCCTTTTGCCCCCGTCCACCCGCGCGGAAGAACGCACGTATTACGATATTTCGGCCTCCGACGTCCGCAAGATTATGCTGGCCGTTCCACCCTTTGCCGGAACCAGTAGTCAGGGTGGCGCCGTGGCCAAGTTGCTCAGTAAAGGGCTTGATCTACACGGGTTTATCGGGGTGGTTGATCCCAGTCGCTACGGCGGCAACCGTGAAGCCGATTGGAAATCAGTGGGCGCCGATTATGTGGTGCTGGGGCAGGTCAACAACGATCCTTCAGGAATTCTGGTCGAGGGCCAGATCCTTGATGTGGCCAGCAATAAACTGCTTGCAGGTCGTCGTTTACGGGGAACTCCGGCCCAACTGGAAGAGATGACTCTGCGGCTTTGCGACAGCCTTATTCAGGATTTTACCGGAGAGCCGGGGGTAGCCCGGACTAGGATCGCCTTCATTTCCGACGGTACCGGACGGAAAGAGGTCTACCTCTCCGATATCCTCGGTCTCCATCCCCGTCAGATAACCCGGCATCGTGCGCTTTGTGTTGCGCCCCGCTTTACCCCAGACGGCAATTCGCTGACCTATTCCAGTTATCATCGCGGTAACCAGGATCTCTATATTACTGACATCCGTCAGAGTCAGGCTACCCGGGCTATTTCCCGTCGTAAAGGGCTCAATATGGCCCCGGCTTTTTCGCCCAATGGACGGAATATGATCCTCACTTTGAGTAAAAACGGTAATCCCGATCTGTTTTCCATGGATATGCAGGGCAATATTTTGGGGCAGCTCACTTCGGGCGCTGGAATCAATGTTTCGGCAACCTTTTCTCCCGACGGAGGCACGATAGCCTTTGTGTCCGACCGCAGTGGCAAGCCCAACGTTTACGTGATGTCTGCCGGTGGTGGGTCCGCCAAGCGTTTGACCTTCAAATGTTCGGAAAATAGTGAGCCGGCCTGGTCGCCCAAAGGCGATGAGATTGCCTTTACCGGGCTTACTGGCGGTCAGTACCAGCTCTTTATTATGGACACCAACGGTGGAAATGTTCGCCAGGTGACCAATGGCGGTGGTAATTTCGAATCACCGACCTGGGCTCCAGATGGCCGCCTGCTTGCGGTGACCCGTAAGAGCGGGAGCCGGTCAGAACTTTGCGTTGTTAGTAAAAACGGAAAGGATGTTCGTGTTCTTTTTCCCATGCGGGGTAACCAATCCTATCCCCAATGGTCGGGTCGTCTGCCCTGATCATTCGGATTTCAGGTACCCCTCATCTGCAGGCCTGGCTGTTGGCAGTCTTCGCCTGCATTGCGCATATAGGAGGTTTATTGATGAAAGTGCTAAGAAATATTGCTATGGCTGGGTGCTCGCTTGTGCTGTTGACCCAATGCGCCAGTCAAGATGAAGTACAAAATTTGCAGTACCAGCTTCGGGCAGTCAACCAGAAGTTGGAAAACGTGAAAAGTACCACCGTGAACCAGATGCAGCAGCGTCAGGCAAATTCGGTCAACAAACTTGACCAAGTCGAAGGCGAAACCATGCGCATCAGGACGAGCCTGGAAGAAAACAGCAGTCAGACCATGCAGTTCCGTGATCAGATGAACCAAAATGTGGCGAACCTGCAGGCTGCGGTGGATAATAATCGTAAAGAGGCGGATGCAAAATTTGCCGAGCTTAATCAACGGGTCAGTGTGCTTGAGGAGAAGCTGACAACCGTGGTGCAGAATTTTACAAAAATCCAGCAGGATAAGATTTCCGATGCGGAAAATCGGGCCAAGGCTGCCGCCGAAAAGGCTGAAGCCGCGCGACAACGTGCGGCAGCAGCCAGTGCCGCTTCCACAATGACGAGCAGGAGTAGCCAGCAATCGAGTACCGCCAGCCAAAGCTCGGGTAGTTTGGTCAAGGTGGGACCTTCAGGCAAGAAAACACGGATCGCAGTCCCTGCCAAAGCCGAGGAAACCGCTTCATCGAGAAAATCGACCGCTGTTGAGTCTGTTGCTGTCGTAAAGCCTAAGGAATCTCCGGCTCCTGTAAAACAAACCACAAGTTCTCAATCCGTTGCCCCAAAAACGGACAACACCGCAGCGGCTCCTGCTTCCTCTGGATCCGACCCTTTCTCCAAGGGCATGGGCGAGTTTAAAAACAAAAATTACAAGTCCGCCTATAAGTCTTTTGAGCAGTCCCTTTCCACAAACCCCAACGGATCCCAGTCAGGTAAAACGCTCTATTACATGGGGGAATCACTTTATAACCAGGGCGAGTACGATCTGGCCATTCTCGATTATCAGAAGGTTATTTCTAACCATAGCAAGGATTCCCTGGCTCCCAGTGCTTTGCTCAAACAGGGCATGGCTTTTGAAAAATTAACCGACAGCGAGACCGCCAAAATTATTTACAAGAAATTGATCAGCGATCATCCAGGTAGTTCCGAAGCCAGCCAGGCCAAGGATCGACTGAAAAAACTGTAAGCATCACCTTTGGCCGCAACGAAAAAACAACGGTTGGACGCGCTTGTCGTCGAGAGGGGACTGGCCGATACTATTGAGACCGCGAGGCGACTGATTGGTGCTGGCTGTGTTTTGATCAACGAGATGGTCAACGACAAGGCCGGTGCTCAAGTGGCCACCAAGGCGAGGGTAACGGTTAAATCGGGCAAGCGTTATGTGAGTCGAGGCGGCGATAAGCTTCAATCGGCTTTACATGCCTTGCCCCTGGATCCCACCGGATTGATTTGTGCCGATATTGGGAGTTCCACCGGCGGCTTCTCCGACTGCCTGCTCCAGCATGGGGCGCAGCAGGTGTACTGTGTTGATGTCGGTTATGGACTGCTCGATTGGAAACTCCGCAGCGATGCGCGGGTAGTGGTGCTTGAACGAACCAATGCCCGTTACTTAAACCGGGAACATATCCAAACACCCATCGATCTGGCCGTGATCGATGCTTCCTTCATCTCCCTGGAACCGTTATTGCCGCCTCTGTTACCACTTTTTGCCGCCCAGCCGATTCGTATCCTTGCTCTGGTGAAACCGCAATTTCAACTGCCTCGCGAACTGATCGAAAAGGGTGGGGTGGTGACCGACGAGGTGTTACACCGGCAGGCGCTGAACATGGTCGAGTCCTTTGGACTGGAGCTGGGATTGCACTGTGAAAAGATTGTTCCCTCCGGGGTACGGGGAGCCAAGGGAAATCAGGAATTTTTTATGTTACTTACCGCAGCTCTTTCAAGGGAAGCGGGTGAAATAGAGAATGGGGAATAAGGAGATCTGTATCATGGTGGGTTCGTTGTTGAAGAAAGGTGCATTGACATTGATGGGATCATTTTTGCTCTGCTCATCCGGCTGGGGAGCTGAATATCTGAGCGTTGCCCGCGATGGCATCAACGTCCGTTCTGGTCCTGGAACAAACGCGAGCGTCCTCTTTGAATTGCCAATGGGCTACCCTCTGGAGGTGGTTTCCCGGGAGGGACAATGGGTCAAAGTGATGGATTATGAAGGGGATAAAGGCTATGTCGTTGATAGCCTGCTGAGCAAAACTCCGTATGTGATCATCAAAGTTAAGGAATGCAACGTGCGGAGCGGTCCAAGCACCACTGATCCCGTGGTCGGTAATGTTGTTAAGGACGTCATTTTTCAGAAGGTGGAGCAGAAGGGTGATTGGGTGAAGATTAGTCATCCCCAGTTGACCGGTTGGGTGCACAAAACCCTGGTGTGGCCCAATTGAACTTCAGTCCATTTCGATGTCGAGAGGTTATAAAAAATCCCGTCTCCGCTTTGCGGTGGCGGGATTTTTTGTTTCTCAGCAGAATCTGAGGGTAGCCTAGGGTTGCGGAAGGAATACGGCATCGCTGCTCGTTGGCAGTGACCGTCATCAGTTTTTGGCCGCCATTGTCAATGTGCTTGACCGTTGGGGCAGGGCACTATGCTGAAAATGTTTTTGGCTGGAAGCCGGTGTGCGATCCGTAAAGGTCAGCTCGAGTTCGCCGAAGGTTGATTACGCAATGCAGCGACAAAGAAACCGAGCGACCCTGTACCCGTACGTTAAAAAGTACCTGAGACGGGTGAGTTTTTGCAGCGTCACCGGCGCGCCTCATTTTTTCACTGCCCACGTTGAGTCGTCATTCTTTTTATCGACGGAGTTAAATGCCCTCTTTGTTTGATTTTTTCTCCTTTTTTTCCTTGCGCTTTTCTTTCAACGTTTTTTCTGATTTTTTCTTTTCTGATTTCTGAGCATCTCTTCCTTTGGCCATGTTTTTACCTCTGTAAATTATGATCGATGGCGTCGTAAAAACTTCGATTTCCTGCGTCGTAGCATTTTTCCCGATACTGGACATATCTTATGTATGCCTTCGTACCTTAAAAAAAGCTACTCTTTGTATATCTGTGTTTTTACTTAGCCATCTTTCAGGATGTGATGGATTTTGTACGAGCCCATCATGATGAAGTCTGGTGTTTAGTCAACAATTTCAACGCACATGGATCAATAAACGGGACTATGACTTCGCTTGAGCCGTTATAAAGACTGAACTATTTTGCAGGAAATTTATTCTTCGTCAGGGCATCGATAGCCTCGCGGAGGTGGTCTGGCAATCCTCTTTCTTTACCAGACTGGGACCGCCTTTTTGCAAGTGCTTTTGCACAGAGTGGCTGGAGAGCTGAAAAAACCTGTTTTTTCGTAACCGACCACGGGGGAACCTCAAATGCACCATTTATCAAGGGACCTGTAAACGATTACAAGGTGCCGGAGGTGCAAGGCATCGGCTTGTGCAGCGTACACCTGTACGTAAACAGGCCGATAACACCGCAGATTCGGTGACCCGTGATCGCTTGTGCGCCAGGCAAAGCTCTGGCGCTCCTGGTGGCTGCAATGCCACCCGCGGTAATTGCCTGTTCACCGCGAAATCGCCGGTTCGGCGTGTAGGGGTGACCCGAAGCGTCAAGCAGAACTGGATAAGGCCGTACGGTCAGATAGAGTGCAGGCCGTAACTTTTGTAAACTCGATTCGGCCTCGTTACAGGAGTGGCGACGGCGACCCTCCAAGTGAAAGGGGAAGCCTGCTATCGGCACGGGAGGAGAACA
>JAQUEZ010000170.1 GCA_028684915.1 Desulfobulbus sp.
GGTGCTTGATGATTACGGCCTTGCTCCCCTCAACCGGGACCAACGCCATGATCTCTTGGAAATCCTCGAAGACCGGCATGGACTCAAGTCCACCCTGGTGACCAGCCAGCTCCCCCTGGAGCTCTGGCATGAACAGATCGGCGACCCGACCATGGCCGACGCCATCCTCGACCGGCTGGTCCACAGCGCTCACACCATCCAACTCAAAGGAGAATCAATGCGAAAAAAGAAAGCTCACTTGACGTAAACCCCATGAACAAGGTACCCAACAACTAACCGCGTCGCTCCGCTCCGACCGCCTGGCCGGAATCACTGGAACAGGTGGCCGGGATCGCGTGGAATGCTTGGCCGGCTTCGCATGGAATCACTGGCCGGATGTCGTGGAATACGCACTGCCGAAGTTGATAAGCTGATTGCCGCTACCAAAGGTAGCCGGAATGAAGCCCGCGACCGTTGTTTGCTCCTGCTGATGTTCCGGCATGGCCTGCGGATTTCAGAGGCTTGTGGTCTGCGGTTATCACAGGTGGACATCGAAAGCCGCGTGCTGCATGTAGTGCGGCTCAAGAAAGGGTTATCAACGACGCACCCGCTCCGGCTGGATGAGGTTCGTGCGATAAAGGGTTGGCTTGCCGAACGGGCAAAATGGAAACTAGACGGGGATTCTTTTTTTGTGAGTGAGCGGAGGACACCACTAAACCGCAAGACGGCGTGGGCAGCGATCCGTACCTATGGCGAGAAAGCCGAGCTGTCTTTAGCTGCCCACCCCCACATGCTCCGCCACGCTTGCGGCTTTGCTTTGGCGGATCAGGGGGCAGACACGCGGCTTATTCAGGACTATCTTGGACACCGCAATATTCAACACACCGTCATGTATACGGCAACCAATCCAGCGCGGTTTGAAAAGTTGTGGAGGTAGTGCAGGTAATCGAAAGGGGGAGTCGATAAGCCTCTCTTATTCATCTTCTTTAAAAGGCAGCAAATAGTTTTCTACAAAACGTTCATGTTTTAGAG
Organism: Desulfobulbus sp.; assembly: GCA_028684915.1. Next base: position 1,012 of record JAQUEZ010000170.1, read on the forward strand.
ATGACGAAGCGAGAAGTCTTTCGCATTCTATGACTAGGTCGGCCTCCGACAGTTGCGATTTGCAAAGAGAAGAAAGAAGGACGCGGGCATCTGAAACCAGAGCGGCCAATTTTTCATAGGTTAGCGCGTGAGATGCTCCAGCAACTGCTGCTTTAGTTGCTCGATTTTTTGGGTGAACACTGATGCGGACGCAACCATAGCCCTTATAGTTGCAAGCAAACCATTCAGCCGCAACAAGAAGTTGACCATGTTCTTCTTTCGTAAGTGCATTTTTTTCTTTTTTCCGGCTTTTTGCTTCAATAACCAAACCCAGCTTGCCTGGTAGCAGCCAGAGCACGTCCGGACCTTCGCCATTGTCATCGTGCCGTTCGGAAGAAAACCCTATCATAGTTGCAAGATCAGCTAATGCTTGCTCAAATTGATTGGCGGATGAGTTCTTATGTAGGTGTATAATAATTTCTTCAAAGGACTGTAGAAAACCCCTTCTTGACCGATAATCACCAAGCTGGTTGACAATGACTTTTGCTTGTGCACCAGGGGTTGAGAGAGGTCGATACGGAGGAAGTATTTTGGGTCTAAGGAGATTACGATTATGCGCATACGCTTGGCGCTGTAGATCTTCGGCTCGTTCAGGATGTCCCCAGTTATCAGCAATTCTCGCCGATAACTGCTCCATCCAGCCGCAGGTTTGAGGATCTAGTGCCAGAGTATCGGCAAGTGTTTTTTCAATTTTGGCAATAGCTTTTGCGTGGTATCCGTCATGCCAGAGGTTAATGGCTTTTCTTTCGCCTGCGGCTTGGATAAAGCGCATTTCGTCAGGAGGATCTTCATCGACCAGCTCAGCGAGGGTTTCAGCATGGTAACCAATCCATCCTTTGTCGCGCTCAAAGCTTCGTTTAATAGTTTCCGCAAGGTCGTTTAGGCTGCTTACCTCCTTGCTAATATCTGATCCAATCTCAAGCTGTGCTCTTGTTGCACTGGTGAGAAATCTGAAATTGGCCTTTTTGGCAATCCAACCCGCGAGGTTCGCGCCAGATAACAGTATTACACAATGATCTCCAGAGCCACGTGCACCTCTTCCGCTCCCCTGTTCTATTCGTTGTGCTAGCATCCGAGTTATAGTGGCTCCCCCATAAAGTGCACTCGCCCGAAAAAGTTCGTAGCTTGATGTTCCCGCAGGAAGACCACTCATGACAAGAAGTCGACAGGAGTCTCCCGGTAAATCGATCCCATCATATCTGTTCGCGAATACAGCTGGCCCCGATGTTTTTCTTTCTTGCAAGTCAGCGATAAGTTTCTCCGCTAACGTTGATCCCTTCGCAACGGTAGCAACATCTGCCCATTGGGCTGCGTCGTCGTCTGATGAAACAAGAATTACTGCTCCAAGATTTTTTCCAGAAGTCCATGTAACAAGTTTTTTGATTGCCTCCTGCACGTTGAATTCGAATGGCATGAGGTCTGGTATCAATATCATTCTTTCACTTACGCCTGCCAGTGATCGAGACGTTATAGCGTTCTGTACCGATTTTTGGTCTGCATCGAAAGTGCGAACAATATCGCTATCATCAGCTATTGTCGCCGACATATAAATGCGGCGTGGTGCATCGAAGAATGTAGGAAAGGCATTTACTAGGGGCAATATAGGAGTCAGTGTGAATGCCTTTCGACTTATAAGTGCGTGGCAAAGGTGCAGTTTATCACGCAACAATGGCCACACTAGCCCATATTTATCGGCATCTGATTTCAGTTGCTCACGAACAGCCTCAAGTTGTTCATGCCAAGCCCAGTATGGAACTTCTAGTACTGAATATTCGGAACCTGACAGGATATCGTCGAATGTGCCAATTTTGTCTGTTTCCTTAAACGCTTTTCGGAAAAGACCAGCTAAGCTCTCATATCGGTCTCGTGTGGGACCTTCGGCTTTGACATCAAGAGTAAAAGATTCGCGTACGACAGAAAAGGCTGCATGGGCATCATCAAGTATGATGGCCGACACTGCTCGGGGCTGAGGATCGCCCCGAAGGCCAAACTTGCTTCGTCCATTGAATAAAGCTTTATAAGTTCCGACCATGATTGCTTTCGCATTAATGAAGTCATCGTTCAACGGCTGACCTCGTTCATATGCTACAGCGTTAATACCAAGCGCCCTTGCTTTCTCAATCGTTTGGTTCACAAGTTGAACTGTTGGCGTTAGGTAGAGGACTGGTTCGGCTGTTTCGTTTAGCGTTGATTGAGCCATAAGGAGCCCCACTAATGTTTTGCCACCCCCCGTGTGCAATTTTATCACCACGTCGCGCTCTTTTTGGCGGCGTTCAAACCAAGCGTGAAGCACCTCCGCTTGACTGGTATAGAGATCGTTAATCCCAGGTGGTTTTGGTAAACGGCGGAAAATCTCCGCAGGCTCAATCGCTTTTGTTTTATTTTTCTTTGTTCTCAATTTCTCGAAGTCAACCATGACAACTCCTAGCGCTAGGCCAGCTATAGTTTGAAACCAAAGTATACATAGCCATATAGCCGGATATGTGGCTATGTATGTTTCTTGCAACGAGTGTGTAACGGGAAGCCAACATCACGCCCACTCAACACATAGGCTTTCTGCCTGCTCAAGAACCAACTGTACCGCCTCATCCTGCTTCACTGGCGGGTACTTGTATTTACGTAAGATGCGCTTCACCATCAGCCGTAACTTGGCACGCACGTTATCCCGCACCGCCCAATCCACACTGACGTTCTGCCGCAAGCTCTCTGCCAACTCATGCGCTATTTTTTTGAGTGTTTCATCCCCCAATTCGCGCACAGATTCTTCGTTATTCGCCAGGGCATCATAAAAGGCCAGCTCGTCGTTATTGAGGCCAAGGTTGACGCCGCGTTCTGCCGCTTCCTTGAATTTCTTGGCCATCTGGATCAGTTCTTCCATCACCTGCGCGGTTTCGATAGAACGATTCTGATAACGCTTGATGACATTGGATAGCAGGTCTGAAAACTTGTTATATTGTACGACATTGGTGGCAAAGCGAGACTTGATTTCGCCTTCCATCAGGCGCTCCAGCAGCTCCACGGCAAGATTGCGTTCTGGCAAGTTGCGGATGTCGTTCAAGAAACCTTCATCCAATATGCCTATATTGGGTTTGTCCAAACCCGCAGCGCTGAAGATATCCACGACCTCTTCTGACACGACTGCCGATCCGATGATTTGGCGGATTGCGAGTTCGCGCTCTTCATTGGTTTTCTTTTTGCTGCTAATTTCTTTCTTGGTCAGCAGCACTTTGACCGCTTGGAAGAAGGCCACCTCTTCACGCACCGCCTTAGCCTCATCCAGTGTGCAACACAAGGTGAAGGCTTTGGACATTGCCAGGGCGGTATCACAGAACCGTTTCTTGCCATCCTGGATGCCGAGCACATGGTTAGCCGTTTTTGCCAGCATACTATGGCCGCCAATCAGGAATTCGCTGTAATCGAAGCCGTGCAGCATGGTGCGTAGCACGTCGAGTTTTTCTTCCAGCAATGCGTAGGCTTCGTGGGCATCGACAGTTGGGCGACCACGTCCTTTGCTGGCGGTGTATTCCGCTAAAGCTTGTTTCAGGTCATTGGCGATGCCGATGTAATCGACAACCAGGCCGCCCTGTTTGTCGCGGAAGACGCGGTTCACCCTGGCAATGGCTTGCATCAGGTTGTGGCCTTTCATGGGCTTGTCCACATACATGGTATGCACACAAGGCGCATCAAACCCAGTGAGCCACATATCACGCACGATCACGAGACGCAGCGGATCGTCGGGGTCTTTGAAGCGCTTCTCAAGCCGCTTTTTGACTTGCTTGGAATAGATATGCGGTCGCAACAAAGGCTTGTCACTTGCTGAGCCGGTCATAACCACCTTGACCGCCCCTTTTTCTGGATCAACATCATGCCATTCTGGCCGCAGTGCAACGATAGCATCATAGAGATGCACACAGATTTCGCGGCTCATGGCCACGATCATAGCCTTGCCAGTTTGTGCCTTGTTGCGTTCCTCAAAGTGATCGATCAGGTCTGCCGCCACTTGCTGAATGCGTGGTGCGGCACCGACGATCCTTTCCAGTGCCGCCCATTTACTTTTCAGCAGGGCTTTCTGGTCGTCCTCTTCATCCTCTGCCAGCTCATCCACTTCGGCGTCGATGTCTGGCAACGCCTCTTCTTTCAGCCCCAACTTGGCCAGGCGTGATTCAAAATAAATAGCAACCGTCGCGCCATCATCACGGGCTTGCTGCATGTCGTAGATATGGATGTAATCACCAAACACAGCGCGAGTATCATGGTCTGCGGAGGATACGGGCGTACCGGTGAAGGCGACAAAAGTCGCGTTCGGCAGGGCATCGCGTAGATGCTGGGCATATCCAACCTGATAGCCCCTAGTGTCGCCCTTAAACTTGGCCTCAAAGCCGTACTGGGTGCGGTGCGCTTCATCGGCAATCACCACGATGTTGTGACGATCCGACAGCACGGGAAAGCTATCTTCATCTTCGCCAGGCATGAATTTTTGGATGGTGGCGAAGACGATACCCCCGGAAGGACGGTTAGCCAGTTTAGCCCGCAAATCTTGGCGAGTTTCACCTTGCACCGGTTGCTCACGCAATAAATCCTGCGACAGTGAAAACACACCGAATAACTGCCCGTCCAGATCGTTGCGGTCGGTAATGACGACGATAGTCGGGTTCTCCATGGCAGCCTCGCGCATCACGCGGGCTGCAAAGCACGTCATGGTAATGCTCTTGCCTGATCCTTGGGTATGCCAGACCACCCCACCCTTGTGACTGCCATCAGGGCGCGAGGCATCCACAACCTGGTTGATTGCCGCACGGACTGCATGGAACTGATGGTACCCCGCAATTTTTTTAACCAGAGTACCGTCATCTTCGAACAGGACAAAGAAACGTAGGAAATCGAGCAGAATGGCCGGAGATAACGCACCGCGCACCAGGGTTTCCAGTTCGTTGAACTGCCCCAAGGGATCGAGCGTCACGCCGTCAATAGTGCGCCAGGCCATGAAACGCTCAGCATTACTGGAAAGCCCGCCCACGAGTGCTTCCGTTCCGTCCGAGATCACTAGAATCTCATTATACTGGAACACATCAGGGATTTGTTCTTTGTACGTCTCAATCTGGTCAAAAGCTTTCCAGACATCGGCGTTTTCGTCGGCAGGGTTCTTGAGTTCCATCAACACAAGAGGTAGGCCATTGATGAACAGGATGATGTCGGGGCGACGGGTATATTTAGCCCCCTTGATGGAGAACTGATTGACCGCCAACCACTCATTGGCAGAGACATCTACAAAATCGATTAGGCGAACAAAATCGCCCCTTGTCTCTCCCTCTTTCTGATACTGGACAGGCACCCCGTTGATCAACAAGCGGTGAAACTGGCGATTAGCGGCCAGCAGCACAGGTGTATCTAGGTTCAATACTTGTTGCAACGCATCTTCACGGGCGACCAGAGGGATCAAAGGATTGAGCCGGTTGATCGCTTTGCGCAAGCGTTCAATCAAGACGACCTGAATGTAGTTGCTGCGTTCGGGTGCTTTGCCATCGACCGCGATATCTGGGGCATAAACGGTTGAGTAGCCGACATCGGCCAGCCAGCTTAGGGTTTCTTGCTCCAGTTGGTCTTCAGTCATTTTAAAACTTCCCAATGGTGAGATGATGGAGGGTGTAGATTCCTTATGAGGTGGCCTCTTCGGCGAGGGCCTCAGCATCCGGCATACGCAACTGGCCGGAGATCAGGCGAGGAAGCAGTGTGTCACGGAGGCCAACTAGGGTTTGAGCTTGTTCATGGTTCGTGAGAATTTTATTAATTAGCACATATAATATACTGTTAAATTTTTCTAAGATAGCTTCGGTAGGAATTGTTGTGGTATATCCAAGAAGGGTCGCACCGCCTACGTTTGCTTGAGCACTGCCATGAGATTGGGTTTCGGCGTAGAGCTTAAATAATGGATTACGCGCTAAGCAGTACACGAAACCAATATCGTGCAGGCCGTTTAATGTCGAAATGCGTCCTACACGTTGATTTAAATAAGCAGTCGAATCAAGTGCTGGCACAAGTCCAGTTTCGCCCACATACCCTGTCATGCCAACAAGCAAATCACCACGATTTAATTGAAACCGTCCAAGGCCAGTAGTTGTTTCTGCGGCAACAAATGAGCACCCAGTCAAATCAATAATGCGGGGCTTCACGTCGCCTATTTTGACCACGGGATGGCCCGAATTGACCCAATCTTTGCTTTTAAAAGCATAGCCATTCTGGAACTTAGCTAAATCGCCCAAAGTTCCAACCCGCCAACCCGTTGGCACCTTTCCAATTTCTGATTCTTCGAAGCTGTCAGGGAAGAGCGCGGCAGTGGTGGAGTCCATGCCTTCCGGCTCGCTGCCTTGTTGCTTGGCATGCACGGGATCGAAGTCCGTGAACCAGGATTTGAACAGGGTTTGGGCGATGGATTCAAGGATACTGTTGGTTTCACATAGCAGGGCAATACGGTCCGTTAAAGCCGCTGCGATTTCAGAGATATCTAGGATTGTTTGTTTTGGTGGTAGCGGGATTGGCAGCTTTCGGATGTCTTTCAGGTTGAGTGTTTTCTGTACTGTAGTGTTTAACACAGCATCTATCAGATGCTTGCTTGCGGTGCTTTCCAGTACAGCTTTGAGATAAATTCGCAGATTAGGCTCCTGCAACCGAATAGTTGCGATTGCTCGCGCAGGATTCCAACCAGCCATAGCGGGGCTTACAACCACACATTCACCTGGATTACCAACGAGAGTGATCAGCAATTCATCGCCTATCAGTTGAGTGCGTTTATGCTCCTTGTTTGTTTTATCTGAAATGCAATAACTGGGCTTAATTGGTACTGTGCCGTCTTTTATGTCGCCAACTTTAATAAGCGGCGTCCCCCCAGGGGTATCTGGGCCAGGGTACATAACGCCAACAGCAATACTTTTATTGTCACACAAAAGAGATTCAAGCGGCACAATTTTCCATGCATCCGGCACTTGCCCTCCGGCATGTTCCCAAAGCCGCCTTAACTCAGAACTCATACCCCAACCCTCCCAGCTTCTGGCGTATCAATTGATCCAGTTTCGTACCTTTGGCCGTTTGCTCGCCTAGCGTTTCGGTTAGCTTTTGCATTTTTTCGACAAAGATTTCGTCATCGTCTTCAACGGCTTCAGCACCAACATAACGACCAGGCGTGAGGACATGACCATGTTCGGCGATCTCTGCTAGGGGGACGCTGCGGCAGTAGCCCGCGATGTCGGCGTATTCTTCGCCGGATGGGTATTCACCGCGCCAGGCGGCAACGGTGCCGGCGATTTTTGCGATGATTTCATCGGTGAACTCGCATTGCACGCGGCTAATCATGCTGCCGAGCTTGCGGGCGTCGATGAACAGGACTTCGCCTTGCCTTGCGCGCTTTTCTTTGACCAAGAACCATAGACAGGCAGGAATTTGGGTGTTGAAGAAGAGTTGACCAGGCAGTGCTATCATGACTTCGACTTTGTCGGCATCGACCATAGCGCGGCGAATATCGCCCTCACTGTTCTGGCTGGCCGACATGGAGCCGTTGGCAAGCACGATACCTGCCCTGCCCGTGGGTTTGAGGTGATGAAGCATGTGTTGCAGCCAGGCGTAGTTGGCGTTGCCTTGTGACGGTGTGCCATAGACCCAGCGGGGATCGCCTTCTAGGCTGCCGTGCCACCAGTCGGAGATATTGAAAGGCGGATTGGCGAGCACAAAATCGGCGCGCAGATCTGGGTGCTGGTTGCGCACGAAGGTGTCGGCAGGTTCTTTGCCTAAATTGAAATCGATGCCACGAATGGCAAGGTTCATTGCCGCTAGTCGCCATGTAGTGGGGTTGGCTTCTTGACCGTAGATGGACACATCGCCAATCTTGCCGCCATGGGCTTCGATGAATTTTTCAGACTGCACAAACATACCGCCAGAGCCGCAGCAAGGGTCATAGACCTGCCCATGATGGGGGGCGAGCACGGCAACCAGAGTTTTGACGATAGAGGCTGGCGTATAGAACTGCCCGCCGCGCTTGCCTTCTGCGCTGGCGAATTGACCCAGGAAATATTCATAGACCTGGCCGAGTAGATCACGAGCGTGATTTTTGGCCGTATCGCCAGATTCACCAAAGCCGATTTGTGAAACGAGATCGACCAGTTCACCCAGCTTGCCGTCGGGCAGTTGCACGCGGGCATAGCGTTTATCGAGAATGCCCTTGAGCTTGGGATTTTCGGTTTCGATCAAGGATAGGGCATCATCGATGCGCTTGCCGATGTCGGCCTGCTTAGCTTGGGCACGCAGGCTTTCCCAACGGGCCGTTTCTGGCACCCAGAACACGTTGACTTCTTTGTAATAGTCGCGGTCTTCAAGCTCTTCGGCCAGCAAGGCGGGCGTGGCGTCTGGCAGAAAGTAGTCGTCATCCGCATCGGCAAAGCGATGTGTCAGTTCATCACGGCGGGTCTGGAAGGTGTCGGAGATATATTTGACGAAAATGAGGCCGAGCACGATGTGCTTGTATTCGGCGGCGTCCATGTTGGCGCGCAGCTTGTCAGCCGTTGCCCAGAGTGTTTTTTTAATATCTTCAATCATGCGAAGGTCTAACTCTAACTGTTAAAGGGTTCTAACGATCCAGATTAAACTCTAGAGCCGTTTTGCCTCAATGGTTACGGCGAACCATTGGCTGCGATTATCAAGAAAACAAGTAATTGGTTGGGGAGAATACCACGCTCACTTGTTTTGAACAGGTAAAACCTTATATTCTATCGGTTTTCTAAACGGTTATGAGAGGGAAAGGAAAGATGGCGGAGTGGTGACGGAAAACATGCACATAGCCATATATCCGGCTATATGGCTATGTTTTGTGGTGTGGAGCTGTGATTCCAGCAAAAGCTCATTGCTGGATGTCACGCTTCCAGCTTTTGCGGTGATAGGCGGTAGCCCATGGCGTGAATGATGGCGTTGACGCTGGCAAACTCTGGGTTGCCGTCTTCAGAGAGGGCTTTCTGTATTCCCTTGCGGCTCAGGCCGGTTTCTTCGGCGATTTTGGTCACGCCTTTGACGCGGCTCAGGACGCGCAGCGACGAGAGCAAAGCCCCCGTGTCGCCGTCCTTGGCGTATTCCTCAAACATGAGGATGATATATTCATCCATCTCTTCCGGATGGTCGCGGAAGTAGGACTCTTCAACGTCGCTGAATGATCTATAGTTCTTCATGGGTCAAATACTCCCGCCAATAGGCTTTTGCCTGTTTGATGTCTTTCTTCTGGCTTCCCTTGTCGCCGCCGCAGAGCAAGACAACGATATTATCCACGTCTTCCCCGAAATAAACCCTATAGCCGGCACCAAAGAACATACGTAATTCGCTGATCCCCTCCCCTACCGGCTCACAGTCGCCATAGTTCCCTTGCTCTAGGCGCGTGATCCGGATCAAGATACGCTTTCGCCCCATGCTGTCTTTCAGCCCATAGAGCCAATCGGTAAAAGGCTCGTTGCCCTCCTGATCTGCATAGACGATGACCCGTTTGGGTTTTGCCAGTCGTGCCACTTTTGTTTCTCCTTGTATTATATCACTGCGAACCATGGTTCGCAAGGCCGCAAAGGGCGGATATATTTTCTTGGGCAGAGTAGCAGCTTTTCCCTCTCTTTTACAGGGAATATCTTGGTTTTTCTGTGTGTTAGCCGTGGCAAGCAAGGTAGAGCTAAGGGACTTTGTCCCTCGCGCCTGCAAGGGTGAAGGCTAAAGCCCAGAGAGCGGGGTGTCCCCATGCTTCCTTGTCTGCGCCAAGTTGCAGCACGGGTGATCCCCCTCCCCGCCCCCTGCCCTTGCAGTTGCTACCCTAAGTCTCGACCGACGGCAGAGGTACAGCACGACGCTGAATCTCAGACCGAAAGGAAAAGAAAATGACTACCCACACCCTGAACAAAGCCGACTTGATGCAATTTACCGGATCAGAATATTGGTATCGTCACAGCTTGGTTCGTTCCGTTCTTTTTACAGATGGCGCAAAGTATGTTGCCGAGACAGGCGGAGCCTATTGGCTCTTGGATGAAATCGCCCTTGCGCAACGGTTCGAGAAAAAAGTGGCTGGCGAAGAGTTCCAATTGTGGAAGTTGGCCGTCAAGCAAGACCATACCGCGATCCTTGCGTGCGAAGATGGCAACGGGAGAAAAGTTCTTTCCAAGCGTATCCCCTTCACGGATTTTCCCCTTGAGGAAATCGCCTTCTATTTCATCAACAACACGATCTTGTTACCGAGTGAATATTGACATCATACCCCCGCCCAAGGCTCTTGCCTTGGGCGGGGATTTTGGCAAGGATTGAAATATAACCATATAGCCATATACATGGTCATATTACCCTCTTGATGTGTTTTTTCTTTGCAATATCGCTGCAAACCGGTAAATAACTTAAATGCAATCCTGCTATGGTTAAATATATAACCATATAGCCGTATATATGGTTATGAAAAGGTGTGACCGATGAAGACCCTAGCCATTATCTCACAAAAAGGCGGAAGCGGTAAAACCACGCTTGCCGTTCACATGGCCGTGTGTGCGATCCGCCAAGGGTTTCACACCGCCATCATCGATATTGACCCGCAGGGCAGTGCCTATGATTGGTATTTAAGCCGCGAGGAACAGAATGAGTTAAACGCGGTTCAGGCGCAAGTCGGCCAGCTCGCCGCTTTGCTCAAACAGGCCAAGGCCGGCGGGGCTGATGTTGTGATTATTGATACCGCCCCCCATTCCGACAGCGCGGCAGCCGTAGCCGCCCAGCTCGCCGATTTTATCCTGATGCCGTGCCGCCCTTCCCGTTTTGACCTCAAGGCTATTGGCTCCACTGCCGCGATTGCCCGCCTTGCCAAGACTCCTGCCGCTGCCGTTATCAATGCCGCCCCGCGTGGCAAGTTATCCGATGAAGCCAAGGAGGCTTTGCGGCAACAAGGGATCAATGTTCTCGATCCCGTCTTGCAGCAAAGAGCGGCCTATACCCACGCCGTCATCGACGGGCGCAGCGTGCATGAATACGAACCAGAAGGAAAAGCCGCAGAAGAGATTGACGAGCTTTTTGCTTGTTTGAAGCTAACGATGAAGTTATAACCATATAACCGGATATATGGTTATGATAGGAGAATGACACGATGACCAAAGCAAAACGCCAAAGCCTTGGATCAATGTTTGGTACGCCATCCGAAAAGGTAGAGGCCGCCACACAAGGCAAGCGGCCCGATAGGGTAGGGAAGAAGCAAACGATCTTTCACATGCCAGATGCAGCCAAGAAGCAACTGGCGATCCTCGCCATAGAGGCCGAGCAAACCCAACAGGCTCTTCTCTCTGAAGCCCTCAATGACCTGTTCAAGAAATACGGCAAACAACCGATAGCGTGAACCGTCGGGTGAGGTGGTTTAGCTGACTTTATTCGGGGTCTAAGCCCATTGGCGGAGGCTCACCTGTCGGAGATTCAGTTTCCTTTTCTCGATAGCCATCATCACAGTAAAAAACGTCGAGATCATTTTCAATCTCATCTTCATTGCCACAATCTCTACAATAGCGAAGCATTCCAGCTGGAAACTCCCTGCATATCTGCGCACAATGGGTGTACATTTTTCCCATGCAGATAGGACAGGTTTCCCCTTTAACCTCAAAACCATCTTCGGTCAGTTCAATCCTGCCTGTTTTTGCCCCCTCAATAACCTTGAGTGCTCTTTCTTTTTCTTTTTGGGGTTGTAAGCCGGAACCCTCGGAATTTTTGAGGTCCGCTTACTCCTCATTTTTACGATAAAATTTGTATGTACCCTTGCCTGAAATTTTCACATCATACATGGCCAAGTCAGAAGTCCTTGTTAG
>JAQUEZ010000498.1 GCA_028684915.1 Desulfobulbus sp.
AACGTCTCAGCAAACCCGCCGCGCCTACAAAACTTTGACGGTAACCGATCAGGGGGGCCCCCCACCTCAAGTAGCCGTCCTGATCCATTCCAGGTCCGGTGGTTGATCTTTGAAAAAAGCATCCATTGCTTCCACAAGGACATGAAAGGATGACTTACCCTGCAGACGGCATGTTTGCCTGAGCGAAACAATGCGCTCCACCCAGCGGTTGCCTTTGTCGCTGCTGGTCCCCTGGCTGCGTTTTCGCCAGAGCACGGCATAGCGCAGCATGCGCTCTCCGAAGTTGTTGGTCGGGTCAACGCCCTCCTCAATCAGGAAGGTAAAGAGCGAGCCCATTTCCCTGTCGATATGGCGGACAAGCTTCCCCGCTTCGCTGTCGGAATCGATATACAGCGCGATCAATCGGTTGAGCCGGGCGTAAAATGCGTGCCACTCAGCTTTCGTCGGTGGATCCTTGGCCATCCTGCAGAGGCGGCGCAATTCATCTCGGGCCCAGGCTCCACATCGAGCGAGCTCCGGATCGTTGCGCTCGGCCAATCCCTTGGCCCGGCGGATCAGGTGGGCCAGGCAGGTTTGCCGGGCATTCACCCAGTTTTGGTACAATCGATATCCGTCACTGACCAGAATGCCTTCCCAGCCTCCGATCAAGGATTCAAAGGCATCTTTGGAGCGATTGGCGTGCACCATGAAATAGGCGACCACAGAACTGGCCATGACCCAGAGCCAGTTGAGTTTGCCGTTATTTTTCCATGGGGTTTCATCAACATGGTTGACCCTGGCGGCATGGGCCTTTTCGCCGATCGCCTCATAATGAGGGTGGATCGCCTTGGAGGCCCGGTCGATAATATTCTGAATTGCTCCGAGACTGATGCTGATGCCCAGCACCGAGGAGCAAAAAGACTGGATAGCCTGCCGACTGTTGCCCTCAATGCCGCCGATTTCTGCCACCAGCGCACAAAGCCTGGGGCCAAAGCCGGTTTGAAATCTTTTTGGTGTATGTCCTTTACCCGTTTTGCCGCATTTGCTGCACTTGCCTCGATAGAGAATGAAATGGATGACCGTCATCGCTATTTCGGGCAGCTCGATGTGCTGATGGGTATGGTAAGGACGTAACTCGGTAAACGTCTGGCAGCCACAGATGCACGGTCCAGGATGAACGCTCTCGGTTTTAGTCGGCGGTATGAGCTGCTGACGGTGGCCTTTATGGCCCTTACGCCCGCCGGATTTTGTTTTGTTGGTTTTAGGCGTATTTTCCTTGTAGGGCGAATCGGATGAGGGCGGCTTGTTGGAATTGGACGAGTTCTGGTCAAGCCTGGCCTCCAATTGGCTGACTTCAGCCACCAGTTCTTTGATCCGTTGATCTTGGCTGGCGATACGGCCCAGGAGCTTGCGGATAATCAACCGGAGAGTTGAAGGGGGCAACAGCTCTAATTCCGCGTCACTGATCTGGAGTTCCAGGGGGGTATCTTCCTTAGCCACGAAGTTGCTCCCTGAAATTTTTGTTCAACGGGTAGAGGAAGACGGCCTTCACCGGCTCGCTTCGTTGGGAGTGACGGTCATATGTGCCACGACCAGTGGTTACTCCGACCTTCGCCCAATTGGCGGCCCGGCAGCAGGTCCCCTGAAAGCGACCCGTCTCCACAAAGGTTTGCAGCAAACAGATCGGCTCCCGATAGAAGGCAAGCCAGTCGCGCTCCAACTGACGGATGTTTTGGGCCAGGACCTTGGAGGCCAAATGGCGCACGTTGACCCAGGGCAGGATAAGGAAGCGGACATTGTTCACCACTTTGGCCAGGTTGCGTTCCCGCTGCGCAGGGTTCCAGCCGATCAGTTGATTCCGGGACGCCACTTTCCAGGCGGCGGAGCCCCAACCGAGACAGGCCGCCAGTCGATCGTCAAGGTAGGCGAGATATTTGAGCGATGAGCCGACGATCCAGGGGGAGCCCAGATAATGAGAGCGGTCAATCAGGTAATCCCATAACCTCTCATCAGGGCTTTGGCGAACCATCTTGACTGTCAAAGAGCCAAACGCGGAAACAGCACCAGCCCTTTCCGTGGTGTCAATTGTAGAGGTGTGGCGATTTGCCCGACGTGGGAAACTGTAGATTTCCTGCATATGTGGCGGCAGAGTAAGTTCGCCTTTTTTCTCCAGGGTGAGCAGGAGGCTCCGGCAGGCCATGTCCTTCAACTGGCCATTGGGTTGCCGCCATTGCCATCGCTGACAGAGAATTTTTGAGATCGCCGTGCGCCCCGTATCCCAATGGTCGGTAACGACCTGACTGATTTCGACTAGATCATGCTGGGTGAGGTGGCGACCTCGAATTTTGTACACAGGCGCTGTGGTTTCCATAACAGCACCGTAGCAAATATTGACTTACGACGACAGTGAAAAATTCGCCCCCCCTGATCGGTTACCCTGGATGCGGTCATAGTCGGCATTGAGCCCCAATCTGAGCACACCCAACACCAGAATCTGCCATTGTGACATACCAGGACGACCGTTATTGGGGTCGGCCTTGACGGTCTTCCCCTCGACTTGACGTTCAGGCAACACCTCTGCGAGGATGGCAAATATCGTCCCGCGCAGTTCAGGGGTAGTGTAGATGTGCTGGAGGCCGCGTAGAATCTGCGGAATATCATCGCGGGATTTGGGGTCTAGCTTTATAGCGGCGATAGCCAGTTCGCCAAGCTGCATCTGGGGTTCGATAACTTTACGCATGAATTATTCATCCAACGAAGATTTTGCGGTGGCGGTTGCTTTATCCGTGCAGAGGCCCTGCTCAATGGGATGCCAGGAAAATATATACCATAAAAATCAAAACGTTACATTATCATTCCGCAGCCGCCCCAATCAGCGCTCTCATTATCTTCACTTGTTGGCTATGATGATAACCCTTTGATTCGTGGTCGTTTTGTCAGTTTTTGGCCAGGCACTAAATAGTCTTCAGATCCCGCCGTATTATTGGGCTCTCCGGGCCCCCAGTCTGTATAAGACCAAGGCTCCTCGGTGACCCACCTCCATCCCTCAGTAGGTTTGGTTCCTGTTGAATCCTGATACCCGCCAAGCCAAAC
>JAQUEZ010000499.1 GCA_028684915.1 Desulfobulbus sp.
GATAACAAAAACAAGCTTGGAAGCACTGCTCGATTGCGTAAATTGACAGATCAACTCCGTTTGGCGGAGATCGACATTCTTTGTTATCAGGGGGTTCAACGAACCCGTGACGGCAAGCAAGATTCGGCTCGGGAGATTGCCGAATCGTTGCATATGACGTACAGCTTTTCCGCCACAAAATACCGCGTTAACACAGAGGTGAAGGATAAGGCGATGACCATAAACGGACTTTCGATACTCGCTGGATCCTACGTCTGGATGCTCAGCAGCGGTAGTTTTTGTCTTCCAGGTGAATGTCCCCACAGAAAGCAAGTCGCCCAATTTGCTGTCATCCGTCAGGGCGGTAATTCAGTGCTGGTGATCAATACGGAATTTTCATCAACCGTATCCGTCCAACTGAAGCAACTGCAGGCCGTTTTCTCGCATCACCGCCTTCAAGAACGGTTTGACGCGGTTATCCTTGTGAATGACAACCGAAAATTGACCACCTGTGATTACCGAAAATTGACCACCCTGAATTTAACAAAAGGAAGGGTGATAGGGTCGCACCCACTGTTGTGGTTGTTTCCGGGGGCAGGAGAAATGGAGGGAGCCGTAGGCGACCGGAGTTTCTCCTGCCCCCGGAGGCCCCCACCGCCGCCGATTCTATTTTACAACTAAGCCTGTTGGCACAATTTCTCTGCCTTTTTACGGCTGTAATCTATGCTCTTTCGGGTGACATCATAAATAATTACAGGATAATCCCTTCCATCACGAGTGATCAGCAAATTACCGTCGAGATCGGTAATCATACTGACACTTTCAGGGTGTCCCGTACCCTCAAACCATGTTGTAGTCTTTTCGGTGAAATGGGCCTTTATCGTTTCCAGTCGGCCCTTCTGGGGATTATAGACAATGACATCCATCTTCATTTTCCTTTTTTCTGCTGTTGCCCTTTGAGGCTTTCTTTCAAACGATAGCTATCCCACTGGCAGTTGATGATGTGGGCTCTGTGCGTCAATCGATCGAGAAGGGCCGCCGTCATCACTGGATCGCCGAATATCTGCGTCCAGTCGGCAAAACCAAGATTTGTGGTCATGATCACCGACCCTTTCTCCTGACGTTCGGCAAGCACCTGAAAGAGCAATTCCGCGCCTTCCTTGGAAAACGGGATGTAGCCAAGTTCATCGAGAATCAGCAGATCGTAACGGGCGTGCCGGCCGATAAGACGCCGAAGATCTTTCTCCTGACGGGCTTCTATAAGCTCGTTCACCAAGCCATAGCAACTGACAAACCTGGTCCGGTAATTATTTCTGCAGGCCTCAATACCAAGCGAAGTTGCCAGGTGAGTCTTGCCGGTACCGCTGCGACCCAGAAAGATAACATTTCGATGTTCTTTGATATATTCACAGCCTGCCAGCTCACGTATTACCCGGATGTCGAGATCGGGTACGGCCCCAAAATCAAAGCCCTCCAAGGTCTTCAGCAGAGGGAATTTCGCCTCCCGTACCCGGCGATTGAGTCTGTTTTCCGCTCTGGCTTGAAGCTCCGCTGCCGTCAGATCCAGCAAGAAATCATCGTAGCTGGGGCCACTCTCTTTTGCCTGGCGCATCTTGGATTCCAGATCCCGAGCCGTGGTTGACAAGCTCAGGGCTTTGAGATTTTCACGCAATTCGACGAGGGTTGCGCTCCTCATTGCACACCTCCCAACGCTCCATAAACGGTCAGGTCGGGAGAGGGCAGGCTGGCCCAGTTGGTAAGCGGTGCAATGGTGGAATCCTGTTCATTGGCATAGATCAGCAGATGCCGTACGCCTTCACTACCGTTGAGATTCTTTGCCAGGGCGAGTTCAACCGCAGCCTCCACCTCGTCCGCCGTATAACGGCTGTACAGCATCAGTACGGCAATAAAATCCTTGATCCCTTTGGTTTCGCCCTGCACACGGCAGAAATGAGCAAGCAATTGATGCAGCGACTGAGGCCAGTGCTCACGCCATTGCCGAATCACTCGAGCACTTGAAAACGCCATCGGACGTTGCTCAATCAGTTCCAGATAATGCTCTGGAGCCAGACTCCATTTGTTATTGGCAAACAATCGTTCGTGGACTGCCAGCCGTTTACCGCCGGAAAATATCTCCACCCGGTCCACATGCGCGATGATCTTCAACCTGCGACCTGCGTACCGCCATGGCACTGAGTATCGATTCTTGTCGACCGTTACCGTGGCGTATTTGTCGACCCGAGCCTCATGCAATCGGATATTGCTGCAGGCTACTCCCGGCATCTCAAGCAGAGAGCCTTTCTCTCCTTCAAAGAGTTCGGCGACACTCTCCGAACGGCCGGCCATCTTGTGCGAACCGTAGGCCAGGCAGTCGACAAGGATCTTTTCATTGAGTTCTTCAAGATTTTCCGCCGCCGGAACCGGAACCATGTAGTTCCGCCGAGCAAAGCCTACCAAGCCTTCCACTCCGCCTTTCTCATTGCCGCTGGCAGGGTTGCAGAAGCGGGCGGAAAAACTGTAATACGCCCTGAATTTGCTGAAGCTTTCTTGCTCAATACGCATTTTTCCCTGGAGAACCTTACGTACCGCTGTCGTTAAATTGTCGTAAATCAGCACCGGAAAAATCCCACCAAAAAACTCGAAGGCCTTGATGTGGGCGTCAAAAAAAGCCTGCTGACGTTCACAGGGATAAAACCGGACAAAATGCTTCCCGGAAAATTTACTCCGCATGCAGAAAAACTTCAGCCGAACTGTTTCGCCTCCAAGAACCGCCGTCGCAGTCCCCCAATCCACTTCCGCTTCTTGCCCGGCCTCAGGTTCACACGCAATGAACACCTGGCCGACAAGATCAAGACCCAACTCCATTCGCATCATCCGCACGTAGCGACGGACATTCGATTCACTCCCCTGGTAGCCCTGCTCTGTTCGCAATCGATTGTATACGCGCCTCGCTGTATGGCGCTGCTTCTTCGGCTGCTCCTTGTCCCTCTTCAGCCACTCCTCGATAAGACAACGATACGGCCCCAGCACTGGAAACAGTTGCTGCTCTCGCTCATTGTATCCCCATGCTTCCCCGCGAAGTGCTTTCTTG
>JAQUEZ010000500.1 GCA_028684915.1 Desulfobulbus sp.
GCATCAAGGACTCTTGGAATACCTCCGATGTCGCCGAGGTTAAGCTTGTTGTAGCGATATTTGGCACAGCCCGCAGTCAATATCACCGCATCCTGCGGGAGATTTTGAGCAACTTCCGTGAAGTAGTTGCGTCCCTTCTGCCTGCCGTCGCAACCTGCCATGACGATAAAGCGTTTGATGGCTCCGGACTTAACCGCGTCCACCACCTTGTCTGCCAGGGCGAGTACCTGATCGTGGGCAAAACCGCCGACGATGGTGCCGTTTTCAATTTCCTCCGGCGGCTTACAACCTTTTGCCTGCTCAATGATGGCCGAGAAATCTTTCGGTTTGCCGTTCACCCTCTCCGGGATGTGGGTCACTCCCGGGTACCCTGCCATGGCCGTGGTGTACATCCGTTTCTTGTAGGTGTTGGACTCTTTAATGGGGATAATGCAGTTGGTGGTCATCAGGATGGGTCCATTAAACGATTCAAAATCCTGATTTTGATGCCACCATGAGCTGCCGTAGTTCCCTTTTAGATGGTCATATTTCTTGAAAGCCGGATAGTAATGCGCAGGCAACATCTCGCCGTGGGTGTAGACATCCACACCAGTGCCCTGGGTTTGAATAAGCAGCTCTTCCATGTCTTTAAGATCGTGGCCGCTGATAAGGATTCCCGGATTTTCTCCAACGCCGAGCTTCACCTGCGTGATTTCAGGATTTCCGTAGGCCGAGGTGTTTGCGCTGTCCAGGGCAGCCATGGTTGTTACCGCGCACTCACCGGCCTTTAAGACCAATGCGACCATTTCTTCTACGGAAAGCTCTTCGGTGGTAGAGGCCAGGCCCTCAATAACAAAGTCATAGATCTCTTTCTTTTCAACACCGAGAACCGCCGCATGTTCAGCGTATGCCCCGATACCTTTCAGGCCAAGGATAAGCAGCTCCCGCAACGAGCGGACATCTTCATTTTCTGTTGCGAGAACGCCTACTGTTGCAGCTTTTTCTTGAAAAAGTGATCGATCAGCAGAAAACCAGAGCGCTGAATGATGGAGCTGCTCAGAGGCGCTTTGCTTCTTGCCGCCCCCCAAAAACTGCATCAATTTTTCCCAGATCGAGGATTTCTCCTCGGATGGGTTCATGGCGTCAAACTGCTTTTTTAGCCTGGCCTTGATAACCTGAGATCTTTTGATCCAGGATTCGAGACTTGCGTTGTCAAAGTTCGCATTTGTTATGGTTGTGAACAGTCCCTGAGCAAGAAACAGGCCGACGGACATATCAACCTCTACGCCTGCATTTTTCAGGCTTTTTGCCAGAACCGCAATGCCTTTCATGTCATAAATGAGCAGGTCCTGTAGCTTTGCAGTTGACTCATCTTTTCCGCACACACCCTTTACCGTGCACCCTGTACCTTTTGCCGCCTCCTGGCATTGAAAACAGAACATACTCATACCGATCACCTCATTTTTAGTTGATACTGAGCTGATTTTATCCAGCCTTGCTTATTGGTTACATGTTTCTCATTTCCGCAAAGAACAGGGGGGAAACGAAGGTTGTAATCTGGAATCGCACAGCCCCCTTGCCTTCATGTTCTTTTGCAGCATACAGGTTCTGGTGGGGTGATCCTTGATCTAGGTCAATTTTCTAAAAAGAACAGAATTTATTTTTCGCCACGGCCAACCGGTCACAGAAAGAAAAATAACGCTTCTTGACGTAGATCAATTTCAAATCCGAAAAGCCGGGTACACTATGATCATTCCTTCAGCGGAATGAAATTAAACCAAGAAGCAACAGGAGTACCCCCATGACGAAATACATTCTGGCAACTGACACCCTGCACTCGATCGCTGAGCGCTATCCGGAAACAGTTGCAGTTTTTGCAAGTAACGGATTCCCACAGATGGAAGATGCGGCGCTACGTGAACAGTTCGGAAAAATGATCACCCTGGATACGGCGCTCATAATGAAAAATCTGAACCGGGAAACGTTCATATCCCTTTTGCATGAAGTTATCAGCGCTGAGCGCAATAGTGCAGACCCAACCCTGACAAGACCTGAAGCTAAAAACGAAGAGGGGCTGAATGTTGTAGGCCTGCTTCCTTGCCCGATTCGGATACCTCTGCTTGAGCAGTACAATAGCTTTGCTGAAGAAACCGGCCTCACTGGTGTCAACACCGAGCTGAAGGCTGCAAGTGTCGGCACCCGGTGGGTGGCGGATAACCTGGCTGGGATCACGACCCCGGAAGAGCTACCCGATCTTTTTATATCGGCAGGGTTCGATCTCTTTTTCGATCTTGAAAAGATTGGTCGTTTTCGGGAGCAGGGAGTGTTTGCGGACCTGGTGCAATACACCGACGAAAATCCCCTGTTCGAGGGTCGCGGCCTGCGGGATCCTTCTGGTAACTATTCGCTTATCTCTGTTGTTGCTGCAATTTTTCTCGTTAACACAGCCGAACTGGAGGGCCGAGAGATACCGCGTTCCTGGGCGGATCTGCTGGAGCCGGAATGGGAACGTTCGATTTCACTGCCTGTAGGAGATTTCGACTTATTCAACGCAATTCTTCTGAACATACATGATCGTTATGGAGATGCAGGCGTTGAAAAATTGGGTCGTTCGATGCTTCTGTCGATGCACCCTGCACAGATGATTAAAAGCAACAGGATGAAACAGAAACGGCCTGCGATCACCATTATGCCCTATTTCTTTACCAAAACGGCAAAGGAAGGTGGAACGATGAAGCCGATTTGGCCCGAGGACGGCGCGATCATCAGCCCGATCTTTATGCTTGCGAAAAAGGAGCGTGGAGCAGAACTGCAGCCGATTGTTGATTTTTTTGCTTCGAAAGCGGTTGGCGAAACCCTGTCGCACCAGGGTCTTTTCCCGTCGCTGCATCCAGAGGTGGATAACAAGCTGCCCGCTGATACACCGATGATGTGGCTTGGTTGGAACAAGATCCTGCAAACCGATCTATCCGCGCAAATCGCCCGTTGTGAGGAGCTGTTCAACCGCTCTCATCAGGGAGGTGGAAAATGAATCTTGTAACCGTATCCGGACCGCCATCATCTGGCAAAACGGCGATCAT
>JAQUEZ010000171.1 GCA_028684915.1 Desulfobulbus sp.
GGGGTTATATTGAGTATCCCCATGATTTTTGTTTGCTGGGCCATTTGTTCACCTCCATAAAAAATGGGTTGCCTTCACCAAGGGAAGACAACCCATAAAAACTTCAAGTCGGTACGATTCTAAGGTCGGTACATCTAATGCGCTTGCTTGAGATTTCTCCCGGTGGTCGAAATGACACCCTCCTCGTTCGCACTTAGCACAGGGCTCAGGCCTCGGCTATCTCCTCGACCGCCTTCTCTTCCCCATCACCACGGAGCTCGCCAATAATCCGCTCCATATCATCGAGTACAATGGTCTCTTTCTCCAGCAGCTCATCGGCAAGCGCTTTGAGAATATCCATATTTTCTTCAAGCAAACGGGTTACCCGGTCGTTGGCCTCAAGGATGATATGTTTGACCGCAGCATCAATCTTCTGCGCAGTCTCCTCGCTGTAATCACGGTGCTGGGCGATCTCACGACCAAGGAAAATGTGCTCTTCCTTCTTGCCGTACGAGAGCGGCCCTAGATCCTCACTCATGCCCCATTCGCAGACCATCTTGCGTGCCAACTCGCTGGCCCGCTCGATATCGTTGCCCGCACCAGTGGTGATCTCATCAAAGACCAACTTCTCCGCTACCCGACCGCCAAAGAGAATGGCAATCGAATTAAGAAGAAAGCCTTTTGCATGGGTGTACTTCTCATCCAGGGGCAACTGCATGGTCAGGCCAAGAGCCCGACCGCGAGGGATGATGGTTACCTTGTGGATCGGATCGGTACCAGGCAAAAGCTTGGCCACCAAGGCATGACCAGCCTCGTGGTAGGCGGTGATCTCTTTTTCCTTAGGACTGATGATCATGGACCGGCGCTCCGCACCCATCAACACCTTGTCCTTGGCACGCTCGAGCATGTCGGCCGCAATGACGTCTTTGTCCTCGCGTGCGGCCATCAAGGCAGCCTCGTTCACCAGATTTTCCAGATCAGCACCGGAAAAACCAGGCGTACCGCGGGCAATGACCGCCATATCGACATCATCAGCCAGCTTGGTTTTCTTGCCGTAGATATCAAGAATCTGTTCCCGACCTTTGACATCCGGAACCGGCACGATCACCTGACGGTCAAAACGACCGGGACGGAGCAAGGCGGGATCAAGGACATCGGGACGATTGGTGGCGGCAATAATGATAACGCCATCATTACCCTCAAAGCCGTCCATTTCAACCAGTAGTTGGTTCAAGGTTTGCTCGCGCTCATCATGCCCACCGCCGAGACCGGCTCCCCGATGACGGCCTACCGCATCGATCTCATCAATGAAGATAATGCAAGGCGCATGCTTTTTGCCTTGGCTGAATAGATCGCGCACTCGGGAGGCACCGACACCGACAAACATCTCGACAAAATCGGAACCAGAGATGGTGAAAAAGGGCACGCCTGCCTCGCCAGCAATGGCGCGGGCAAGTAGAGTCTTACCGGTACCGGGTGAGCCAGCCAATAAAACACCCTTGGGAATACGGCCGCCAAGTTTGGTGAATTTTTGCGGATCACGGAGGAAATCGATAATCTCCTCAAGCTCTTCCTTGGCCTCGTCGATACCGGCCACATCCTTGAAGGTGACCTTGACCTCACCCTCGCCCTGCAGCTTGGCCCGGGTTTTACCGAAGGAAAGCGCCCCGCCCTTGCCACCCATCTGCATCTGGCGCATGAAGAAAATCCATACCCCGATCAAGAGCAGCATCGGAAACCAGGAGACAAAGATGGTCAGGTACCAGGGGGTTTCCTCCGGTCTCTTCACCAAAATATCAACATCAGAATCCCGCAACATGGGAATAAGGCCGGCATCGTTTGGTGCCACTGTCTTGAAAGGACGACCATCCTGGCCCACTCCAGAGATTTCCTCTCCCT
The DNA here is from genome assembly GCA_028684915.1 of Desulfobulbus sp. Next base: position 1,879 of record JAQUEZ010000171.1, read on the forward strand.
GAATACTGACCTTATTGATCGCGCCCTTTTCAACGCTGGACCAAAATTCGCTGTAGGTGATCGAATTGCTCTGGTTCTGCGGCTTGTTGAACAGCTGGAACAACAGAATCATGGTCAGACCAATGACCAGCCACATACTGAGGTTTTTATAAAATGTATTCAAATATCATCTCCAAAAAATCGTCGTCAAAGTAGGTTGCTCCCAAAAGACCGCTTTTCCATTTTTCCTATTGGATAACCTACATTAACATCGATTTTACTTCAGTCAATGTTCTTTGCGAACTCCTGGATGGTCTTGACCCCGACCTCCCGGTTGCGCAAGGATTCCAAGGCGAGAGTCGTGGCCAAACCACCGGTAATGGTGGTGGTGTACGGGATGTGATAATCCAGGGCCGCCCGACGGATAATATAACTGTCCTCCGTGGTCCGGGTTCCGGCCGAGGTATTGAGAATCCACTGCACCTCGCCGTCCTGAATTTTGTCAAGAATGTGAGGGCGCCCCTGAGAGATTTTGTAGACCTCGCTGCAGGCAATGCCACTCTCCTTGAGTTTCGCGGCCGTTCCCTTGGTGGCAATAATTGCAAAACCCAAAGCTACCAACTTACGGGCCACCGGCACCACCGCGTCCTTATCGCCATGACGGACACTGATAAAGGCAGTCCCCTTCTGCGGTAACGGTATATTGGAGGCCATCTGCGATTTCGCCAAGGCCATGCCGAGATCATCATCAATGCCCATGACCTCACCGGTGGATTTCATCTCCGGCCCAAGCAGGGTATCGACATTCGGGAACCGGTCAAAGGGGAAGACCGCCTCCTTGACTGCCCAATGGGACATTTTCTTTTCCCGGGTAAAGCCCAACTGTTCGAGACTGATCCCGAGCATCACCTTGGTTGCCATTTTGGCAAGTGGTACGCCGGTAGCCTTGGAAACAAAGGGAACAGTCCGCGAGGCACGAGGGTTGACCTCGAGCACAAAAAGTGTGTCGCCCTGGACCGCGAACTGAACGTTCATCAGACCGATAACCCCGAGCTCCATGGCCATGGCCTTGGTGGCAGCGCTGATTTCCTCGAGCATGCTGGCCGACAAGGTATGGGGCGGCAGCACGCAGGCCGAATCGCCAGAGTGGATACCGGCCTCCTCGATATGCTCCATGATACCACCAAGAACGGTCATTTTGCCGTCACAGACCGCGTCTACGTCCACCTCGATGGCATCCTTGAGGAACTGATCCAAGAGAACCGGATGTTCGCCGCCGATCATGCCGGGAATGGCCATAAAACTGCGGATGCCCTGCTCGTTGTAAACGATACGCATGTCGCGCCCGCCAAGAACGTAAGAAGGACGCATAACCACCGGAAATCCGATCTCCGCGGCCACGGCCAGTGCCTCTTCCAAGGTATGGGCCGTTCCGTTGGCCGGTTGCCGCAAACCTAATTTTTGCAGAAACTGCTGAAAACGCTTCCGATCCTCGGCCCGGTCAATAGCATCCGGCGGCGTGCCAACAATAGGCACTCCGGCTTTTGCTAGAGGTACTGCGAGGTTCAGCGGCGTCTGCCCACCAAACTGGACAATGACACCGTCGGGTTTTTCCCGCTCGATGATGTTGAGCACATCCTCACGGGTCAACGGCTCGAAGTAGAGCTTGTCCGAGGTGTCGTAGTCGGTGGACACGGTCTCCGGGTTGGAGTTGACCATGATCGACTCGATCCCGATTTCACGCAGGGCAAAGGAGGCATGGACGCAGCAGTAATCAAACTCGATGCCCTGGCCGATCCGGTTCGGACCACCACCAAGGATCATGATCTTTTTGCGATCACTGCGACTGGACTCATCTTCCTGTTCATAGGTGGAATAGTAGTACGGGGTATATGATTCGAACTCCGCGGCGCAGGTATCGACCAGCTTATAGGCCGGTTCAAGTCCAAGATTGATGCGCAACGAACGGATATCATCCTCAGAGGTGCCGGTAAGATAAGCCAACTGCACATCGGAAAATCCGTGCTGCTTGACATCAAAGAGGAAATCGCGATCAAACCCGGCAAAGCCCCGGGAACGGATCTCCTCACCTTTATCCACCAGCTGTTTGAAATTATGGAGAAACCAGGGGTCGATTTGACTCAGTTCATAGATGCGCTCAATCGACATTCCTCGGCTCAGGGCCTCGAACACATGGCTGATCCGCTTGGAGTTGGGTCGATTGAGACCACGGTCCAGGTCATCCTGGTGCATCTCGCTCATATCGTCCTTGCCATCAAAACCAAACCCCATACGGCCAATCTCCAGGGAGCGCATTCCTTTCTGGAAGGCTTCCTTGAAGGTCCGGCCAATGGCCATGGTCTCCCCCACCGACTTCATGGCAGTACTGAGAATATCCTCGGCCTCAGGAAATTTCTCAAAGGTCCAGCGGGGAATCTTGACCACGCAGTAGTCGATGGTTGGCTCAAAGGAGGCGTAGGTCTCGCGGGTAATATCGTTTTTGATCTCATCCAGGGTATACCCTACCGCCAGCTTGGCCGCGATTTTGGCAATCGGGAAGCCGGTGGCCTTGGAAGCCAGCGCCGAGGAACGGGATACCCGGGGATTCATTTCGATCACCATCAACTCGCCATCAAGCGGGTTGACGGCAAACTGGACATTGGAGCCACCGGTCTCAACACCGATCTCGCGGATAATAGCGATGGCCGCATCGCGCATCTCCTGATACTCGCGATCGGTCAGGGTTTGGGCTGGAGCCACGGTGATCGAATCACCGGTATGCACGCCCATGGCATCCACATTCTCGATCGAACAGATGATGACAACATTATCGTTTTTGTCGCGCATCACCTCCAGCTCATACTCTTTCCAGCCGAGCAGAGAACGCTCGAGCATGACCTCATTGGTCATGGATAGGTCGATACCGGCGGTGGCCATTTTGTTGAGCTCGGCCCGGTTATACGCCACACCGCCTCCGGTGCCGCCAAGGGTGAAACTTGGACGAACGATGATCGGAAAACCAATCCGCTCACCGGCAGCCATGGCTTCGTCGATCGTGTGAACAATGGCCGACTCCGGCACATTGAGGCCGATCTTACGCATGGCATCGCGGAACTCCTCGCGCCCCTCTGCCTTGCGGATAACATCGATATTGGCGGCGAGCAACTCGACCCCGTATTTCTCGAGCACACCCATCTGAGCGACCTTGATCGCGGTGTTCAAGCCGGTCTGGCCGCCTAGGGTCGGCAAGAGGGCATCGGGCCGCTCCCGCTCAATCACCTTGGCCACACATTCCGGGGTAATGGGCTCGATATAGGTTCGATCCGCGAGACCGGGATCGGTCATGATCGTGGCCGGGTTGGAGTTGATCAGCACCACCTCGTAACCCTCTTCCTTCAGGGCCTTAACCGCCTGAGCTCCGGAATAGTCAAATTCGCAGGCCTGGCTGATGATAATCGGGCCGGAGCCGATAATAAGTATCTTGTGTATATCTGTGCGTTTTGGCATCGTTTATTTTCCTTATCCGCCGAGCGCTCAGCTCGCCTGCTCCATCAGTTGAATGAACCGGTCAAAGAGATATTCCGCATCGTGGGGGCCGGGGGCATACTCGGGGTGATACTGGACCGAAAAAGCCGGATACTCCCGGTGGCGCATACCCTCAAGGCTGCCGTCGTTAAGATTGATATGGGTTACCTCGACGCTCTCCGGCAAGCTTTTGGGGTCAACACAGAATCCATGATTCTGCGAGGTGATCTCCACCTTCCCGGTGAGCAGATCTTTCACTGGCTGATTGCCGCCGCGGTGGCCGAATTTCAGTTTGTAGGTAGTCGCACCATAGGCCAGCCCAAGCATCTGGTGGCCAAGGCAGATACCGAAAATCGGCAGTTTGCCGAGCAGCTTCTGGATATTGCCGACCACGCCCTTGACACCGGCGGGATCGCCGGGACCGTTGGAGAGAAACACGCCGTCGGGCGAAAGCGCGAGAACATCTTCGGCGGAAGTGGTTGCCGGCACCACCAGCACCCGGCATCCTTTCTGGGTCAACAGGCGCAACTGGTTATATTTAATCCCGAAATCGTAGGCAACGACCTTGAAACGGCCGCTAGCCGATTCGGGAAAGCCACTCCCTTTGACCGGTGCACCTTCCCAACGGTACATGGTGGGGCTGGCAACCCGCTCAACCATGTCGCGGCCAACCAAGCCCGACCATTCACGCGCCCGGCGCACCACGGATTCTGGATCCAGATCCTGGGTAGTGATCAGGGCTTTCATCGCGCCGGTGGTTCTGATCTTACGGGTGAGCATACGGGTATCGAGTCCCTCGACGCCCAAAACCCCATATTTTTGAAGGAATTCGGCCAGATTACCAGTGGCACGGTAGTTACTCGGCCGCCCCTGGTATTCGCGAACAAGAAAAGCGCGGGGATGCACTCCCGCCGATTCCATATCCTCAGGATTGACACCGTAGTTGCCGATGAGCGGATAGGTCATGGTGACCAACTGTCCGGTATAGGAAGGGTCGGTGAGCACTTCCTGATACCCGCTCATACTGGTGTTGAACACTATTTCCCCCACCGCCTCACCTGGGCCGGTAAAGGAACGCGCGGTCATAACCGTGCCGTCTTCAAGTCCGATTAACGCTTTCATAGTCTACCTAAAGAAAAGAACGAGGTTCCGTTTCCAGTGCCTGCCCCAGTCGGGTGGCCACTGCAACCGTTTGCTGTGTTATCATAAGCATGCACGCCGATCCCGCCAGTCAACTCAGGCAAGAAAAACTCCCTCAGCGTGGTCTGGGGTCCCACTTTCCAGGCACTGCAACACCAGCGCGACCTGACGATCGACCGAACCATGTTGACTGGCCGCCGTTGCAAGCGCTCGTTGACAGGCCTGATTGTAGGCTTCGGGATGAGAATGGTGCAGACGCAAAAGCGCGAGCAGCGCCTGAGAATCTTTCACCTGAAATCCGCCGCCGTTGTCCCGCAGCAACTCGGCGGCATCTTTAAAATCCTTCATATAGGGACCATAATAGACCGGCCGCCCCCAACGGGCAGCCTCGATAATATTATGACCGCCGCGATCCACCAAGCTACCGCCACAGAAAATATAATCGCCAGCACAGTAAAGATCCGCCAGGTCGCCCATGGTATCAACCAGCACCGCCCTATGGGTCGGTGTTGTGTGCGTCAGTTCAGAATAGAGATGGTAATCAATCCCCACCCGGCGAAAAAAAGAGATGACTGCAGGCAACCGCTCCAGGTGCCTTGGGGCCACAACCCAGATCAAAGGCCATTCACGCAACAGGGGCTGCACCGCAGGCCAGAGGAGTTCTTCTTCCCCATCGTGGGTGGAACCGCAAAGAAAAACGGCTCCGCGAGATGCGCCCAGTCGAAGACGCAACTGCTGTCGCTTTTCTTCATTGTTTTCGGCCGGCATGTCATATTTTAGATTACCGGAGACCCGAACTTTGGACTTTGGCGCGCCCAGAGCAACAAACCGTACACCGTCGTCCGCACTGATCACCGAAAGAGCCTGAAATCCGGCAACCAGCGGACGAATAAACCCTGGAACGTGGAGATATCTTTTCAGCGATCGCTCGGATAAGCGGCCATTCAGGAGCAATTTCGGCACACTGGTCTGCCCCAGAGCAGTCAACATCACTGGCCACAACTCGGTCTCCAGGCCGATATAAAGTGTAGGGCGAAAAAAATGGATGGCCCGTTGGACCGCTGGGGGAAAATCAAGAGGCGCCAGCACACAGGGTATTGTTGTTCCCAATCGGGCTGCAGCCATTTTCTGCCCCTGCTCGGTGGTCGACGAAACAATAATCTGCACGGATTTCCCCGTGCCTAGCAAGGTTTTGATCAGGATAAGAGCGGCCTGTACCTCGCCGACAGAAGAAGCATGAATCCAAAGAAGAGGTGCAGGGGAGCCATCCAACCTCATTCCAGGTTGATAGCGCCCGAGTCGTTGCTCCAAACCATAACCGTATCGCCCACCGAAAAGCCGGGCCAGTGGCAACAACAGCACCAGGAACGCATATAGCGTATATCCCAAGGTACTGTAGAGCAGATACAGCAAGATTTCCTAGAGCCTCCCTAAGTTTACTAAGTTTCATATGTACGGCGCAAAAATCTACCTATTTAACAAAGTACCCTACCCAGCGTCAAGGCTCTTATACAGCGATACGGAAAATAGTCCACGTGTTTGCGGAGAAAAAAGGCATCACTGCGAACAGGGGGAGACAAGAGCCTCCCCCAATTCTTTAACAACCAAGTACAATCTGTTCGTGGATTCTCAACCCAAGCTCAGGCTGCTTACGACCTGCCCATTTTTTATTGACAAGCCGCTACCATCCAAGTAAGCAACCCTGATTCCCCAAAACGCTCCTCAACCCTTCATGGGGAGTCGAACTTCCACTACGAACAAAACGTATACGCCGGAGACTTACATGACCAGGCTGCTTTCGTTACTGCTCCTGTCCGCGCTGCTCTTTTGTTCCGGACAACCAGTGCATTCTGTCGAGGTAAAATCTATGAACAACGGATCCGAGGCTAAAATCGCCATAAAAGACGGACTCTATGCCAAAATCGCCACCGAAAAAGGCGATATCCTGCTCAAACTGTTTTATACCAAAACACCGCTCACCGTAATCAACTTTGTCGGCCTTGCCGAAGGAACGCTTACATTAGGTGGAGCGAACAAACCCCTCGGGCGCCCTTTTTATGATGGCCTGAACTTTCACCGGGTGATCGCCAACTTCATGATTCAGGGTGGTTGCCCCCTGGGAACCGGTACCGGTGGCCCAGGCTATACCTTCCCCGACGAGTTCGACCCCAGCTTACGTCATGACGGACCGGGAATACTCTCCATGGCCAATTCCGGTCCCGGAACCAACGGCAGTCAGTTTTTCATCACCCATGTGGCCACTCCACACCTGGATGGCAAACACACGGTATTCGGCAAGGTAGTCGACGGACAGGATGTAGTTGACCGGGTCGACCGCGGCGATACGATCAAAACCCTCACCATTCTTCGTGTGGGCAAGGATGCCGAGGCCTTCAAAACCGATCAGGCGGCCTTTGATGCGGCCCTCGCGGCCATCAAGAACCGTGAGACCGATGCCCTGAAAGCACAGAAAGAAAAAATTCAAAAAATGATCAAGGAACAATGGCCAAAGGCCGTGCAGAGCAAATCTGGGCTCTATTCTCAGGTAGAGCAGAAAGGCGAAGGCGAGCCGCCCGCTACCGGCACGGTAATCAGCGCCCACTACACCGGTCGTCTGCTGGTGGGAAATCGTAAATTCGACAGCTCCTATGATCGGGGTGAGCCCATAGCCTTTCCGGTGGGAACCGGTCGAGTTATTCAAGGCTGGGACGAGGCCTTGAGCCAAATGGCCAAGGGCGAAAAACGCACCCTGATCATCCCGCCGGAGCTGGCCTACGGAGAGCGCGGGGCTGGCGGCGTTATTCCGCCCAACGCCTGGCTGGTTTTTGACGTGGAACTGGTGAGCTTCTAAGTAGCATTGTAGAAAAAAATAAAAAGGCGGGAATAAATCCCGCCTTTTTATTGTCCTCTCAACTGTCAGGGGGATATCCCTTCTGACAAAATACGCAACGCTTAGTATTTCAGCCCCATTCGGTCACGAACCAACTCCAGGGTGAGCATCGCCTTGGCGCGAGCTTTCTCTGCGCCCTCAGCAAGCAGCTGACGCAGGTAGTCCTGATTATCAAGCAGTTCTTTTTTCTTAGCCCGAGCACCGGCAAAGTGAGCGTTGATCAACTCAAAGAGATCCTGTTTAAGATACCCATAGGCGGCACCGCCATTCACATACAGTTCACGCACCTCGCGCATCTTCTCTTCTGGAGCAAAGAGCTTGAGCAGCGCATAGAGGTTGCAGTTATCCGGATCTTTGGGTTCCTCAACCGGAGTAGCGTCGGTTTGAATAGCCATCACCCGCTTGCGCAGCGCCTTCTCCTCAAGAAAAATGGGGATGGTATTATCATAGGATTTGGACATTTTCTGCCCATCCAGACCCGGAACAATGGCGGTGGACTCGCTGATTAACGGCTCCGGGAGGACAAAGGTCTCACCAAAGGAATGGTTGAACCGTTGAGCAATGTCGCGGGCAACTTCCACATGCTGTTTCTGGTCCTTGCCCACCGGTACAACCTGTGCCTGATAGAGAAGGATGTCTGCTGCCATCAGAACCGGATAGGCAAAAAGGCCATGACTGGCCGGAATATTTTTGGCCACCTTGTCCTTATAGGCGTGACAACGCTCCAACAGTCCCATGGGGGTCATGGTGGACAGCAGCCAGGAAAGTTCGCAGACTTCGGGAACATCTGACTGCACCCAGAAGATGCACTTGTTGGGATCAAGGCCCAAGGCCAAGAAGTCCGCAGCCGCCTCCAGCGTACCCTTGCTCAGCCGTTCACGATCTTGAACCGAGGTCAGCGCGTGGAGGTCAACGATGAAAACATAGAGCTCCGAGCTGTCCATCTGATGGAGCATGGGTTGCATCATCCCGAAGTAATTTCCAATATGGAGTTTTCCCGAAGGTTGTATTCCTGACAGTGTTCGTTTCATAGCTCTCTCTTCTTCTCTACTGATGGTCTAGTGGGGCAAACCGAACCGTTATAGCGCAATTCCTGAAAAAAAGGCAAAAAAATGGGAGTGCGGCTTTCACCGCACTCCCTATTCTTCCGTTTGCACCAATCTGCTCGAAAACGGCCCTTTATTTTACTTCTTCGAAATCAGCGTCAACCACGTCATCGTCGTCCTTGCCGCCTTTCTTGCCCTGGCCGCCGGCGGCACCACCGGCTGCACCGCCATCATCTCCAGGAGCAGCCCCTTGAGCTTTGGCCTGGGCATACATCAACTCAGCCAGCTTGTGTGATGCCTGGGTCAGGGTGTCGGTCGCACTCTTGATAGCAGCTGCGTCATCGGTTTCCATGACTTTTTTCAGGTTTTCGATCTCGCGCTCAACATTGCCCTTGGTCTCCGCATCCACCTTTTCGCCCAATTCGGTCAGGGTCTTGGTGGTCATGTGGATCATGGAGTCGGCGTTGTTCTTGGCCTCGACCAATTCTTTGCGTTTTTTGTCTTCCTCGGCATGGAGCTCGGCATCCTTTTTCATCCGCTCGATCTCTTCCTCGGACAGGCCGGAGGAGGCGGTGATGCGGATCGACTGTTCTTTAGCAGTCCCCAGATCCTTGGCGGAAACATGAAGAATACCGTTGGCATCCAGGTCAAAGGTAACCTCGATCTGGGGAACGCCACGCGGTGCCGGCGGGATATCGGCCAGCTCGAAACGACCGATGGTCTTATTGTTACTGGCCATCTCGCGCTCACCCTGGAGCACGTGGATGGAAACCGCTGGCTGACTGTCGGCTGCAGTGGAGAACACCTGACTTTTCTTGGTCGGAACGGTGGTGTTCTTTTCGATCAGCTTGGTCATAACTCCGCCCAGGGTCTCAATACCCAAGGACAGCGGGGTAACGTCAAGCAGGAGAACGTCTTTCACATCGCCCTTGAGTACACCACCCTGAATGGCGGCACCGATGGCCACAACTTCATCCGGGTTAACCCCCTTGTGTGGGTCCTTGCCGAAGATAGCTTTCACCTTCTCTTGTACCTTGGGCATACGGGTCATACCGCCGACCAGGATGACCTCGTCGATCTCGGAAGGGTTCAGCCCCGCATCCTTAAGCGCGGTACGGCAGGGTCCTTCACAACGATCGATCAGGTCTTCAACCAAGGCCTCAAGCTTAGACCGACTCAGTTTCACATTGAGATGTTTGGGACCGGTTGCATCAGCGGTGATGAATGGCAGGTTGATATCGGTCTCCATGGCGGAGGACAACTCCTTCTTGGCCTTTTCCGCCTCTTCCTTCAACCGCTGCAAGGCCATCTTGTCGTTGCGCAGATCAACGCCCTGCTCGCGCTTGAACTCGTCGGCAAGCCAGTTGACGATGCGCATGTCAAAATCCTCACCACCGAGAAAGGTATCACCGTTGGTGGATTTTACCTCAAAGACACCGTCGCCGATCTCAAGGATGGAAACATCGAAAGTACCGCCACCCAAGTCAAAGACCGCAATTTTCTCTTCGCCTTTCTTATCCAAGCCATAGGCAAGGGATGCGGCAGTGGGCTCGTTGATAATACGCTGAACGTTGAGTCCGGCGATCTTACCCGCATCCTTGGTGGCCTGACGCTGGGCATCATTAAAGTAGGCGGGGACGGTGACAACGGCTTCGGTTACCGGCTCGCCCAAATACTCCTCGGCAGTCTGTTTCATCTTGCCTAGGATCATGGCCGAAATTTCGGCAGCGGTGTAGGTCTTCCCGTCAACTTCAACGACCGCGTCGCCACCGGGGCCCTCAACGATGGCAAACGGACTGACACCTATCGATTTTTTCACCTCGGGATCAGTGAATTTCCGACCGATCAAGCGCTTGATAGCAAACAGTGTCCTGGTCGGATTGGTCACCGACTGACGTTTGGCTATCTGCCCTACCAGACGCTCAGCGCTGTCGGAAAAGGCGACAATGGACGGGGTGGTCCGGTTGCCTTCGCTATTTTCAATGACCTTGGGATCCCCCCCCTCCATAATTGCCACACACGAGTTGGTGGTGCCTAAGTCAATACCTATGATTTTACCCATAATTCGTTTCTCCTGTCTCCTGTATTTATATCCGGCAAAAGCCAAAAAAATTCACAATATCAAGTAGTACAATGTGCTCAATCAGCCACTTGTCAAGCTGCTTTTTCCGGACCACTGGAAACAACCACCTGGGCATGGCGAAGCACACGATCTTTAAACCGGTAGCCTTTGGCAAACTCGCGCAACACATGGTTGGCCGGGATCTCCTCGCTCGCTTCCATGGTTAGGGCGTT
>JAQUEZ010000172.1 GCA_028684915.1 Desulfobulbus sp.
TCTGGCTTCGATCAGGAGATTGTTGGCCATGGCCTCCAATCTTGAGGCCCGCGCCAATTCAGCGGCGGCTTTCTCATCCTGATGTGTGACCATGATTCCGTTACCCTTTGATGTACTTGGCCACGGTGCGCTCGATAGCATCAATGGCAGCCTGCTTTTGGGTCATGACCTGGTCAATTCCGGCGTCAGCCTCAATTGCTCGCTGCAGATCGGCGACCGCGCCATAATCTTCAAGAATTTCCAAGTCGATTGTGTCCTTGAGTCCTGAAATAGGGGCGACTTCAACGTCCTGGTCTATGGCGGTCTCCAGATAGCGGATGGACGCACGGGCCACGTATCCAAACCCAACGGCATCCAACCGTTCGAACAGCGTGTGGAGCAATTCCAACGGGCTTTTGCATCGCACCTGGGTGTATGCCGGATCTTGTGCCCAGTCTTGAGCCGCCCGGATTGACCGATTAAATATCCGTGCAACTGCAGCGGCCCCAATGGCCTTTTTAGCGGCATGGAAGGCCTGCCACGGCTGCATTTTCTCCTGATATTGCGTCATGGACTCGCTCATCAAACTTGATATCCTGAAGTCATGAAAACCGAAAATAATTGCAGAAATTGCCCGCGCCCTGATAGGATGGACACATGCCGCCAAGCAATGACGCCCAAGATCCGCCCAGGGTGCGGGGCTTTTTTTGTTTTCAAAATCCAATCACCTCGAGGAGGTGCACATGGCAACCAGCGAGGGTGTGACCAGAGATCATTTCCGCTGTCCCAAAACGAACAAGAAAGAGACCCTAACTATCAAGCACACAACGGTAAGCAAGGCGTCCAGGATGGTTGGGGCCTGCCATACAGACTCGTTCACCAGAAAGAATATTGAAGACTGTACTGGCCTTGACTCATGCGGCGTGAAAACGAGTCACGGCATGAGCGCTACATACGAATGGGAGCTTTGCCCGGCGCTTGAACTCCTGAACGCTCGGTAAATCGTGAAAATTTCAATATTCGCATCAACCAATAACATTGAGCTTTGCATCACCGTCGGGTCTGGGGCATTTTTTCGACGTAGCGATCCAGCGAAGCGCACCCTCAATCAGCCATTGAAGCACCGCTGACTGTTCTTCTTCCGAACCCAAGCGGCTTGATTTGTTTGTAGAAACAATAACTCGACGGCCGGTGAGCTTCATGCGGCGACGCTCGACATCCTGCGTGAGGTTATCGCCAGTCTCATTAAAGAGAGCCTCAAGCTGTGAAACGATATGCTTGAGCTCCACGCTATTGAACATGAAGGCCCCGGCAATGTTCTCAAGTTGTTCCCTTTGCGGAGGCGAGCAAAATTGTGCGGCAAGCGAAAATGCGGCTTGGTTGTTAACGGAATGCTCAAGAGCGCGCGTTAACTTGGAAACGATTTCGCTTTGAATTTCGGTCATGCTGCCTCCTGGGGAGCTGTTTCAGGGAAGACTTCGTTAATTGGCTTGCCGATGGCGGCGGCGATGGCTTTTCGGATGCGGGGCGATTTCGTCTGGCCATGAATGCATCGCGAAACAGCGGCGTGGGTCACACCGAGTGCTGACGCTATTTCGATCACCTTGATACCGCTGTCGGCCATGTGTTGGCGTAAAATGTAACCTTTCATAGTTATCACTTGTAACTTACATCAAAGTTACAAGTCAACGAAAAAGTGAAAAATGTAACATGAAAAAGCAAGAATCCTCGTCCAAAATCATTGCCGAGAAAATGAAGAATGTCGCTGGGGTGAAAACTTACAGTGAATTAGGCGAGATGCTTGGTGGTATTACATCTCAAGCAATAAGTAGCGCCATAGGGAGGGGGAGGATCCCCGATCATTGGTTTGAGGTGTTTTTGGATAAATTTGGCGTCACCAAAGAGGAACTCAGTTCCCCGCCCGAAAAAGCTGTGGCAGAGTTGGTGCAATGCTGGAGTGACGCCACCCCAAGTGAAGATCGGGAAAAGTTCACTCAGGACATGAACGGGCTATTCTCAATTATTATGCGATGGCAAGAAGAGGAGAACGGAGCGGACCCGCTCACGTCAATGCAGTTCATACAGTTATTTCATGAACGCATACCAGAGCTGGGCGAGTGGATAAAAAAACGGAAAGGGAGTGGTGTTCAAAATAGTCTCCCAGAAAACTTGTCGGTAGCTGGTGGTAAATCCTGAATATTTTAAATTCCTTTTATGGGTAAAGCAATGCAATAACAGTAAGTTGTATTTTTTATTCTGTTAGGAGCATCGAATTTTTCAATTCGACGGATCGTTATTTACCGATAGATGTGTCGGTAGGCAGGGCTCAGGCTGGTTGGCTAGATACAGGTACGAGGAAAGTTGTATTGAAAAGTAATATTTACTTATAGGGAGACTTCTCATGGATTTTGCCGATAAACTCGCATCCCTTGCCACAAGAATCGAAAAGCAAAAGGTCGTCATTCAAACGGAAGAGGCAGCGAAAACGGCTTTTGTCATGCCGTTCATTCAGGCGCTGGGGTATGACGTTTTTGATCCAACAGAAGTTGTTCCCGAATTCATAGCAGACGTTGGCAGTAAAAAAGGGGAAAAGATCGATTATGCGATCATGGTTGAGGGTAAACCATCGATGCTTATCGAATGCAAATGCTGTGATGCAAACCTCAGCGATAACCACGCAGCCCAACTTAGACGTTATTTTCACGTCACCGCCGCCAGGATCGGCGTTCTTACCAACGGCCAGAAATATCATTTCTTTGCCGATCTTGATGAACCAAACATCATGGATAAAAGGCCGTTCATGGAGATCGATCTTCTTGATCTTGACGAACAGCTTGTCCCAGAGCTCAAAAAACTTTCAAAGTCGTCGTTTGAGCTTGATCAAATGCTTTCTGCAGCAAGCAACCTCAAATACACTCGGGAAATAAAGGGGTACTTTGAACGCCAGCTGAAATCGCCTGAGCCTGATTTTGTGCGCCTGATTCTGGCCGATTTTTATGCCGGAATGAAAACCCAACTTGTTATTGATCAGTTCACACCGTTGGTGAAGCAGGCGTTTGCCGCCGTCATCAATGCCCAAATCAATGCAAGGCTGAAGTCGGCACTTTCAAGCGGCAGTCAGTTGCCAGCCCAAAATGCGAATGATGAAGAACAGGTGGAGGCTGTCGTCGAAGACACCAGTAAGGGTATAGTGACCACCCATGAGGAGATGGAGGGGTTCTATATTGTGCGGGCAATTTTGAGGCCGGTTGTCGATGTCGAACGAGTGGCTATGCGCGACACTAAAAGTTACTGCGGCATTTTGTTGGACGATAACAACAGGAAGCCAATCTGCCGCCTGCATTTCAACGCCCAACAGAAATACATTGGTCTCTTTAACGATCAAAAAAATGAAACACGGATACCCCTTGCCAATCTGAATGAGATTTATAACCACACTGAACAGATAAGGGGCACTGTTGGGTTGTATGAGGGGTGAACAGGATACCTGAGAGTTCTGAAATTAATATTTCTATATCAGGCTAACTGCATATCCAGTTTTACTGGAGAATGTTGATTGCATAAAAGTATTTTAGGTTTGTCCGAGATAATTTAACGTTTAGAAAAAAAACATGATTCCTGGGGAATGGGTGATTGCGACAGCAATTTAATAATTTATTGTAAATGATTATAATAACTGGCGTGGTGGTTGAAAAAGTGAAGATGTATTAAATAGGAGAAAAATATGGCAAAAATTACTGTTCACGCTGGAGATTTTTTAAAAGGTGATGGGGGCTTTAGTTTTGGGTCGTTTTCTCTAAGAAATCAACAGCACCTATGGGTCGGTGAAACCATACCAGCTACAAACCTTGATGACCTAGAAGTTGCGAGCGAGGAGAGCGTGAAAAAGATAGGTGGGACTGTAGGGTGGGGAGCTGTCGGAGCGATAGCTCTTGGACCTGTTGGCCTCCTTGCAGGGCTGCTTCTTGGTGGAAAGAAAAAAGAAGTTACCTTTGTCGCAAGGTTTAAAGACGGACGGAAACTCCTTGCAACGACCGACAACGGAACATTCACAAAAATAAAAGCGGCAATATTCTGATGAGCTTATTTTGCAATTTTCTCGCCCTCCTCCTCCTCCCTATCATCGCTCACGCTTGGCCGGGCAAGGTTGTAAACGTCTCCGATGGCGACACTATCACGGTCTTACATGACGGCCGCCAGGAGCGTATCAGGATTTACGGCATTGACTGCCCAGAAAAGGACCAACCATTCGGGCAGAAGGCGCGGGATCTGACCGCATCAATGGTGGCGGGGCGAACGGTTGATGTTGAGGTAAAAGACATCGATCACTACGGCCGCCCGGTTGGTCTGGTGACCATCGACGGCGCCAACCTCAACGAATCGATTGTCCGCAATGGCTTTGCTTGGGTCTATCCGCAATACTGCAAAGAGAGCTTTTGCGCGGACTGGAGTAGGTTGGAATCAGCCGCAAAGCAACAGAAAAAGGGAATGTGGGCGGATGCGCACATTATCCCCCCATGGGATTGGCGACATTCGGAAGAAGTGCAGCAGCAAGTTGCCGTGTCAAAATCCATAGAAAATGATCAGGTGGGCAAAAAAGGGGATGTTGCCGGATCGTTTCATGGCAACGTGAATAGTCATAAGTTTCACCGTCCAGGATGCCAGCATTACAACTGCAAAAATTGCACAGCCATATTTGGCTCAAGATCAGAAGCCGTGGCCGCCGGGTACTCACCGTGTGGAATATGCAGGCCATAAATGGAAATGAGGCCACAGCTAAACAATTGGTGATCAATGGGTAGGCGTGTTTCCAAAGCCTATCAATTGCTTTGTGTGAAAACCTTCTCCGAAAAGCAGTTACATCAGAAGAAATGAGCGTTTTTTCGGCGAACCTTAGAATAGCTAGTATAGCCCGGACCAAGTAAAAGCCCCTTGATGATGAGTTGAGACAACGAGGAAGAATGAACAGGAAGAACGTCACGCGAAAAGAATTAGCGGCCTCGGTTGCTGATAAATTGGATATTTCCCAACGAAACGCATCGGAAATTGTCGATACCGTTTGGTCGACATTAAAAGATTCCCTGGTTAATGGGGAATCAATCAAACTGGTCCAGTTCGGCACTTTGAATGTCCGTGATAAATCCCCTCGCAAGGGGCGCAATCCGAAAACTGGCGAATCCATGACTATTACGAAACGTCAGATGGTCACTTTCCGTCCGAGCAGACAACTGCGCGACAGATTGAACAAATAACTCTTCTTAACAGGGATAGATGCTGGATTGAAAATTGGCAGGGGCCCAATGTTGTTCGGTCATAGTAACCTCCTTTTTCTTTTATCGAAAAAACAGGATTTTGATGACCGAATTAAACCATATTTTCGGCGTCTATTTTGTTACATATAAATTGGAAATACCTTTACCGCGCCAAGTGCAACGATATGCTATTTGTGTGACGATCTGGAGCCTGCCGGATAGATTTGAGTTCTCTATATTGCCTTATTTAACGCTACTAAGCCCCCTTCGATAAATTTAGCCTTAAGTCCGGCTTCGGCCAACCGTTGCTGTACCGATTGGCTGACCGAGCCGCCACGAACACAATAGACGATCACTTCCTGCTCCGCAGGAATAGTCAGCAGCCACTGATCGATCTCGGAAGGATTTTTCCACTCAGCATTGGCAATGGTCTGCGGGGATTTATCAAAATCCTCCTTGCGACGAACATCGAGCAGAGTGACGTTATCACCAGAGGCAAGCAGCCCTGTTAAGTCTTCAGGTAAGAGACTCTTGTCCATCGTACTTCTCCCTATACAAAAAATTTCCAGAGAAAGCCCAGGCTAGAACAGACGACCAGGACGGTAATCATGCCGATCTTGCCGTATTTCATGGCCAGAAAGGCGAGGGTGGCCAGGAGTAGGCCGAACCAGTCGGCGGTAGCGAATTCGGGAACTGGCAGGCTAGCGCCGAGCACATGGACTGCAACGGTGCGGGCGAATAGAGCGTTGATTCCGAACCAGATCGACAGATTGAGCACTACGCCGACCACGGCGGCGGTAATACCGGAGAGGGCACCGTTCATCAGCCGGTTGTGGCGGAGCTGTTCCACATAGGGTGCCCCCAGAAAGATCCAGAGGAAACAGGGAGCAAAGGTCACCCAGACGGTGAGCAGGGCGCCAAATGTGCCTGCGACGTACGGGTTGAGCAATCCTGGATCGCGGAAGGCGGCGAGAAAACCAACGAATTGCACCACCTGGATCAAGGGACCGGGCGTGGTTTCAGCCAAAGCCAGGCCATCGAGCATCTCCCCTGGATGCAGCCAGCCGTAGGTGGCTACCGCGTCCTGGGCCATGTAAGCTAGGACCGCATATGCGCCGCCAAAGGTGACCGTGGCCATCTTGCTGAAGAATAGGGCGATTTTGGAATAGACATGTTCGGGGCCAAGAAACAGTAGAAGCAGCAATACGGGGCTAAGCCAGACGGCTCCCCAGGTGGCCAGCACCTTGAGGCTACGAGCGAAGGTCGGAGCAAAGCGGCCTTCACTGTCCTTGGCGAGCAGAATGTCGATGAGTCCTCCCTCATCTATGGTCTGCTTGACGGTGGTGTCTCCGCAAACCCAATGGGGGCAACGGTCGCCGAGTCGCTGCGGGCAGAGGCTCATGCCCAGATAGCCAAGCAGGCCAGCGCAGACGATGACCAGAGGAAAAGGGGCCTGGTAAAAAAACATGGCCATAAAGGCCAGGCCGGCCAGCAACATGAGGTAGGGCGTCTTAAGTGCCTTGGCGGCGATTCGGAAAACCGCCATCACCACAACCGCGAGGATCGCCGGCTTCAACCCGTAGAACAGGGCCTGCACTGCTGCCAACTTTTGGAAACCGGCATAGAGCAGGGTCAAAGCTAGAACCGTCAGCATGCCGGGAACAACGAATAGGATGCCCGCCGCGAGTCCGCCTCTGGTACCGTGGAGTAGCCAGCCGATGTAAGTAGCCAGTTGCTGGGCTTCCGGGCCGGGAAGGAGGTGACAGTAGTTAAGAGCGTGGAGGAAGCGGTCATTGCCGATCCATTTGCGTTCCTCGACGAGCATCTTGTGCATCAATGCAATCTGTCCGGCCGGACCACCAAAACTGAGAAAACCGATTTTAGCCCAGACCCGGAATGCCTCACCGAACGAGACATGGGTTGGAGCAGTGCTGGAGTCTTTCGATGTGGTCTGGTGCATTGTCGTCACCTTATGGTCAGAATTGAAAGCCTTTGGCCCGACTTAGTGTTTTTTGTCCTGAAACATCCGATAAAGGGCCAAGTCGTAGATTATTTTCAGGCCTCCAGCCACGAAAAATGGGACGGTAAAGAACAAGGGGTTGACCATGAGCAGGCCGGCCAATAGCGGCGAGGCCACCGCACCCATCGAGCGGGCCACTGTAGTGAAGCCTGAGGCAGCAGACCGTTCATCCGGGGCCACCACGGCCATGGTGTAGGACTGGCGGGCCGGCACGTCCATCTGCGAGATGGACGATCGGAGCAGGAGCATAGCAACAGCCAGCCAGAGGTTCGGCATCAGCGGCACCAAGCAGAGCAGGACATTCGAGGGGATGTGGGTATAGACCATGGTTCGCACCAAGCCGATGCGGTCGGCCAACCAGGTGGCCAATAGGGCCGATATCCCGGCCAGCAGGTTGGCGCCAAAGAACAGGGTGCCTAGCATTCCCTCATCCGCCCCATAGCGGACATGTAGCCACCAGGCGATCATGCTCTGGACCACGAAACCACCGGCAAAGGCGTCGAGGGCAAAGAGGGAACTGAGTTTGAAGACCACCGATTTCGAGCGATGCAGCCCCATGATTTTCTGGACCCCTCTTCCTGTCGCCTCGATTGCCGGAACTACCTCCGCGTGCCGGGAGACAAAGAGGAACAGCAGCATCAGCGCCAGGCCACACCCTGCATAGCCAACCATGATCAATCGATACGCTTCCAAGCCACTCCAGCCGATATTCTGCAACCATTGCGCCAACCAGCCGCCAGCCAGGGAACCAGCGGCCGTGGCGAACGACCCGGCCAGATTATACCAGCCGAAGAGCCTGGTGCGCCTACTGTCTGGGACCAGTTGGGAGAGTGCAGCCTGCTCGATCGACAGGAACGGTCCAATCTCGCCGCCGCTAGGGCTGACAATGCCGATGATCGCGGCAACGGTGATCCATATCGGATTGGTGGTGACCAGGAAGACTAGACCGGCCAGAATCATTAAGGCCGCACCGAGTAGGAGCATGTTCTTGCGACCCACTCGGTCTGCTACCAAGGTTACCCAGAGGGAAACCAGAATATCACCGGCCAGTGTTGCGGTGAGAATGGCCCCCACTCCGGACGCACTCAAACCGGTCGCGGCGAGATAAAGTGCCAGCACAACAGACATAAATCCGTAGGCAAATAATCGGATGATCCGGGTCGCGAAAAGCAAAACAATGTCTCGGGTGACGATGTGCATGGCGGTAGTCATAGTTGCCCTGGAGCTGGTTGGCTCCAGGGTGCGGCGCTATCAGGCCATCCAGCCTTGGATTTCCGTGTGCAGGGCCAGGTAGCGCTGCAAGGTAGTTGGATTTTTGCCGTACTTCTCGTAGGTTGAAAGAATCTCGACAAAATTGGTTTCGGCCTTGGTTTCGTCTGTATCCGGCACGATCCCGTCTGTGTAGATATCCACCATCCGGTCGGCATAGATGACGATCTTTTCCTCAGGTGTCCGCAAGGTATAATCCCGGACCGGCAAGCCCAGTTCCTTGGCCTCAGCCTCGGTCAACCCACCACGTATATGCTTGCGGATGATTTGGATGATCGCATCTTCCAGGCCGAACTCCTTGGCCATCTGTGCACCAATTTCCCCGTGTTCCATCTCATACGTTTTGGCCTTGCCCAGATCATGGAAGATGGCGCCTCGGGCGATGAGTTGTTTATCCAAAGTGATTTTTAATCGACTGGCGATCTCTATCGATTTGCGAGCGACCTCAAGGCTGTGCGTCACTGCTTCTTCAGGGCAACCTGCTCCTTTCAGGGTAGCGATTTCTTTCATCAGCAGATCCTCGGCAACATGGAGGAAAAATTCAGCTACCGCTTCTTCGCCCCAGAACTCCTGGACGTAAATTCTGTTTTCGGTAAGCGCAGTCAGATCATGGCGGGTCGCTTTATGATCGGGATAGTTGTCCAGCCAGTCGTGCATCTGCTGATAGTCGTTGCCCGTGCGTTGCAAGCTTATTTCGAGATGTTTTGCATAGGGAGGCATGGTGGTTCTCCTTGGGATTTTAATATTATTTTTCAGGTGACAATTTTAGTACCACTTCCAGGGAAATCTATGTCGATCACTCGGACAAGACGGACTACGGTTTTATGCTCACACATTTTGCCCGGCCTTCGTGAGGCCGGCATGAAGGGCGTCAAATAGTAGCCGTGCTCGTTCCAGCAACTGATGATCACCATCGGTGAGGGCAATCAATCCATCGATCAGGGCTTTCAGCATGTTGGCGTCATCAGGTAAAGGGCCCTCTTGCACATCGATGTGTCTGATCATTTCGCTCATCTTGGCCAGTGCCGCGTCATGCAGTGCGAAATCCCGCATAAGAACCTCAAAGGTGATCAATTCGCCCTGATGGGTAAATTCGCCGATGGCCATATCAAAGGGCAATTCACCCTGATTGAGATTCGGGGTTTCCCCAGCACCAAGAAAGCGGAAACTGGCATGAGGGTCGATAAATCGTTGGATAAGCCATGCCGATCCCAAACGATCGATGTAAGGGCGTGCTCTCGTTATCCACGTTCTATTCTGGAACAGGGAACGATCAAGCCGGGCGACCGGTAACGATGCTTGCTCGGGTTTTCGCAACCGCTCGGAAATAGAATCAAGCACGTTCAGAGTTTTGGCTGCTGCACCGGAGGGAAAGAAATCTCGTTCCCTAACCGTTTCACAACGCCTGCGGAGTTTGCGCAAAGCCGCCGACAACTCCTTGACCTTCCCGTCATTCTCCAAAACTTCTGCCTTGGTGAGCAAGGCTTTGGCTTCTAGTTGAATCTGCTCAAACTCAGGATCGACCTGGGACTGGAACAGCTGCTCGATCTGTTGTTCAGCCATGCCCTCGACTTGGGCGCACTGCAGAGCGATAGCCTCACCCCCCAGGCTGTTTACTTCGCCGATCAACCAGGTTATGTTTTCCATTAGATCCTCACGATTTGGGAGAATCTGGAGTCCGGTTTTCAATTGTGCCGCCCCAGTGGCCGAAATACGCCTCCAAGTGCGCATCCGCGCTTTGGCATTAGCAGCGGGAATTGAGTACGAGAAGAGAATCCATTTATTTTTCATAGTGAACACAAAATACGTTACACATGTTTCAGTGTCAATCAAAAAAAAGACGCTGTCATCCAGCCGACCATCAAACTGGAAGTCAGCGCAAACCTAAAGCCAGAAAAATCTAAGGGGACATAGCTCAAAAGTATTTCTGCGAATGTTCAACTATATCGATGGACTAAATGCGATTCGGTTGTTCTGGTCAAACCTTGAGAGAAGAAAATCTGAATCGAGAGAGTTTACTTTTTTGCAAAAGATTCCACATATCTCCTGTATCATAACTTCAACGCTATCTGATTTTGTTCTCAAGTGAATGGTCCCATGGGGCAAGGCAGGCGGTTGCGTTTAGGTTTCGCGATGGCGGCGAGGCCTAAATCTTGTCAGTAAAATAATTTAACAACAGAGTTATGTTCAAAAGTGGTATTTGAGGGCGCGCTAAATAAAAAATGACGTATCCTGTTGGAAACAGTTCGCCAAAACTTAATTCCAATTTGCATCCTTGGCACCCGTGCTCCCGGATGCTTGCGTTGCAATTCAACATATAACCATTGAAACCATCAAAAATCTGACTATACTAAACGGCATGAGTACTAAGACACGCAACTTCTTCATTGGCTTCGGCAGCATCCTTGACATCATGCCGAACCGCGAGCGATGCACACCGTCCAGGCCTATGCCCATGACGCCGGAACAGATAAACGCGAAAGCGTGGGATATGGTCGGCGACAGCTTCCGTATGGCCATGGGGCAGGTGCATGATGAACTCCGACCAAAACGATCAAAAAACTGATCCTCCTTTTTTTCCGTCTGGATATACCCCTGAAGTGACCGAGGACGACTCGGGATACAACCACTTCCTGCATGTTCGTCAATCCCAGTTTTCAGGGCCAATCCCGCCCCCGGAAAGCCTCGAGTATTATGAAGGCATTCTCGCCGGCGCTGCTGATCGTATTCTGCGTATGGCCGAAGAGAACGCCCGTAGCGTGCGCGAATCAAACGCTGCGCAATGGGACGCCGAAAAAACTATCGAGCGCAACCGCCACGACGAAACCAAGCGAGGTCAAATTTTTGCTTTAGCAACCGTGCTGTCGATGGTTGTACTGGCGGGCGTGGCGCTGGGGACCGGTCACCCTGCCGTAGCCGGAACGATTTGCTCCTTTACCATTGGCGCCGTGGCCACTGTATTTGTTACCGGCCGGAAGAAAAAGGAGAGTGAAAAGGATGGTCCGGCATGAGCGTCCACCAAACCAAGGACGGACGGTGGTTTGTGTTTTACCATCGCGGCCGAAATCAGGAAGAGCCCAATCGCACGCGCGAATATTTTGGGCGAGGCGTCGAGGGAGAATTGGCGGCGCATGCGCGCAATCATGAGTTGGGACTAGGGCAGCAGGCCAGTGGAGTTGAGAGCGAGCCATCCTTTTTAGAACTGGCCAACGAGTACATCACGCAACACGGCGTTGATATGCGCATGAGCAGCCGGATTGACGCCAGCTACAAAATCGAGGCGCACCTTCGACCAGCCATCGGGCACCTGCCCGGATCCAAAATAGGACCATCAGTGCTGGATCAATATATTAATGCGCGCTCGGAAGCAGGGATGAAGATGACCACCATCCACCGCGAGCTGTCGATCATTCGCGCCATCCTCCGTTGGGCGGTTTCGCGCCGGAGGATATCCACCAACCCCATGGATGGATACCAGTTGCCGACCAGAGACGACAGCATCATCTCACCGCCAACAGCGGCAGAGTTTGACGCTATCTATCAAGCATCGGCGCCGCACCTGCAGCGCGCCTTGCTCTTGGCCTACTTCACCGGTATGCGGCCAGGCGGGTCAGAGTTGTTGGCTTTGCGATGGGATCACGTGGATCTGATGGAGGGGACGATCTTTGTCGAGTCGGCCAAAAAAGGAGGCATGCGTGCACGGGTGGTCCCGATATCCGAGGAGTTGAGCGGGAAAATGCAAGAATGGCTGATGCAGGATAGAGAGCGTGGGCCGCTTGGTTGGGTAGTGCATTATAACGGCTCGCGCGTTGGAAGCCTCAAAACAGCCTGGCGAGCAGCCAAGGGCAGGGCAGGGGTGACGCGCCAGCTGCGGTTGTATGATCTGCGCCATATGGCCGCCAGCGAGATGCTTGCCGCCGGAGCCGACCTGAAGGCCGTCAGCGAAATCCTCGGCCACGCATCACCTGACATGACCTTGCGCACTTATCAGCACACCATCACGGCCCAGCGCCGCGCGGCGGTGGCGGTGCTTGGTAAGCGCTTACCACTTACCAGTGAAAAAGATGCAATAATTGCAGGGGAATAGTTAGTGAAAAATCAGTCTTCGGGACGCTGGGGTCGGAGGTTCGAATCCTCTCTTCCCGACCATTTGAGAGACATCATAGGCGATTTCAAGGCAACTTGATTTCGCCTTTTTTGTTGTGCAACAAGGATGCTGGAAAAAAGCCGC
>JAQUEZ010000501.1 GCA_028684915.1 Desulfobulbus sp.
ATATCATTAGGTATTTTCGCAAATCCAATGTATCAGAAAACAAAAAGCTTTTCACGTTAAAATGACATTATTTCAAGAGGTTGTCCGTCGATTTTCTCTTGGCAACGCGAACCCCGAAACTTGAGATTTGATGAACTCGTAAATAGTCCATCACACTCTAAGAGATGGCTAAGTAAAAACACAGATATACAAGGAGTAGTTTTTTTTTCGGCGCGAAGGCATACATCAGGTATGTTGAGCGCCCGGAAAAACGCTGCGACGCAGTAGATCGAAGTTTTTACGACGCCATCATGGTTGGCGCCTTTGTTTGTGGCCACCCTACGGGCACCACCGAAACGCAGCCTGAAGAAATGAGATCTCTCCCTTCGGTCGAGATGACACCCAGGTGATGCCACACTCTTCTGATTGATCCGCAATGACGATGTGATCCCGAACCAATGTGAGCTCTTCAAACGCTCTCAAACATCGAGAAGCGTTCTCAGCAGGAACGCTATCTCCCGTTTCGTCATCGGTTTCATAACAAATCCCTTGATGCCATAGCCCTTGGCCAGCTCTTCGTCCACCAGATTGCTGAACCCGGTGCAGAGGATGACGGGCACGTTCGGCCGCGTGAGCAGAATCCTCCGTGCCAGATCAAAGCCGGTCATGTCGGGCATGGTTTGATCGGTGATGACGCAGTCAAACTGATCCGGGTTGGCGAGAAATAGAGTCAGGGCATCGGTGCTGCTGGTACAGGCAGTCACCTGATACCCAAGCCGTTCGAGCATCACCTTGCACATATCGGCCAGCATCTCTTCATCATCAACAAGAAGAATCCGCTCTTTACCCCCGGGAAGGTCGTCGACCGGTGGCCTGGGGGCGAATACCGTCCCGTCCCCAACCACGGGAAAAAACACCTGGAGGACTGTTCCCTTTTTCAACTCACTCGAGCAGGTGATAAAACCTCCTGTAGTCGTGACTATGCCATGGACAATGGCAAGCCCCATTCCGGTCCCCTTGCCGATCTCCTTGGTCGTAAAAAAAGGATCAAAGATTTTGTCGCGGATATGTGGGGGAATGCCCGGTCCGCTATCCCCCACGGACAGGACGACAAACTCCCCTGGCTTCGCCTTGGGATACTGCCGCAGATCATCCATTGCAAGCGTACGGAGATCAAGATGCACATCAAGCACCCCGCCGGAATGTTCCATCGCATGGAAAGCATTGGTACAAAGGTTCATGACGATCTGGTGGATCTGGGTGGGATCGGCGAGGATCTTGGTATCGCTCACTTCAAAATGCTGCCTGATGGCTATAGTCGAAGGAATGGCCGGACGGAGGAGCTTGAGCGCCTCCTTGACGATGTGGACGGGCTCCACCAGGATGCGCTCCGCCTGGGATTGGCGGCTAAAGGCCAGGATTTGCTTGACTAGCGCCGATGCCCGCTGCCCCGCCTCCAGCACCTTGCCGATGTAATGGGCATTGGCTGAACCCAAGGGGCTGGCATCTCGCACCATTTCCCCGTAGCCAAGGATCGCACTGAGGATATTGTTGAAGTCATGGGCAATGCCGCCGGCTAAGGTGCCGATGGCCTCCATTTTTTGCGACTGTTGCAGCTTGACCTCAAGTTGCCGCTGTTGCTCCTCCGCTTGCTTGCGAGAGGTGATGTCACGATAAATGGACTGGTTAAAAACCTTGTCGCCAATCTGCGAACGGTAACCGACCGTTTCCACCCAGCGAACCTCCCTATCCTTACGCACTATGCGAAATTCATAGCGGGCCGAAGTTTCCTCCCCTCTCATCCTTTTCCCCAGGCTCTCCTGAAGATGGGGTAAATCCTCCGGATAGACGATACTCCAGATCCGTTCACCTCTCAGCTGACGGATCTCCTCCAGGGAATAGCCGAAAAGTTGGACAAAGGCCGGATTGACGTAATGGAAGCTGGGAGGAAAGCCATCCATGATGGCGATGGCGTCGAGGGATTGTTCAAACAGGGTGCGAAAACGTTCCTCGGACTCCCGCAAGACCAACTCCATGTGCTTGCGTTCCGAAATATCGCGGATGATCCAAACCACTCCCTTGCGCAGATCGCGCATATCAAGGGCACTACCAGCAAACGAGCACCATAAAATTTGCCCGTTTTTCTTTTTCAATTGCCATTCCACGGCCACGACTTTTTTCTGTGCAGTGATCTCCCAATATTTTTCCTTGAAGGTATGAGACATCTCGGGGCTGATGTGGAGTATCTCGGCCGGGCACCCGATAATTTCCTCCGGGGCATAGCCGAACATCTCGACAAATCCTTTATTTACCTCGGTAATCACCCTTTGATCCGTCACCACCAACAAGCCGAAGGCGGAGACATCCAGGATATTGTTTTTCCAGCTTAAGAGGGAAGTAAGATCTTGCTGGCTCTTGATGAGTTGCTCGATCATGCGGCGATGTTCGGTCACATCGCGATTACAACCCCGTTTTCCCAGGTACTCACCGTTTGATCCGTAAATGGATTTGCAGGTGTGCTTGATCCATATCGTGTCTCCGTTGGCCTTGACAACTCGGATCTCGAATTCCTCCTGCTCCGACTCTCCCTTTTCGACCTGATCGATATGATTTTCCCAAAATTGCCGATCTTGTGGATGAATGATGTCGCGGACCCTGGTGCGGGTTGCATCGTCCCCAAGAAATGCATCCAAGGAATAGCCGGTTATTGTTTCAAAGGCCGGGGATATCCAGAAATAACCACCCGCCGGTGCACGCCAGTATTCCCAATCATAGGTGTTGTCAGCAATGATACGAAGACGTTCTTCGCTATCCTGGAATGATTGCATGAAGGTACCAATGAATTTCAGTGAGTGGGTCGACAACAGATCTTAGCAAAGAGCCGGAGCATGAACAGATGGATACTTCTCCGCCCTGTATTGCAATGCCGAGGTTGCAATACAGTATACTTGGAAAAAAGCAGTTTGATCACGGAAAAATTATCCGCCCCCACTCCAAGGACCTATTAACAAAAAACTTGCACATCTTGCATCTCATCTTCGGACCATCTTTGGCT
>JAQUEZ010000502.1 GCA_028684915.1 Desulfobulbus sp.
AAGCCTATTTCACCGGGAAGGTTATCACCACCGAAGCCGGGTCAGTTGAAATTACTCCGGTCATGGCCAAGCAGATTTTCAAGTATCTGCTCAAAAACGACTATACCGATGACGTGGATCAGGTAGCCGAGGCCTACCACGAGGCTAAAGCCGACGGCACCCTAGCCCCTCTTCCTCCAGAAATAGCCCCGCATGCGGAGCAGATTTTTAGCCTGATCGACAGTGTGTTCAGCGAATCGCAGCTGCCTGATGTAGGTGACGACCGCAAGCCAAAAATCAATCCTCTGAACGCCAACTTTGAAAAGAAAGAGTTCAAGGCACTCTGGAGCCGTATCAATCAAAAGGCTGTCTACCGTGTTGAGTTCGATTCCAGCGAACTGATCCGGAACTGTATTCGGGTCCTTGATGTTGAACTGAGGGTAACCCCTTTGCAATACACTATCCAAGGTGGAGTCCAGGCTGACCAGATTACCGATACCCAACTTAAAAGTGGCGACGGATTTTCACTAACTGGAACAAAGGTTGAAACCCATAATGCGTCCATTCATTCCATTGTCACCTATGACCTGCTCGGGAAGATTGCCGAGAACACCCAGCTGACAAGAAAGACCATCGCCGAGATATTGAGCGGCGTTCAGGCGCTGGTATTCAAGCAATTCAAGCAGAACCCTGAACATTTCATTGCCGAGGCATCACGACTTATCAATGAACAGAAAGCGACGATCATCATTGAACGGTTGAGCTATGACAGCATTGCCGAAACCCACGATATCGATATTTTCACTACAGGTCAAAGCAAGCAAGACTTTTCAAGAGCCAGCGAAAAGCTCAAGAAACATGTGTATGATCATGTGATATTCGATTCTAACTCCAAAATTGAGCGAGAGTTTGTGAAGGAGCTGGATACTGGCGCTGAAGTGGTCGTTTATGCAAAACTCCCACGGGGATTTGCAATTCCAACCCCTGTCGGCAACTACAACCCGGACTGGGCCATTTCCTTCAAGGAGGGCTCGGTAAAACATATCTATTTCGTTGCTGAAACCAAAGGCTCCATGTCCACCATGCAGTTGCGAGCCATCGAGGAAAAGAAAATCGAATGCGCCCGTAAGTTCTTCGCAGAGATCAACCGCAGGATCGATCCCGAACACGTCAAGTACGACGTGGTGACCAGCTACGGGAAGCTGATGGAGATTGTTGGAGCTGGAACGGTTCCAAACGCCGGAGGGGCTTGCTGATGAACGGCGAGATAAAGAAAATCGATTTGATCAAAAATATGGCCGCAACTATTCAGGCAAAACAACGCTGTCACGGATTGTTAGCGCTCTCGAAACCGGTTCGCTTTCACTTCCCTTAATCAAAAAATAAAAAGGCCAACCATCGTGGAGCACACCGACCATCCAGAGCTCTTCAGCAATCAAGGGCTCGCCTTTTTTGAGCAGCAGGGCGCGGCCGTGCTCCTTGCCGGCCGGAATGCTCACCTCGGGGTCCTGCTCACCTCGGAACGGGCCCTCTACTACCTGAACATCCTCTACAGGTTGTTGCTGTTCAAGCGCGACTACGAACTTGAACCCCTCTACGAAGACATCTATCAAGGCGTTCAGCCGCCGCTCTCCGCCCAAGACAACGAGTACAGTCAAAACCAGTTCCGCACCGACTTGGGCCAATTGACCACCTGGGAACTGGTCGATTACCGTATCGAAAAGCAGCGCCTGCGTGGCTACCGCGACAATCGCAAACGCAAATTCCGCTATCGGCTGACCGATGAAGCGGTTGCCTTTCTCGAATGGCTTGAGCAGCGCTATCTGGACGACATCCAGCGCCGGGGCAATGATACCCGAGATCTCCTGGGAGAGAGCCGGGGCAGCCTGGGCGAACTGTTGCGGCTTTTACATCTATTCAAACTCGGGGAGGAAAACCAGGAGGATGCGGCTCGCCGTATACTCTTTCAGCTCTACAAGACTGGCGACCTTTGCCAGGAGATCACGGTCAATCTGGCGGATCTGAATGGCCGTTTGCTTTTTTTCCTGGTTCAGCACTACCGGATTGAGGAGGTGCGCACGCTGCTAGGGGAGATCGAATCCTATGTGGACAATTTCCTCCAACAGATCTTCAGCCTGCGCCAGGAGATCATCCCCCTGCTAGAACGATTGAGAAAGGAAAGCAACATTAACAAGATTCTTGAATGCCACCGAATCATGGAGACGGAGAGACAACGGACACCGAACCTTCTGCAATCGCGAAGGATGGTCCATGTTGCCGCAATTCCGGAGAACTTGCAGGCTTTCTTTGAGGAGCAGGGTAGCCTGGATAAACTCCTGCAGCGCATCAATAACGCGTCCATGAAAGTGTGGCAGAAACTCCGTAGCCATCTGCGCGAACTCGAGCGGAAAAACAACCGGCTGCAGGATATTCGTTGCCGCATCGAAGAAATCGCCACACTGGATGCACAGGCCGATGCGGCGGGTTTCATGAACGACCTGCTTGGCCAACCGCTGTGTTGTTTTGATCCCAACTACTGGGACTATCAGGAAAAGGCCGAGCCACCGATCCCACGTAAACGGCTTTCCCGGCAGAGTGAGTTTCCCAGGCAATATCTCGGCAGTAAACAAAGCCAGGGCAATGTAGTCGAATCCATGGAAGAGGCTCGCCTAACCCTGCTTCAGCGCTGGATCAAAGAGAACATTCCCTTTACTGTAGAAGAACAATTGGGTCTGCTTTCCGCAGTGCATATCAGCTCTTTTGACGACTTCATCAAGGTCATTGAACTGGCTCGGGCAGGCCTGCTGACTGAGGGCAAGCGCCTGGCACGGCTCCACTACAGGCTCACGCCCGTGGAGCAGCGCATTCTGCTTTCCCTTGCCGAACAGCAACTGCACTGCCCGGAGCTGGTCATCAGTCCTCTTCCCTCATCAATGGCCAAATCATGGAAATAGCGCTCGCAAACATTCTGCAACGGCATGGCGACAGAGTCCGCAAGGTGCTCAACATTCTGTTAGAAAGTCCCTACTTCTATATGGAC
>JAQUEZ010000173.1 GCA_028684915.1 Desulfobulbus sp.
GAGGAAAGTATCACCTTTTCCGGCGATATCATCACCCGGGAAGGACAGTTGATCGGCGACAAGATCGGTGGCCGCTCGGAAATCCAACTCAGCCCCTATCACTGGGCTGATACGGATCAGGATTATGTGATCAGCGATGATGAGATCCTCATTGCCTATGAGACCTACTCCCTGCCCGGTGATCCCTTAATCAATTTTTCTGCCCTCGAGGAACTGTGGCTTGCTGGGAAGTACACCTGGAATAAACGGACGCAATCTTTTGCACCCGCACCCGGCAAGGAATAAGCTATGGTTCGTTTCGTGCTCCTCCTGAGCTTCTTGCTAACCGCCTCCCCTACCCTGGCTGCTTCCCAAGTGGCAGGCCGCTACATTCCCGGCCAGGACAATACCATCGCCCTGCACATCACGGTGCAACGGCCCGCACCGGCCGCCTTTATCGTCCTCCAGAAAATGGGCCCTGGTTTATCCCTGGTTGCGGCCACGCCACCGCCCGTGGGGGAACACCGTGGAGGATCGGCCGTCAAATGGCTGTTCAAGCGGCCGCGACCAGGGCAGTTGGTGGTGAAAATGCAGTTTGACCAACCTGTTGCGCCCAGCCAACTGGAGGGCTCAATCAGTTACCGCCAACCCGAAAACGGATCGATGGTGCTTTCCCGGATTGGGGAATAACGTCTCTGTCCTTTATCGTAAAGAGGAGGTATCCCTTGTATATCGGCCAAATAATGCACACCGACCTTGTCACCGTTGCTCCTGAAACCACCCTGGTCGAGGCTCGGAAGTTGATTGACCAGCACCGCATCGAGCACCTGTTGGTGGTGGACAAAAAGGGTAAGCTGATCGGCATTGTTTCCGATCGCGATCTCAAGCAGAATTGGGCTTCACCGGCCACCACCCTCAGTAAGCATGAACTGCACTACCTCTTGCAAACGGTGGAGGTGGGTATGTTTATGGTCAAAACCCTGAAGATGGCCACACCCGATACCACCATTGAGCGGGCCGCCTACATCATGCAGACGGAAAGCATTAACGCTCTGCCGGTCATGGCAGAGGGGCAGTTGGTGGGCATTGTCACCAGTACCGATGTCATGGGGGTGTTGCTCCAGGCCATTGGCATGAGTGAGGAAAGTGTTCGCTTGGGTGTTTTGGTGGGTGATCAGATCGGTCGTCTGGCTGAGGTGACCTCGATCCTCAAGGATGCGCAGGTCAATATTCAGAGTTTTTTCTGCTGGCCGGTTCGCGAACACCCGGAAATATCCCATCTGGTGATTCGAGTCGCCCGGATTGAAGGCAGCAAGGCCATTGGGGCCTTGGAGGCCAAGGGCTTCAAGGTCCTGACCCGGTATGAAAAGGATCTGCGCCCTTTCCTGCCGATCGCCTCCTGAATTTGCGGAGAACGAAACTCCGGAGCCGGAAAAACCTTTCCAGCTCCAAAAGACAGTCCCTCACGGTGCGCTTATGCTACTGATCGTTGCAGATCCCCGGTCAATTCGGCCAATTCTTTTTCCAGCAATGTTTCTTTTTCCAGCAAGACCTTTGCACAACGATCCAGGACACCACGGTTGTTTTCCAGGATTGCATAGGTTCGGGCAAAGGTATCGTCGATAATTTTGCGCACCGAGGTGTCGATCTGTTGTGCGGTCGAATCACTGATCTGACAGCCGTTGATGCCGTGTCCTTGCTGCTGGTTGAGATAACTCTGCTGATTTTCTTCATAGACCACAAAGCCGATATTCGGATCCATGCCATAGCGGGTGACCATATTGCGGGCAATATCGGTGGCCCGGGCGATATCGTCTGAGGCCCCGGTAGAAAGATGGCCGAAAAACAATTTTTCCGCGGCACGCCCCCCTAAAAGCACGGCTATTTTATTTTCCAACTCCTCCTTGGTCATCAGAAACCGATCCTCGGTCGGCCGTTGCAGGGTATAGCCCAAGGCACCAATGCCCCGAGGAATGATGGAAATTTTGTAGACCGAATCACTCCCCGGCAGCGCCAGCGCCGCCACGGCATGACCGACTTCATGATAGGCCACAATCTCGCGCTCCCGCGGGTTAAGCAGGCGATTTTTCTTCTCCAGACCGGCGATGATGCGCTCAATGGCCTGGGTAAAATCCTCCATGCAGACATCTTGTGCCTGACGACGCGTAGCCAGCAGTGCGGCTTCATTGACCAGGTTGGCCAGGTCTGCTCCGGAAAAGCCGGTGGTCAAATCCGCCACCTGAGAAGGATCGACATCGCTGCCCAGATGGACCTTTTTCATGTGGACCTTAAGGATGGCAATCCGGCCCTGTTTATCTGGCCGGTCGACTAAAACCTGCCGATCAAAACGACCGGCACGAAGCAGTGCCGGATCCAAAACCTCCGGCCGGTTGGTGGCTGCCAACAGCACTAAACCGCTGGTGGGGTCAAAGCCGTCCAGTTCGACCAGCAGCTGGTTCAGGGTCTGTTCCCGCTCATCGTTACCACCAAGACCGGCGGCAGAACGTGCCCTCCCCAAGGCATCCAACTCATCGATAAAAATAATCGCCGGCGCCGACTTACGAGCCTGCTCAAAAAGATCGCGGACCCGCGCGGCTCCCACACCGACGAACATTTCCACAAACTCAGAACCGCTAATCGAAAAAAAAGGCACCCCGGCTTCACCGGCGACGGCCCGAGCCAACAAGGTTTTCCCGGTTCCCGGAGGGCCGACAAGCAATACCCCCTTGGGCATTCTCGCTCCGAGCTTACCATATTCATCCGGAGCTTTTAAAAATTCCACGATTTCCAGCAACTCCGCCTTGCTCTCCTCCACTCCGGCCACATCCTCGAAACTGACTCCGGTCTGCTGCTCGACATAGATCTTGGCCTTGGATTTGCCAATGCTCATGAACCCACCACCCATTCCACCCTGGCGGTCGATAAATTTGCGAAAAATCAACATCCAAATGCCGAAAAAAATCAGCGCGGGCACCACCCAAGAGAGCAGTGTTGTCAGGAACTTACTCTCATACACCTGGGTAAAAGGGACCCCAAACTTTGAGAGTTGTTCGGCCAGCTTAGGATCGACACGATTGGCGACAATAAATGTTTTTCCCTTTGGATCCGGCTGGTTCAGCTCACCCAAGATATACTGCTCACGGATGGAGAGTTCCTTCACCTTTCCCTGCTGAAGCAAGGCTTCCATTTCGCTGTAGGGTACCGCTTCAACCTTTTGCTGTTCCGTCCATATCTCATGAATGATCAAGATGCCGAAAACTGCAAAAATGGCAAAAAACATATTAAATTTGTGTTTATTTTCCATAACCTCATCCTAGTGGGTACTTGGGGACAACATGTCGATTCTTGTCTCTCACAGTATGCACGGTGCGGAAATTATGCCAGAAAAACCCTATATATGTCGGTGCAATAGCGCGCTGTCCCCATGGGACAAACCCGCCTGTCCCTTCCTGTCCATCTACTGCAGGGTACTGTTGATATGATGCAGGGTGCTCTCTTTAAGTAGTTCAATCACCTTTGAGTCTTTGGCATAGGCTTCTTCGAGAAAGGCCTCTTGGTATTGAGGAATGGTGGCAATCAACATCCGATGAAAACTTTCGGGTTCATCAACCTTAAGGCTCGCGGATCCGATGCTGATCACCGCCGCGACTTTCACCGAGATTTCACCGTCAAATCGTTTAAATGCCGTCACCAGGGTACAATGATCTTTTTTCCTCGCCTTGGATAAACGGAACCTGTCGGAGCGACGGACAAATTCGTGAATCACTGAACTGAGGGCACCGTCCGGTCCGGGAAAATACTGCCCCTTGGCAAACACGTTGGCCATGACCATGACCAATTCCTGGGTTTGCACCTCCCCCATGTTATCACGAGTAAAGGCGAGGATCTCGTCACTCTCCGGGATCATTCCGTCCTGATGTTCACCAACAACATAAATAAACTGTTCCACCTTGCGCGAAACCATCTCCTCTCCTTTTTTTAAAACCCATATTTTATGGACTCATAAAAAGTCCATCACACTCTAAAATATGGCTCGATAAAAACACAGATATACAAGGAGCAGTGTTTCTCCCGGAGCGGGGACATACATAAGGTATGTCGAGCGTCGAGAAAAACGCTGCGACGCAGTAGATCGAAGTTTTACGACGCCATCATTTTTTCACTTTGCAAAAATCTCGATATTCTCTTGATTCGTTCTTCGACAGGTCAATGCCGCCAAGTCGGCATCCTACCTTTCCCTGAAATCGTTATCAAGGCAATAAGCTGATTTTTAAACATATTCTCAAGGAGATCCCCGGGCCGACATGGACCCGACATCACCCGTTGTCGTACCCCAAACCGCCCGATGTCCACTGACAACCGAGCCCAAAGTCGCCTATTTTTGAGACAAACGGGCAGAGATGTTTGCCTGTTACACGAATTCATCAGGAGGATGCACCATTCATGAAAACCCTTGGTTTGCTGGTTTGTCTGACACTGTTAATCGCACCAGCACTTACCGCTATCCCCCGCACATGCACGGTGATCTCAACCACCGAGGATACCATCACACTCCAATGTGCGGGTAACGGCCACACGCAGGTCAACGACCAGGTTCGCCTGCAGACGGTCAACAAATAAGGGCAGCAGTGATGCAAGCGCATCCCGCACCTGCCCAAGGAGGTCTGTATGAAAAATTATCGAATTCTACTCTCCCTACTGATTCTTGCCGCCATCTCTGCTGTTTTGCCTGCCGATAAGGCGCAGGCGGGGAGTCGGGTTTATGTAGGTCTTGACCTCGGTGGCGTAATCGCAGCCTTTGATAGTCGCCCCCACTATGTCTACACCCCCCCGGTTGTTTACGAACGCTGGCATGCCTGGCGGCTGGCTCCACCGCCCCCGTGCGCATACTACCCACCACCTCGGTGGCGCCACCACCCTCCGCCTCCGCCACCCTATTACGACCGACATCGGGAAAGGCATCACCGAGATCGCGACTGGAATGGCTATCGCCGTTAAATAACCACTCAACCAAGAGATTGCGGGGCATCTGCAATACGTTGCCCTTGCCCCGCATGCGGCACATTGTTCCCGCCTCTTTCCTTTCCCGCAATGTGCCATGCACCACCTGCAATCACGGATACCTTATCCGTGATTGCACATCTTTTCTCCCTGGCAACTCCTTAGATTATAGGGGGAAACGAATTTTGATGGCCTCGCAAAAGGCTCTCTGAGCCCTTCTTTGGAGAGAGATTTTTCCTTCTTTTTGGGGATTGCCAGGCAACATCGCCTATGGTAGTTTGGCGCACCTGCACAGCAAGCAGAAGACACAAACACACTTAACATAAAGACAGTTCTATAAACGGAACACGGTGTAAATCCGTGACGGTCCCGCCGCTGTAACCGGTTGTAAAGATCGCATCCCCTCCTTAAAAGGGACAGGGACGCCACTGATCATATTGATTGGGAAGGCGCGATTTCGCAGTCACCGGAAGTCAGAAGACGTATAGACAGATTCTTCTTGGGAACGCGATGGAAAAGGGTTTCAAAAGGATTATTCCCTTTTGAAACCCTTTTCTTTTTCCGCACTCGGACTGTCGCAACGTACGGAGGATACATGAAAACCCAAATCGAGCTCGCCCGAGCTCTCACTCTGACCCCGCAGATGGAGGCCGTTGCCCGCGCCGAGGGTCTCTCCCCTGAGTTTATCCGCGAAAAAGTCGCACTCGGCGAAATCGTCATCGCCAACCATCCCTCCCGTCCGCACCAGAAAGTGGTCGGCATCGGTAGCGGCCTGCGCACCAAGGTCAATGCCTCCATCGGCACCTCCTCGGATATCTGCGACCTGGATGGGGAAATCCGCAAAGCGCGTATCGCCGAAGAGGAAGGCGCAGACACCCTGATGGAGCTTTCCGTGGGCGGCAACCTGGATAAAATCCGCCGGGAGGTCCTGGCAGCCACCTCACTTCCGGTGGGCAACGTCCCGCTCTATCAAGCCTTCAAAGAAACGGCCCGTAAGTATAAGAATCCCACTCAACTCGATCCCGAATTCCTCTTTGAGTTGATTGAACGGCAGCTCGAAGACGGCCTCAGTTTTATGGCCATCCACTGCGGCATCAACCGCTATACCATTGAACGACTGCGCAAACAGGGTTTTCGCTACGGAGGTCTGGCCTCTAAGGGCGGCACCTTCATGGTCGCCTGGATGGATGCCACCGGCAAGGAAAACCCGCTCTACGAACAGTTTGACCGGGTCTGCGCCCTGATGAAAAAATACGACGCCATCCTTTCCCTGGGCAACGGCATCCGCGCCGGGGCCATCCACGACAGCCACGACCGAGCCCAGATGGCGGAAATGATCATCAACTGCGAACTGGCCGAACTCGGCCGTGAAATGGGCTGCCAAATGATGGTTGAAGGGCCTGGCCATGTGCCGCTGGATGAGATCGCGGCCAACATCCTGCTCGAAAAACGGATGAGCGGCAATGCGCCCTACTATGTTCTCGGCCCCCTACCCCTGGATACCGGTGCTGGCTACGATCACATCACCGCGGCCATCGGTGCGGCCAACTCGGCCCGCCACGGTGCGGACCTGGTCTGCTATATCACCCCGGCCGAACACCTCGCCCTGCCCGATGAAAACGATGTTCGCGAAGGCTTGCGCGCCACCCGCCTGGCCGTGCGCATCGGCGACGTGGCCAAGTATCCGGACCGACGCGACCGGGAGAAACAGGCGGCCATGGCCCGACGCGACATGCGCTGGCAGGATCTGGAGCAGTTGCTGCTCTTTCCCGAGCAGGCGAAAAAGATCCGCGCCCAGCGTTCTCCAGAGGCTGATGACACCTGCACTATGTGCGGTGATTTCTGTGCGATGAAAAAGGGCATGGAGGTCTTTCGCGAGGATATCAGCGGCGACAAAATTTCCCCGGCCGCCCCACCCTCTGCAAAGTGATTGTCCCCAAAAATTGATGGACTCATACAAAGTCCATCACACGCTAAAAGATGGCTCGATAAAAAAACAGATACACAAGGAGCAGTTTTTTCCCGGATCGAAGGCATGCAGAAGGTATGTCGAGCGTCCGGGAAAATCGCTGCGACGCAGGAGATCGAAAACTTTTACGACGCCATCAAAATTCTCCATTACATACCAGTCGAGTCCACCATGCGCCTTTTAGAGAAAAGCATTGCCGCGATCAAAACACCCAATCAAACCGTCCATCAGGCCGCCCTGCAACGGCTGGCCGACCAGGCTCGTCCCCAGGGTAGCCTCGGTATGTTGGAGCCCCTGGCTGCTCGCCTTGCAGCGATTACCGGTACCTTGAATGTCCAGTTTTCCGACAAGATCATTATCACCTGCGCCGGCGATCACGGTGTGGTCGAGGAGGGGGTCAGCCTTTTCCCTCAGGAGGTTACACCACAGATGGTCTACAACTTTGTGCAGGGCGGCGCCTCGGTCAGTGTGCTCGCCCGCAATGCTGGAGCCTCGGTGCGGGTGGCCGATCTTGGGGTCAACCACGACTTCCCCCCCGACCTGCCCATCTTCCACAGTAAAGTCGGCAAGGGGACTGCTAACTTTACCAAGAAACCGGCCATGAGTCGGGAGCAGGCCATCCGCTCGCTGGAGGCAGGAATTACCATCGTCAATGAACTGGTGGACAAGGAATCCATGGATCTGCTCGGCACCGGCGACATGGGCATCGGCAATACCACCCCTTCATCGGCCATCATCGCCGCCTTCTCTGGCCTGCCAGTGGAGACGGTGACCGGCCGAGGCACCGGCATTGATAATGCCATGCTGGCCAATAAGGTCAGGGTAATCGAGAAGGGACTTGCCCTGCATCAACCGGATTCCACCGACGCCATTGATGTTTTGGCTAAGGTTGGCGGCTTTGAAATCGGTGGTCTGGCCGGGCTGGTGATCGGCGCCGCCAGCCGGGGCATCCCGGTTATCTGCGACGGCCTCATCTCTACTGCCGGTGCACTCATTGCCTGCGAATTGGCCCCTGCCGCCAAGGCGTATCTCTTTGCCAGCCACAACTCAGTGGAAATCGGCCACCGCTGCATGCTCGAACGCATGGGTCTCACGCCCCTGCTTAATCTCGATTTCCGCCTGGGAGAAGGCACCGGCGCCGCCGTGGCCATGCATCTGCTTGGTGCGGCCACCCGAGTTCTGGCCGAGATCAAGACCTTTGCCGAAGTCGGCATCAATGATGCCCAACAGCAATGAAACAATCCCCCTTTGGCAGCGGGTCTTTTCTTGATTTCTCTGACCGACTGACCGGTTATCGCCTCTCCGCGATCCTCTTGTTGATTGAGGAAGTTGCCCTGTTCGATGTCATCGGCGAGCAGGGCGGAACCGGGGAGCGGATCTGTGCCCAGATCGGCTGGGATCAGGCCTATGGTAAACGGTTCCTCGACTGCCTCTGGCGCCTGGGGCTCCTGGAGCAGGACGGCGACCTCTACCATCCCAGCCGCTTTAGCCGCAGCTTTCTTTGCCAGAGTGCCCCGTCCTGCCAAAACCAAACCCTGCAGTTTGAGCACCAGTTGCACCAATCCTGGCAGCGCCTGGATGCCACCCTGCGTTCCGGGCAGCGAATTTTTTCTGGTGTTGATACGTCAGGAGAGGAATTACAAGCAGCGATCGCCCTTTATCTTGGAGCCATGGACGAGGCTGCAGCCATCCGAGCGGAAGAACTGTGGGAAGCGCTTGGCCCGCTCCCAGAGCAGGGGTGTATTCTTGATATCGGTGCGGGGTCCGGGGCCTTCCTCGCCGCTTGTCTCCGCCGTTATCCCGGCTGGTCGGCCATTTTCTGTGACCTGCCCCAGGTGGTCGATTCCTCCTGCCACCAATGTTTGGATTCCTTCGCCACCCGCATTTTCTGGTGCCGGGCCAATCTTCTTGCTGAGGAGCCTTCGCAGCTTGACGATGTTCAACCAGGCAGCTGCGACCTAGTGCTGCTCTCCAACCTGATCCACTGCCAGGGAAGGGAAGAAACCACACGACTTCTGGAACGGGCGGCTGAAAAATCAGCGACTAAAGGGCTTCTGCTCATTCACGATTTTTTCAGCGACTGCGGCTGGCGTGGGGCGCTTTATGACCTGCACATGATGCTCAACACCTATAACGGTCGCACCTATCTGCTGCAAGAGTGTGTTGAGATGGCCGCGAGGATCAGTTTTTGTTGCCATACAATGCACCCCCTCGGGTCGGGTTCCACGCTGCTGGCCTTTGCGCGAAGCAGCACAAGCTAGAAAACATCCTCAAAACCTTTTCCAGGGCGAGAGCCACGGCGGGCACCAATCGGCACGCAACCGCGCCAATGCCACCTACCAGTGAATATTTGAAGAGGAAACGGGAAATTTAAACGCAAAACGGGGCTGTCATGACGACAGCCCCGTTTTTATCTTTCTTTCCCTGATCAGGATTACATCCGGTCCTGCGACCAATCGTTGTGTTCAAATTCGTTGTGGTCGGGCTTGGGTGGCTTGATTTCCGCCATACGCTGGCGGATCCAGGCCTGCACCTTGGAAAATTCAGCCGCAAACTCATGTAATGCCTTACCCCGATGGCTGACCTTGCTTTTTTCCTCCATGGAAAGTTCGGCAAAGGTCTTGTCCAGGGCGGAGAAGAAAAAGAGGGGATCATAGCCAAAACCGGACTCGCCACGGCGCTCATGAAGCAGTTCGCCATCGCAGCGTCCCTCCCAGGTGAGGGCAGGGCCGGCGGGGGTGGCGAGGGAGAGGACACAGACAAAGTGGGCGGTGCGGTTGGTTTGCTCGGCCATCTCCCCTAAAAGCTTTTCACAGTTGGACCAGTCAGTCGCTTCCGGGCCGGAGTAACGGGCAGAATATACACCGGGCCGTCCATCCAGGGCATCGACTACCAGGCCGGAATCATCAGCCAAACAGGGCACGCCCAGCACCTTGGCATAATGGATCGCCTTTTTGTAGGCATTCTCATCAAAGGTTTCGCCATCCTCGATAGCCTCCGGCATGGGACCGAAATCGGCCAACGATTTGATCGTTACCGGGAAATCCTTGAGCAGATTCTGCATCTCTTTGAGCTTGTTCTTGTTGCTGGTGGCCAGCACTATAATTCTATCCATGTTTTCCTCCCTGCGTCCCGCACCGGGGGCGTTATGCAATAAAAAATAAAGGTGTTGAAAATCGCTGAAGAGTGGCAGCGGCAAAAAGGTTTTGCCTTTAAACGGCTTTTTCGACCGCTTTCTTGCGTTTTCTCAGCCGTTTGTCGTAGCGTTCCTGTTCGCTGTAGATACAACCGCAGTAAGGCTGGCGATAAAGCCCCAGGCGGATGGAGGTATCGATCCCTTCCTGCCAGCCTTGGCGAAAATCCTCGTAGACAAAGCGGAGTTGATGCTCAGCCGCCAGTTGCTCGCAACGCTCGATCAGGAGCCGGTGGTTCTGGTATTTCGAGTAAAGCAAGGTGGTGGTAAAGCCCTCAAACCCTCCAGCAACTGCGGCCTGAACCGTTCGGATCAAGCGCATCTCATAGCAGATTGGGCATCTTTCCTGCTCATGGAAAACTACCTGGCGCAGATACTCGGTTAGGCCATACCCCTCATCGATTTCCACCGAGAAATCGACCTCTTCGGCCAGTTGCTTGACGGCATCCACCCGGCGACGGAACTCCTGAAAAGGATGAATGTTGGGGTTAAAAAACAACCCCGAAACCTCGTGGCCCTGATCCCGCAGCCGCGCCAAGGGATACACCGTGCATGGCCCGCAACAGAGGTGGAGCAAAACCCGCATTATTTAACCTTGAAGTGCTTGGGTTCGATCCCGTAGCTGTGAATCTTGTAATTGATGATCCGCAGACTGGTTTCCAGGCTTTTCGCGGCCTTGGTCTGGTTGCCGTTATTTTTCTTCAGCGCATCAATGATAAGTTCTCGCTCGAAATTTTCAACCGCCGTGGCCAGAGAAAGGGGCTTGGTGGAATGAATGGAATCCGCACTCTGCAACGACGGAGGCAGATGAATGGACTTGATAGCGTTTCCATCGCAAATCAGCACTGCCCGTTCCATACAGTTCTGCAGTTCGCGAACGTTGCCCGGCCAATGATACTGGATCAAGAGATCGATGGCCGGAGTGGTGATGCGTTTGATTTCCTTGTTGTTTTCCTTGACGTATTTCTCGAGAAAATATTCAGCCAACAACAGAATATCAGTGCGTCGTTCCCTGAGCGGCGGCAGATAGACCGGAAAGACGTTGAGCCGGTAATAAAGATCTTCGCGGAACACCATCTCCTTGACCGCCTTCTCCAGATCGCGGTTGGTGGCCGCCACCAAACGAATATCGGTCTTGATGGTCTTGGTCGAGCCCAACCGCTGGAAGGTGCGCTCCTGGATCACATTGAGCAGTTTCACCTGTACCGCAGGGCTGATCTCACCAATCTCATCGAGAAACAGGGTGCCGCCCTCGGCTATCTCGAATCGACCCTTCTTGGTCTCTGTAGCCCCGGTAAAGGCGCCCTTCTCATGACCGAAGAGTTCGCTTTCCAAAAGCGTTTCCGGCAGGGCCGAGCAGTTGACCACGACAAAGGGGCCGGTGGCACGGCTGGAGTTATGATGCAGGGCTTTGGCCACCAGGGTCTTTCCGGTACCGGATTCGCCGCGTAAAAGCACGGTGGCATTGGAATCAGCGACCCGATGCACCATGTCAAACACCTCCTGCATCCGCGACGAATTACCGATGATCTCCTCGATCCGGTTCTTGGCAGAAAGTTCACGCCGCAGTTTGGAGTTTTCCTGGCGAAGTGCCTCTTTTTCCTCGTTGACCCGCTGGATACGCTGCACGGTCTCGGCGATCAGACCGCTGACCACGGTGAGAAAACGGAGATCATTTTCCGACTGGGCACCAAAGCCCTCGGTGTACTCACGGTCAATGGACAATGCGCCGATGGACTGCTGCGAGGCAAGGATGGGTACGCAGAGGAAGGAGCTTTTCTTCTTACGCTCGTCACCACGGGTACGGGTTCGGTTAAGAAAAAGCGGCTCTTCACCGATCTGGGGAACAATGATCGGCTCGCCAGTGGCCACCACCTTACCGGTGATTCCCTCACCGAGCTTATAGCGGCCACGTCGCTTGGCCTCGGCGGTGATACCGTGGGCAACCTCAATCTCAAGCTCACCGGTGGCCGGGTTGATAATCGACACCGTGCCGTTATCCATTTTTTTGTGTTCTGCCAGGGTGTTCACTATTTTTTCCAGGCAGTCCTGTAGACTGGTCGCCGATGCTAAGTGGCGAGTAATCTCATACAGACAGGACAGATTAATGAACTCCTGATCCTGATGGTTCGTTATTGAGGCCTTGTTTGCTTTCATGAAATCGAGTAGTTTATTGACAGTGTCCCTTCGAAATGGTATTTACGTGCCGTTATGGAGGGATGGCCGAGTGGTTTAAGGCGGCGGTCTTGAAAACCGTTGTGCGAAAGTACCGTGGGTTCGAATCCTACTCCCTCCGCCACAACAACTGATTATGTCACACTTCGGAGAGATGACCGAGAGGCCGATGGTGCTCGCCTGCTAAGCGAGTGTGGGGGTTATACTCCACCGAGGGTTCGAATCCCTCTCTCTCCGCCATAGCGATAAAGGCTGGTTGGATTTCCAACCAGCCTTTTTTATTCATC
>JAQUEZ010000174.1 GCA_028684915.1 Desulfobulbus sp.
CGCGCCGACAACGGTGACCAGCATGAACGGCAGCAGCGGCGCCTTGCCCATGCCGGCGGCGATGGAGATGAAATGGCGGACCACCGGGATGAACCGGGCGACAAAGACGGTGAGCAGTCCCTGGCGCTGGTTGAAATAGCGCTCGGTCAGTTCCAGGTCATGGCGGTTGAGCAGCAGATACTTGCCGACCTTGAGCACCAGCGGCTTGCCGCCGTAGGCGCCCATCCAGTAGGAGAGCAGCGACCCGACCAGCGAGCCCAGGCTGGTGGACAACAGCGCCAGCCAGAGGTTCCATGTGCCGTCGGTGACCAGGAAGCCGACAAAGGGCATGACCG
Source organism: Desulfobulbus sp. (assembly GCA_028684915.1). The sequence goes on from JAQUEZ010000174.1 coordinate 336, forward strand.
CTTCGCTCGGCACCGGCGCAATCATGCTCTCCAGGGCCATGAGAAAAAAAGCGCCGGCATAGGCGGTGGCGTCCAGAATCCGGACGGCGAGCGTACTGATGAATTCGGTAATCATAACGGATCTCAGCGGAGGAAATAGACTAGGGCGATGGCCCCGAAAACAACCCGGTACCAGGCAAAAATTCTGAAATTGTGGTGGGCGACAAAGCGGATCAAGCCTTTGATCGCCAGCAGGGCGCTGAAAAAGGCGACCACAAAACCCACCGTGAAAAAGGCCAGATCCTGTTGGGCCAGGCTGTGCCAGGATTTATAGACGTCGTAGCCGGTGGCGAGGAACATGGTGGGAATGGCGAGGAAAAAAGAAAATTCCGTGGCCGCCTGACGCGACAGACCAAAGAGCATGCCGCCGATGATGGTCGCGCCGGAGCGGGAGGTGCCGGGGATGAGGGAAAACACCTGCGCCAGCCCCAGTTTGAGGGCGTCGGTCCATTCCATCTGATCGACGTCGGTGATGCGCGGGGTGCGCTCCCGTCGTTCCACCAGAAAGATGATCAGGCCGCCGACGATCAGGGCCACGGCCACCACCACCGGGTTGAACAGGTGGGCCTTGATCAGCTTGTGCAGCAGCAGGCCAAACACCGCCGACGGAAAAACGCCGACGATCAGATTGATCACAAACTTTTGCGCGCTGGCCTCGCGCTGCAACCCGGCGATCACCCGCAGCAGCCGTTCACGGTAATGCCAGCAAACCGCCAGGATTGCCCCGAGTTGAATGCAGACCTCAAAGGTCTTGGCCTGCTCGCCGGTGTAGTGCAGCAGGTCGCCGGCAATGATCAGGTGACCGGTGGAGGAGATCGGCAGAAATTCGGTCAGGCCTTCGACCACGCCAAGCAGGACGCTTTGAATCAGCGCAAAAAAATCCATGGGGGAAAAACTCCAAATCTATGGGCACGGGGAAGGTTTGGCCGGATACATGGCCTGCGGCCTGACGCCGTCCGCAGGAAACAGACGACAGGTCAAGGGGCATAGGGGGTGCGGCCGGAACGGAATCGAGAAATCTCCTGCTGTTACCTGAAAGCTTGTGCCATGTCAAGGAGAGACGACGCAACCCGCCTCTCCTGCCCCCATTCTACAAGAGCGCCTTCAGAGGGATTATTGATCGTTTTCGTCCAAATTTTCGAAATAGGGCTGATACTCGCGGAAGTACATGTCCGCGAGGGTGAGGAAGGCGGTGAGCGCCAGCGGTCCGTAGATAATCCCCATGATACCGAACATGCTCATGCCGCCGATGATCGACAGCAGCACCAAAAGCGGCGGCAGATGGGCCTGACCGCCGACGAATTTTGGTTTGAACAGGTAATCCACGGAAAAGGAGAGGGCTAGGTAAAAAAACAGGGTGACCAGGGCCTGACCGCCAAACCCCTTGAGGTAGAGAATTAGGGCTGTTGGCAGCAGAACCAGACCGATGCCGACAATCGGCATAAAGGCGACCACCGCCATGACCGCGCCCCAGAGCACAGGGGAAATCAGTCCCATCACGGCAAAATAGATGCCGCCGCACACGCCCTGAATCAGGCCGCTGAGGCTGTTGCCGATGAGAACCGCCCCGGAGATGGAAGAAAACCGCTCGATAAGAAAACGATTCTGCAATTCCGGCAGGGGCGAGAGGCGCAGCAAAAAGTTGGTGAGGCGGTCAAATTCGATCAAAAGAAAAAAGACGCCGGTGATGACGATGCAGAACTGCAGGATGAAGCGCATGATGTCGGCGGCCCAACCCGACACCTGATTGTAGATGAAGAGCCCGACCGTGGTGGAGAGCTCGGTGATCAATCCGGGCAGACGGTCGATGTCCAGGTGGATGCCAAAACCAGAGAGAAAGGCGTCGGCCCGATGGACCAGGCTGTTGTTTTGCAGACTCTGCTGCAGCAGGACCAGGACGTCGTTCTTCTTGGCCAGTTGAATTACCCCCGGAATCTCGGCCGAAAGCGCGCCAATGCTAAACAGCAGCGGCAGAAATACGCACAGGGTGATCAACACGCAGGTCAGACAGGCGGCAATCCAGGGCCGGGTCCGGGTGCAAATCCGGGAATAGGCCGGGTGGAACACGCTGGCCAGGAGAAAGGCCAGAAACAGTTGCGTCCAGAAGGGCCAGAGCACCCGGCCAAGCATCAGCGAGGCCACGAGAAAGAAGAAAAGAAAGGTGATGCGCTGAATCGGGGGTGGGGGCGACGCCATGGATGCTCCAGATGCTGCTTGTGAACGTGGCCGGCAATGAACCGGAGGAAGAATCATTCACGTCATCCTAAAGGGCATCGGCTCTTTTCGCCAGCCCAATGTCAGGGCCCGGCACAGGAGTGGGCATAAAGCGGATAGGCACGGGGCAGGAGGGAAAACAACCCTGCATAAGGCGGGATTTCCGCCCTTTCCGTGGTTGTTCGCCGGGAAAAGGCTTGCAAGTGCGAACCGAATGGTGTAGATAATTTTTCCTTCAGTCACACAGCGACAATCGTCGGGGCGTAGCGCAGCCTGGTTAGCGCGCCTGCCTTGGGAGCAGGAGGCCGAGTGTTCGAATCACTCCGCCCCGACCATTAATATCAAAGGGTTAGCTTTTTAAAGCTAACCCTTTTTTATTGAATAAGTGCAAAATAAGTGCAAGCGGTACGAGATTTGATTTCGAAAGAATAACCTCGAACCCACAAGCACGTTTATGGCCGTTAGCGCTCCACCCAGTCTGCTGCCAGGGCTTATCACAAAGTAACTTTAGGCCATTTTTAACAATTTCAAGTGGTCAAAATAGAGATATTGAAATATCGCAGCGGCAAGGCCTTGCTTTCTAATTGGTGCTTTTCACGGCGAGATTATTCTCTGTTACTGGTACTTCTTTGACATTCCTCGTTATTTCTAGAGCTCTATCGATGCTTTGCTGGGAATCGACAGCACCGCTCAGTCGCACCACGCCTTTGGTGGAGGTCACCTTGATCTGAGACATTTTGAGCATCGGGTCGCTGGCTATTTCAGCCTTCACCTTGGCTGTAGTAGCGGCATCGTCAATTTACTCCCCTGCTTTCTTGCTTTTGTCGCGGAGGGTTTCCCCGGCCTGTTCTACTTTCTTCCCTGCTTGATCCGTTGCCTGATCGATCTTCTTCCCGGCTTGTTTAACCGCCTGGTCAACCTTTTGCCCGGCCTTCTCGGCAGGCCCCTCTTGTTTGCAGGCGCTCAGTCCCAAAACCGACGCCAGTACAAAGACCGCCAGAAATCCCTTGTAAGAAATCTTCATTTTTAATCTCCTTGTGTAATTAAATTTTTCCCAGCAAAAACAGGATGAGTAAAATAATGAGGATAAATCCGACCGTGCCGCTAGGGGCATATCCCCATGATCGGCTGTGGGGCCAGGTTGGGATTACCCCCAACAGGATAAGGATCAAGATGATGAGGACTATTGTACCTAGTGACATGTTTACCCTCCAATTGGACAACGATTAATTGCAAGTCATCTTGCTACGGCCCGGTGTTGCCGAGTCTGGTCATTTCACGACCAAACTGTTTTTCACCGACCGGACCCCCTTGACTTTTTTCGCCAGGCCCACAGCCTTTGAGGCAGCTTGGGTGGAGTTGACGAAACCGCTCAACTGGACAACGCCCTTGTAGGTTTCAACGCTGACCTGACCAACCTTGAAGTCGGGATCGCTGTAGAGTTCGCCCTTCACTGCAGAGGTGATGACGCTGTCGTCAATATACTCTCCCGTGCTTTCTCGGGTAGAGGTGGAGGTGCAGCCTGCCATCAAGGCCACCAGCAAAAGCATCGTAAAAAACCCGATTTCCCAACTTGACTTCTTCATCATTGTGCTCGTCATTGTCGTGCTCCTTTGAAAAAATGTTTTTTTGAAGTGATTGACGCACTCCTCGTTCATTTCGATCGGGTTGCTTGCGGACTTAATGCGTTAGCCCCAGAATGCCGATGACAATCAAATACACGGCGACAAAATAATTTAAGAACCTTGGCACAACCAGGATCAGGATGCCTATCAAGATGGAAAATACCGGTTCTATGGCGATATTGGCGATATTGGCGAGATTCATGGGCTGCCTCCTTGGTTGGGATACTGCATGATGGCGCTGGGACAACGGGCGCCGCCTTCACTTCTTGTAAAACAAGTTCAGTACCCGAAAGACATCCTTCCCTTCCGAATTATCTTGTTGTGTTGTTTAAGTGAGTTAACGTCTTGCTGGTGCTGGTGCTGGTGCTGGTGCTGGTGCTGGTGCTGGTGCTGGTGCTGTCGCGGCAGACGGCCAGATGGAGTGATAGTGTTGCATATGGAATACCCTGCGTCACGAACAGTGAACCACAGGCGAGTCGACGAATGCCCCGGCAAGCCTTCTATTTTCCCAAGACTTCCTTCACTTCGCCGATTTTTTCCTGCACTTTTCCGGCGGTGTTTTCCGCTTTGCCTTCAATTTCCAGTTCAGGTTTGTCGCTGATTTTCCCGGCAAGCTCCTTGACCTTCCCTTTTACTTGATGGAACGCGCCTTCCGCCTTGTCTTGAGTACTTGATTTCATACTATCCTCCATTTTAACATATTGATTTGGTGTCCCTTATGGCGGCCCGAATTTGGCGGGTATATCCGCCTGGGACGGGCTTAATCATAGAAAAAGTGAAAACCGAGCCCGATATACTCCACGTTGTCGCGGGCATAAAATTGGCCGTTAGGTGAACTGCCGTCATAGTATTCGAGCAGGATTTGCAGCTTGCGGCTGGCAAAATCCGGATTTTCAAACTGAAACCCAGCACGCACGGACACATTGGCATCCCAATCGTTTTCTTCATGATATTGCAGATCAACCGCCGCCACCGGCCGGAGCGCACCGCCCCACCATGCCTCGGGACTTCTGAATTCTAAGCCCGACTGAGCGATCCCCGGCTCGAGGTCGGAAGGTTCCCGATGGAAAAGATAGCCGCCGCCGCCGTAGAGTCGAAAACCCCAAGGCAGATTATAGGAAAGGAGCAGATCCAACCCTTCGTAGCTCAGATTGACACGTTCTCCCGATTGCCCGCTCAGCAGGTATTCGTCCCCCAGATGAGAACTTTGGTGAAAGATCCGGGACATTGCGGAAAAATTGTTTTTTTTGAACGAAAGCGGCACGGCTACAAAATAATCAGCATTGACCAGATCATGGGAATCTGAATTCATATCAAAGATGGAGAATACGCCAGCCTGGAGGCCAACCTCCATTTGACTGGTCCAAGGCCCCGCAAAACGATAAAAACTGAAGGTCTCGCCGAAGGTCGCCGATCCTACTCCGTCCAACTGGTCATTTTGCATATACTGCTGATAGGAAGCGGAGAAGTGCGGCCAGCGAGGGTCGGCAAGCAGCGATTTAAAGAGTAAGTCCCGGGGCAGAAAGACGTTAACTTCAGGGGCGATCGCCGATTTTTCACCCGTGGGGACAACCTCGCCTTTCTCGGTAACCACCACCTGGCGGACGCCATCGATGGCAGCGAGCGAGGTTTTCATGCGGTCACGCACAACATCCGATGCCTCCAGGCCGCTGATATACACAACTCCGGACTGGACATTGAGCGTTTTTGCCGTGACTTGGAAATCCCGCTGGAGAATCGCAGTGGCATACCCCCGGATGAATTCGTCGCTTGCTGGAGTTGCCGCCACGACAGCTGGGAAAAAGAAGCCGAAAAAGAGCAGGCCCCAATGCAGATGCCGGCCCTTTGATCGAGTCTGCTGAGATTGTTTCATTTTTCATTCCTTGGTCAGTGTTGCACTGCCGGCGCAGTGAGTACAAAGCAGCCCCTTGTGCTTCGATCTCCACGAAGACCAAAGTACAAGTGCGTACTTTCCATGTTGCAACTTAATTGGGCCGCGCTACTTCCTGGAACCTGCAAAAACGCTGACCAGCGCCTTGGCAGCTTCGCCGATGACCATGGCGTACGCCGCTATCTGGTCGGCGGTGCCAATGGCCCTGCTCGCTTCGCCAAGGCCTGCCCGCAATTCACTGGTGAGGGCAACCACATTTTCCGAGGCCAAGGCAATATTGGGAATTGCCAGATTAAGCGCTTCCTTATTTTCTTTCAGCAGCGCCCCAATATCTTTGACCGCGTCATTGACGTTTCTCAGGGTGACAATGGCATAACCGCCCACCGCTACCAGCATCAGAAAAAGAATGAGCAGTCCCAGTTGACTGAATGTGATATATCCTTCCATGATGGTTTTCCTTCCAGTGAAATGGATTCTTCCTTAGCCGTTGCCTTTTTCGCTCGCGCTGGAGGGTTCGTTGAACGAATCTTTGGCCGCATCAACGCCCTTCTCGGCCGCAGTCCGCAGGCGAGAGCTCTTTTCCTCCACCGAGTTCACTAACCGGTGCCCGGTGGTGGAAACATTCTCTTTCACTTTTCCCCAAGTCTGGCAACTGACCCGGCTTAAATCTTCCCGCGTTTCCTTTCCGGCCTTGGGCGCAAAAAGGAGACCCGCAACCGCCCCAACTGTGCCGCCAATGGCCACACCGAGCGCCAGCATGCCGGCATTCTTACGGCGCAATGCCTGTTCCCGGTTGATCCTTGTCCCCGCTATCCGGTCAGCAATTTCTTTTAGAATCACGGCCGATCCTCCCACTTTGATAAGATTATTGAGTAAGGGCATACTGCCTCCTGTAAAAGAGAACTGACATTTTTGCCCATCACCTGATGGGGCACAACACCTGTTCTCGGTTATGTTTTCATGCTGTTCCATACTCCAAGCCTCTACTACATTCTTCTGCGGCCCTGCAGGAAATTGACCACCACCACAATCAGGGCAATGACCAGGAGGATATGAATCATCCCCCCCAGGGTGTAGCTGCTCACCAGCCCCAGCGCCCACAGAATCAATAGAACCACCGCGATTGTCCATAACATGTGCTCCTCCTTCCCGATTGAACGGGCCGCCCATTGCCGGCTGGTGCCCTCTTGCATCCGGCCGGCAACCAGGCTTTCGGTTTTATTTGGTTGCAGGATCTTTCTTTTCGATGACCATGTTGTTGACCACGCTTTTAACCCCATGGACGTCTTTAACGAATTTGGTGGCCAAATTCACCTCGGCGGCGTTTTTAGCGGTGCCGGTTAATTTGACCATGCCATCGACCGTTTCCACCTTGGTGTTGAGGGCGCTGGTCGACCGATGATACAGTAGGGTCGCCTTGACTAGGGCGGTGATGGAGGCATCATCGATCAATGTGCCCACGTCTTCGACCTTTTCAGTCACGGTTTTTCCCGCATTGGCCACGACCATTTCATTTTTCACGTCTTTGACACCATCAACATCCTTGATGTATTCCGTGGTCAGATCGATCTGGGCCTTGCTCGCAGCTTCTCCGCGGACAGTGACGACCCCGTCTTTCACCTGAAACTCGGATTTGGTGGCACTGAGGTTGCGATGGTACAGCATCTCAAGCTTCACCCGTTCTTTGACCAAGGCGTCCATGTTGCCTGCGGTTTTTTCATCTTTGAGCACCAGCTGATTGTCGACACTCTTCACACCGGGCAAGCTCTCCACAGTTTCCGCTGCCAACTTTTTGTGGGGCTCTTCGGTGACGTTCCCGGTCAAGGTAACGACGCCCTCCTTGGAGGTGATCTTAATGGCATCATTGTTGAGGTAATTCTTAAAGATGTAAGAATCCCTGGCAGACGATTCGATGCGATCATCTGTTGTCGATGCGTACACCGGCGCACTGAATAGCAGCAGAGCCGAAGCAGTTGCCATTAGAACGGTGGAATACACTGCTTTTATGTGGAATTTTTCTTTGTTCATCGAGACTTCTCCTTTTGGTTTTTTGTTGATCATGCGATTGCAAGAGCGCCGTTTTGACGCGTCTCCGCACAACCGTGATCTTAAAAACGGAGGCACCGCTACGGGCTTTTACCTTGCTCCCATTACCCCGCCAGAAGTGGTGCCTCTGGCGGCTCTCTTGAATACGTTGGCTGGGGATGTCGCCTAGCCTGACAGATCCCTTTGTCTCTCTTAAAGCAAGTTCAGTGCCTAAAAAGGCAAATGGTTTTTTTGTTCAATGAAACAATGGAATAATAGTATGTTGATCTGACACTAACCCTCTGGCTGAGTAGAGTCCGTCCCGGGAAAAGTGTTGCGTGTCTCGTAAACGTTGCGGTCATTTTCGTTACAAAAGGGTATTCAGGCTGGCCCTATTCCGTCTTGTTCTTTCAACCGCACCGGAGAACTGACGAGAGACCTCGCCTACGTTCGGAAAGGCACAGCCAGGAATTGAGATCGCGTGAACTCGCCGTGCCAATAAGGATAGCTTGCATGCAACAGAAATGTTTCGCTATTTCCCTGTTACGCGTTACACTTTAACCTTCCTTGCGGAATTACGTGCAAAGTCAATTCAGAGAGGAGGCTGCTGTGCGGATATGACCGATCAATCATCTCAAGAGAAACGTCTTGCCGAGTTGCGCCTTCTTGCGGAGCAACGCAGTCGTGAACAGAGGCTCCGGAACTTTCCGGCAACAAGCGGCCAGGACAGCCAGCGGCTTGTCCACGAATTGCAGGTGCATCAGATCGAACTGGAAATGCAAAACGAGGAGCTCCGCGCGACCCAGGAACAACTGGGCGAATCGCTGGAAAAATATTCCGACCTCTATGAGTTTGCCCCGGTCGGGTACGTTACTTCCAATCGGAAGGGGCGCATCGTGGAGGCCAACCTTACCTTTGCCGGGCAGTTGATGATTGAACGAGGCCGCCTGATCAACTCCGCCCTGTTGCTGCATGCGATAGAAGCGGATCGCGCCACCTTTCGCGACCATCTTGAGCAGGTTTTCCAGACCAACGAACGGCAGAGCTGCGAACTGCGGCTGGAACAAAGAAACGGCCCGGAACGGTACGTCCAGGTTGACAGCATCCGAGCGCTGCAGGCCGACGGTACCCCGCACTGCCGGACTTCAGTCACCGATATTTCGGCAAGAAAGATAGCCGAAGACGAGCTTCTCAAGCTGCATGCTGCCTTGGAGAATAGGGTGGAAGAGCGCACACTCGCGCTGAGTGAAAGTGAAAACAAATTCAAAAAACTGTCCCAGGAATTCCGGATACTCTTGAGCGCCATCAGCGACACCTTGATCCTACTCTCCCCCGAAATGGAAATATTGTGGATCAATGGCGATAACACCCTGGAATTGGACAAGGCGATCGCCGACCCGGCCGGGCAATACTGTTACAAGCTCCTCCATGACCGTATATCTCTCCTGGAAGTCTGCCCGGTCACCCGCTGTTTCGCAACGGGACACAAAGAAGTCGCGATTGTGACTTACAATGGGGCCGTGCTCGACATCAGGGCCTTTCCAATCCGTGAGGCGGACACGGTCACCAGCGCTCTCCTGCTGGTCAGCGACATCACCGAAAAGATGTCCATGCAGGCAGAGGCGATCCAGGCAGCGCATCTGGCCTCGCTGGGTGAGTTGGCCGCCGGCGTGGCGCACGAAATCAACAACCCGATCACCGGCATCATCAACTATGGCCAGATACTGATCAATGAGTGCAGCCCGGAGAGTCTGGAAAAGGACATCGGCACGCGCATTGTCAAGGAAGGCGAGCGGGTCGGCCGCATCGTCACCACCCTCCTTTCCTACGCCCAGAACGATCGGCGAAAAGATAAAAGACCCTCGCGTCTCCCTGCCATTGTGGCGGAATCCGTCGTTCTCACCCAGGCGCAGATCCGCAAGGAGGGCATCACCCTCGCCATCGACCTGTCCGACAACCTGCCTCCGGTTGACGTCAACTTTCAGCAGATCCAGCAATGCATTATCAACATCATCAATAATGCGCGCTACGCCTTAAACGAGAAGTATCCCGGACGGCATGCCAACAAGCGCCTCGAGATCACCGCCAAGTGCGTGGTCATCAATGGGCAGCCGTCGGTGCACCTCATCTTTCATGATCGAGGGGTGGGGATTGCCGCGCATGAACTGGCGGTGGTGACCAAGCCGTTCTTTTCCACTAAGCCGTTTGGCAAAGGGACCGGCCTGGGTTTGAACATCACCCAAAAAATAATTGCGGACCATGGCGGCAGCCTGCTCTTTGAGAGCGTCAAAGACGAGTTCACCAAGGTTATCATTGCATTACCGGTGCATCAAAGCGATGCCGAGGGGGAAAGATGAGTGCAAGAATTCTGGTGATCGATGACGAAGAATCGATCAGGTTTACCTTTGAACGGTTCCTCAGGGGCGCGGGGCATATTGTCGCCACGGCTGCCAGCTGCGGCGAGGCCCTGGCCCGGTTAAACGAGACGGATTTTGATATGGTCTTTGCCGATATCATCCTGGACGATGGAACCGGAATCGATATTTTACGCGAGATCAAGGGGCGAGGCCTGAGTTGCCCGGTGATCATGATCACCGGCGATCCGGGTATCGTGACCGCGACCGATTCCATCCGGCTGGGCGCCTTCGATTACATAGCCAAGCCTGTCAACCAGGAGTCCTTGCTCGGCCTCACCCGAACAGCATTGAAATACAAAGCCCTCCATGAAGAAAAAGAAAAATACCGAACCAACCTGGAGGCGATCTTCCGGAGCGTCCGTGATGCGATAATCAGCGTCGACAAGGATTCGGTGCTGATTGAGCTCAACGAGGCCGCCCTCACCCTCTGCGCCTATTCTCGCGAGGATATCGGCAAACCCTTCCGGGATCTCCCGGTGCGATGCGGCGGAAAATGCGGCGAGATTCTCGCGGCGGCAATCAAAAGCGGCGCCCCGGTCGAGGCGGACCATATCGAATGTCAGCAGGGGAATCGGGCCGCGCGAGTGGTCAGCGTGCGGACCTACCCGCTCCTCGATCTCGGCAGCAAGCCCTCGGGCGTGGTGATGGTGGTACGGGACGACACCCATGTGGCTGATCTGGAAAGAGAGCTGACCGAGCACCGGCAGTTTCATCGCATCATCGGCAAAAGTGAGCCGATGCAGCAGGTCTATTCCCTGATCAAGGCCTTGGCCGTTGTACAAACCACGGTCCTCATCACCGGGGAAAGTGGCACCGGCAAAGAACTGGTGGCCGAGGCCTTGCACCTTGCCGGCGACCGCAGCCATAAACCGCTGGTTAAGGTGAACTGTTCGGCACTGCCCGAAAATCTCCTGGAAGCGGAACTCTTTGGTCACGTCAAAGGGTCGTTCACCGGCGCCATCAGAGACAACGAGGGCCGGTTCCACCGGGCGGACGGCGGCACCATTTTCTTCGATGAAATTGGCGATATCTCGCCCAAAATCCAGGTGAAGCTCCTGCGCGTGCTCGAAGAGAGCGAATTCGAACGCGTCGGCAGCTCGGCCTCCACCAAAGTCAACGTGCGCCTGATCGCGGCCACCAACCGCAATCTTCAGGAGAAGGTCCAGCTGGGCGAAATGCGGGAAGACCTCTACTACCGGCTCAAAGTGGTTGAGATCAGGTTGCCCCCCTTGCGGGACAGGCGCGAAGACATCCCGCTGCTGCTTGAACACTTTCGTGACAAATTCAATGCTAAATTCAAAAAGAATATTACCGCCGTCTCTTCGGACGTTCTCAAGGCGTTTGCCAAGTATCCCTGGCCGGGCAATGTCCGCGAACTCGAGCACACCATGGAACATGCCTTTGTCCTCTGCAATCAGAACATCATCACCTTTGATCATTTACCGCCCGACTTCATGAAGATCCCAGGGGTGCGGCGCTCTGCCGGGGGCGAGGCGCAGGGGATCGATTCCGGTGCCACCTTGGAAGCTCTCAACAAAACCGCCTGGAACAAGGCCAAAGCCGCCCGTCTGCTGGGGATCGACCGCGTCACCCTTTACCGGAGAATTAAAAAATTCAATTTGATCGAAGAGTTTCCGCGAACGTAGCACCCTACCCATCAAGCGTTGCATGATTTGGCTTGAAATTGCGCAACACATTTGTTGATTGCAACAATTGCTTTCTTGTTGATCAGGAGCCGAATACACTCTGGCACCTCCCAACCGTCGAATAAATCGTCCAAAATGGCGCAGGCGATCTCGCTTTCATTTTTGGTACAAATCTTGATAGCCTCAATCGTATGAAAGAACTTCAGAGGGAAGTTTTTTGCCGGGTTTGCTCATTGCAACACGGCGACGAACCTTTCCACGAGATGACTCGAACACTGCTGGCCGCCAGACCAGAAGACGCTCACTAGGATAAGAAAAATGGCACGTATACTTGT
>JAQUEZ010000175.1 GCA_028684915.1 Desulfobulbus sp.
ATATCATTGGGTATTTTCACAAATCCAATGTATCAGAAAGCAAAGGGCTTTTCACGTTAAAATGGCATTATTTCAAGAGGTTGGCCGTTAATTTTCCCTTGGCTATGCCAACCCCGAAACTTGAGTTGGACCCTATGGTAGGCGATGAGATGAGCTGTTCGATCTGCACTTTCAATCTCGGGATTGATGGTTTGAGCCACCCCCATGAGCTTGAGGATCTTGGCTTGGTCTGTATTGGCAACCTTGGCTATCACCTTGGGAACCTCGAACTCGCGAAGGTGGTGAGCGGCCAAAACCGTGGCCTCAAATCGTTCCGCTGTGGCAATGACAGCAACATCCGCCGTATCAACGCCCGCCTCTTCCAAGGCCTGGCGTCGAGTAATATCAGCCACCACGGCCTTGCTGACATAGGGTGTGATGGCTTGCACCTGCGCTGCATTTTTATCGACCGCTATCACTTCGGCCCGCATCTCAACAAGCCTTTTCGCCAATTCACTCCCGTAATCCCCTAATCCTAGAATTGCTATCCGAAGACCCATTTTTTTCTCCTTTTCAAAAGCTGCAGGGCAAAAAAAAGAAAGTGGCTCTAGCCAATCATCACTTGTTCATCGACATATCGGATCATCCGTTTGGGCTGCTGCCGTGCAACGGCAATGGCAACCGTCAGAGGACCGATGCGACCCACATACATCAGAATCATCACAATAATTTTCCCAGGAATACTTAAACCGGCTGTCAGTCCGGTGGACAGTCCTACCGTGCAAAAAGCCGAAACTGTTTCGAACAGCAGTCCCAAGCCGACTCCGGTGGAATCGCTGTACTGCATCGTCCCAATCTCACAATAAACCAAAGCGAAGGCTGCAACAATGATCATCAATACAGCAAAGACCGTGAGGGCGGTCGCACGCGCAACTGTTGAAGCTGGGATAGTGCGGTGGAACAGGCTGACATCCTCTTCAGCGCGAAAACGGCTACGGAGCAAAGCGAGCATGACCCCAAAGGTCGTCGCTTTGATGCCGCCGGCAGTGGAGCCTGGACATCCGCCAATCAGCATCAGCAGCATGGTCAGGAGGAGGGTGGGAATCGTCAAATGACTGTAATCCACGACATTGAATCCGGCGGTGCGAGCAGTCACCGATGCAAAAAAACTGGTCAGGAATTGTTCATTCAGGGGTAAGCCGGATAACGATTTGTGGTGTTCCAAGAGGACATATGCCGCCATTCCGAAGACAAGAAGAATGGCGGTCATGCAGAGGGAGAGCTTGGTGTGCAACGTCATCACTGTTGGATTCAGCTTGCGCAGCCGTCGTACCGCGTTGGAAAACAATTCGGAAAGCACATTGAATCCAAGCCCACCCGTAACAATAAGAACCGAAAGGGTCGATATTACAAAAAAATTATCACGATACCCAATAAAATTGTCTGCGCGTAGGCTCATGCCCGCGTTACAGAAAGCGCTGATGGAATGAAACGTGGCATACCACGCAGCTTGCCCAAACGGCAGTTGCTGGATTTCGACATTGAAAAGCGACAGGGCGCCAAAAAATTCGATGATGAACGTCACCAAAAAGATTCGTTTCAACAGCGTTCCGAGCCGAGTCCCCTGTGATGACGTGTATGTCTGAGCAACGCCATCCTGACGGTTTAGCGAAACGCGCTGTCCAAGCATCATGAGTATCATCGATGAAAGCGTCATAATGCCGAGTCCACCCACTTGGATCAATAATAAAATTACTACTTGACCGAACCGGCTGAATCCAGTTCCTGGGTCCACAACGGAAAGGCCAGTGACGCAAACAGCACTGGTTGCAGTAAAAAATGCATCAACCATCGGAATTGGGTCGCCTGTGCTTGAAATCGGCATCCCCAGCAACACGCCTCCTATCACAATGGCCAAAGCAAAGCTTAACAACAAGAAGCGGTTCGAATTCATGACGCAATACCAAGTTATTTTAATGGGAGTGGAATACCCGTTGAACTACACGACCTTGCCAGGCCGCACTCAATCTATCTCTAATATATGTGCTCTATTGCCAAAACCTATCTGATTTTTTGGTTTCAATACCATCTTGCCTTTGCGTATCTCGTGTCCATCCAGATACGACCAATAGACAAGGGAAGATGAAAACACTTTTTTAGTATTTCAGGGGGGAAATTTTGGACGCTGAAAGGGGGCCTTTTTCAAAGCTGATTGACACCAACTCCGAAACTTGAGTTTGTTGGCGCTCTCAATAGCTCCGCTGCCGAGGGGATGGCCACCTCGGCGTAATTTGCCGTAATCAATGCGCGCCTTGTTGCCCTTGAGATATCCGACGAGTTTGGTGCGGGCTTGTTGCGCCTCGGTGGTGCGGCATTTAAAGTTGTTGAGACCGATAAGGAAGCATTTGATATTGTTATTGAAAATCCGCACTTTGGCTTGCTCCACTCACTCCCTGGCTTGGGTGTTCTTCCCGAAATGGATCTGGGCAAAGTCGTGAAGGCGAGGTAAGGCCAGGATTCTGGCCAGCGTAGTGGTGGAAACCAAAAAGGACCATAAGATCAAAATCGTCTTTGTCCGCCATCGCCATAAACGCCACTGGCTGGCCATCCTCTCCACCAAGGTCGACCTTGAATCTGCCTACTTTCGCCATATCCCGCACCCCCGGGTCGGCCCGGGGTTCTCCAATACATCAAAAAAAATAGCGAATTCGCAACTCAAGTTTATTGGCATTCTGTTTTTCGCCAAATTCGCTTGCCTGCCCACCATTAAGCAGGAAAAAACGCAGCTGTACTTCCCAGTTGGTAATTCCGGTGTAGGCTATTTCAGGCGTTATGCTATAACTCTGGTCATCAAGATTGATGATCGTCGTCAATGCTGGGGTGAAATACAGAATATCGAAAGGCTCCTTTTGCGAAAATCGGAGATACAGGTAATCCTGTCCTGGATTGGGCCGGGAATATTCTTGTGCTCCAATCTGCCGCGCTGGCTGGAACACTTGGTTTTTACCACTTCCGGCCCACAATTCTTCGCTGTCGGAGACAAGCTGATAGAAACGGCTCATTTCTTCCTCGGAATAACCACCACCATTTTGATAATACTCAACAATCGAGGTCAGGTCGAATTCGGTTAGATAGCGAATGCCGACAAGATAGGACGTCGCTGAAAGGGATTGGCGGAATCGACGCCCTTCCTCGTCGATATTCAATCGTTCCATTTCCGGAATATACGCAACCTCGCCGTGTACCTCGAAGTTACTGGTTACATTGCGGGAAAAGTCGGCGCCAAAACGAGTCGTGCGACTGTTGCCGCTGAAAAGGATAAGGTCTATGTCTGTGTCAAGATAGAGGAGATAGAGTTTTGTGGCCAGATTGACATTGTTCTCTGTGCCAAAATCCTCGTTCACCCCCTGCCAGACAGGGAGAAGCGCCGTGGTCAAAGCAAGATTACGCAGGTCTCCCGAGTAACTTCGAATCACCTCCACATCCGTGGCCATATACCCTTCCAGTGCTTCTTCGGGATTGTTCGGATCTTTGACTCGATTAATGAACCCTGTAGGATTCCATGCGTATCCCTTCCCCCATTTGTAGGATCTTTTTCCAACGGTCGCGGTCAGTCCAGAGGAAGAAGAAATATTGAGATAGGCCTCATAGGCATCAGCCGTATCAGTCCAGCCGAAGGTGTCCTCTTGCCCATAAGCCTTGAGCAACCAATTGAACCTGGATATTCCTTGGGCATACGAACCATTGAGCAACAAACTACCCGTCAATTGGTCTAGCATCGGTTGAGGGTCGTCATAGAAATTCAATACTGAAAAAGCGGATCCCTGGCGAACATCCATGTGCTCCCATTTGAGTTCAGCATACCCGCCCATTTCCCAAGCCTTTTTCTCAAACTCTTCAATGTTCAGGGAATATTCTTCCTTGGCGCAGGTTACGTTTGGTATTGCTGCAATCATAATCACAAGCGTCAACGACAGCCACATCCCATAACCAGAGGAATGTCGCTTACCGGAGTCCATCGACCTTGGGCAGATAGTTGAGGGTGAACACCTCATCGGCGAACTCTTTCTTTTGAATTTTCGCCGTGATCATTCTCGATTTATAGCCTTTATACAGTGGGCTATCGGTTTCCAGCACCGATGGGCTGACAATCCCTTCACCAAAATCTTGCGTCTTGTCATAGTGGAGCGTCTTGATCAGCATGCCGCTGGCGGCATGGCAATCGATGGTCTTGGGGAGCAGGGTTGCCTTGTCCACCACCATCTTCAAGCCATCATAGGCAACCGTTGCATTTTTCGCCTTCAACGCCAAAACATACTGGTTCCCCTCTTCACTGATCTGCTGAACAGTGTACTCGACACTGAAATCCAGACGCAGAATATCGGCATTGTTGAACACCCCGCCAACCACGGATTGCAGACTGGTTATGCGGATAGGTTTGCCGACGTTAGGAATATAGAGCCACATGTTTTCATCAAGCCGCAAGGTGGCGCGGCCCTTGTCGCTGGCTGGCGACAAAAACAGCGCAACCATTTTATCCTGCCTTTTTTTGACAGTGTACAGGATGAATTCTTTGGATGCGCCATCCGGTTCAATGTTGATCAACTTCCGGTACATTTCATAGGATTCAGGCTGCATCTTCCTGTCAACTTGTTGCAAAATTGCAGTCCCATCTAATGCAAACGCAGAGACAGCGCCGGATAGGAATGCAAGAAGACCGACCAAAGCGGCAAAAATAGTTTTCATGCAACACTCCTTACACATGACGTAACGCGGTGATAGGATCCATTCGAGCCGCCTTCCAAGCCGGCTGCAGACTGCCAAGCACCGCAATGGCAATAACAATCAACGCCACCGTGACAAGGTCAGTTAATGCTATGGACGGATTGAGGATGATCCCCTGTTGCTGGCCAAAATTAAAACTGATCCGGGCAGCTCTGAGTGCTGTAATCGTGACCAGACTGAAAACGATACCAAGCAATGTTCCGAAAATGCCGAGCAAGAGCCCTTCGGTGAGAAAGAGCGAAAGGATTTTTCCAGGGCTGGTGCCGATCGCGGCAATGGCGCCAATTTCGTTAATCCGCTCATATACCGCCATCATCATGACGTTCATGATGCTGACCAACACAATGGCCACCAGCATGATTTTGATAAACAGGGTCAACAGGTCGATCATTTTGGCAATATTGGCAAAAGGCGTGAGCTTGTCCCAGGTGTGGACCTCAAAAACCGGTTTATCCATCTTGTTGCGGATGGGCTCCAACACCCCGGTCAGGGTTGTAAAAACGTTGTCGAGCTGGCGCATGTCCTTGAGCCGAACAGCAATCTCGCTGACCTCTTTTCCCTCCATGCGCAGCAGGGTTTGGGCATCATCCACATGGATATAGCCATCGCGGCCTCCTGGACCGGTCACTCCCTCAACGATACCGCGAACGATAAAGGACTGGCCGTTTACCGAGCCGTCTTTATTGGTTGCCACCAGGACAACATCATTGCCGACCTCCACCTTCATCCCTTTCGCGAGCAGTTCCGGCGCCAGGATTTCCCCTTTCTTGAGCAGTCCCTTCTTCTCTCCTTTAATAATGCGGTTCAAGAGCTCAGGCATGGTCCGCATCTCCCGTTCGGGATCGACCGCATTCAAACGGATATTGGTGGTCTCGGTATAGTTGCTCAACATCGCTCCCAGCTTGACACGCGGAGAGAAGGCTTCTATGGCATCGTTACTTTTGAGAATTTCTTCGAGCTGAGCAACCTGTTTTTCCAGCAGATTACGATTCAAGGGAAGGGTGTCGATCGAGGCGAGATATCCTTTCTGATGAATTTGCAGATGGCCAAGCATGGAATCGGTGATCTGCCCGATCATCATGTTTTTGAAGGACCCGGAAACGGAGATAAAGAGCAGAACCGACACAACTCCAAGAGTGATCAATGACGAAGTAAGGATGGTCCGCCGCTGGTACCGGCGCAGATTGCGAACGGCGATCTTGAGGATATTAACCATGGAAACCTCCATCAGTATTCGATTCCACGAGCAGTCCGTCTTCAAGAGTAAACACGGTTTCCACATTGCTGACTATTTTGGGATCATGGGTTGAGAAGATGAAGGTCGTGCCGAATTCATCACGCATTGCTTTCATCAGGGTGATGATGTGCAACGCGGTTTCCCGGTCGAGGTTGGCGGTTGGCTCATCGGCCAGAACCAATTCAGCCCGTGTAACCAGGGCTCGCGCCACAGCCACCCGTTGCTTTTGGCCACCGGAAATCTGGTGCGGGTATTTATACCCCTGATCTTGCATGCCGACAGCCGACAACAGTTTGTCTACCCGCTCTTTCCGCTCTTGCGCAGGCCAGTTCTGAACCATCAGCAGGGGATATTCAATGTTTTCAAAGACGGTGAGAACCGGGATCAGGTTGAAATCCTGAAAGATGAAGCCGATGTGGGTTCCCCGAAATTTTGCCGATTCTTTGGCGTTCATGAGGGAAACGTCTTGACCGGCGACGGTGAGAACACCAGCCGTTGGCGGGTCCAAGCAGCCGATCATATTGAGAAGGGTACTTTTGCCGCTGCCCGATGGACCGATAAACGAGACAAATGAGGCAGGGAAGATAGAAAAATTTATGCCCCGAATCGCCGCGACCGTTACTTCTCCGACCCTATAGTTTTTTTTAAGCTCTTTGGCCTCGACAAGTGCCATGCTATGGCCTCCTTCATTGCGGGTGAACTTGGTAAAGACGACTACATTTGTTTGTCTTCGGAAGGGCGTGGGAGTGTTTCTTTTGAGCTCGATTTTCTCTCGAAAAAGGCCTCTCTATCGTTTGTGCTTTTACAAAGGGGATCTTCAACGATCGGCGGCGTCTGCTCCATATTCCGGAAGTAGCCGAGGCCAGCTTGTCCGAGAGGGCAAAGAAATTACCCAACTGGCGGAGGACGAAAGCGTGTGTGTACCCACGAGGGGCTCGATACACCGCGCGTGTCGAACATTGCGGTCGGCCGCCCCCCGGAATGTCATCCCTGTACTCCCATCAGGTGCATGCCGACTTGCACGGCATGGGCAGTTTTGTTGATTGCAAAAATAAAATGCCGGGCCGGTTGAACTGCGTTTTCTAGATAACCACGGTCCCGCTCACACCTTCTTTTCCTGGCGGGAAAACCTGCGCAGGTAATAGGCATGACCATTATGTTCTGTCCTTATCAGATCCCCCTGCTGCAGTAGGCGTTCAACCACCTGCCACGAGGAGCCGGTTCGGTCAAGCAGGGCGGCCACGGCTTCTGCCCGCATCGGATGGACAGCCGTGATGGCCAGCAGGTCATGTTCGGGATCGTCGGTGGAGGCAAAGGCGTTGCCTTCATAACCGATCAGGCATTCTAGATGCGGCGCCGCTGCCGCCAGCAGCGGATACAAACGATTGATGGTTGCCTCGTCTGGGGCACTGGCCCGTAATTCCGCAGGCGGCCGTGTAGGGATGCTCAGGTAGGATCGATGCGGCCGCAAGCGTTGCAGGAAAGCCGCCACGCCTTGCATGGCGAAGTCGCAATCATTGCTCCCTTTGATGAGCATGGTTTCCGTGGCGAGTATTCCTTTGAAGCTGCGCGCAAACAGCAGCATGCCTTCGAGTATGGATCCGAGTTCCAGACGGGAATGTGGCCGGTTGATTTGCCGCCAGAGAACCTCGTCCACGGTGTCGATCTTGAGGGAAACCCAGTCGGCCAAGGCCAATTCGTCGCGTACATCCTGCTGTCCCAGCAAAGATCCGTTGCTGATCACGGCGACCGGTACGCCCAATTGACGCAGTCCGGCAATGATCTCGCCCAGGTGCAGGTCCAGGGTTGGTTCGCCGTCGGGCACCAGGGCCAGATAATCGACCGGTTCGTTGTCCCTGTGCAACTGGGCCAAACGAAGGTCCGCTTGGTGAATGATGTGATTCGGCTCAAGGAAAGGCCGCCGATCGGTCATCAGCACCAGTGTCCGGCCTACTTGACAATACAGGCAGGCATAGGTGCAGTGCTTGGCCGGGATATTGTTGATACCGAGGCTCCTGCCCAAACGGCGGGAAGGCACGGGGCCAAAAATACAGGTCTCTGTGGTTTTCATGGCGATTCCTCTTTTCTTGTGGGAAGCGACGCCCTCCTTTTTGGAAAAAGGGTGTTCGGAACCAGTGATGGTAGACTTCTCCCAGAACCACTGCATCGCTTGCTGCCCTTTCTCTTCGCGACAGCACGCATCGACGAGTATACCATCACGCTCATTCGATTGAGCGACTTCGAGCGACTTCGAACATTACCTGTCGCTCCAGAGTCATTTAAAATTTGAGAGGTAGATCTGGGAATATAGGGTTCGCATTGGTTGAATTGCCCAATTGCCCAACAATCCAATTTCAACATTTTAACGCGAAGCTGTTTGGAAGGATGAAAGATTGCCCACTGAAACAGCTACTTCTCTCCTCCCTTATCCTTTAGACAAAATAATGACAATGGCCACTAGCACCCCCCCAACCATTGCCACAAAGCTGTATTTTTTTTGCTCCTGCTCTGCCTTGGGTAAAAGATGGGTTGCGCCGACATACACCAGAGTGCCGGCTGAAACCGCAAGCAAGGAGCCCAACACGGAAGGATCAATAAGTCGGATGAGTGGGTATGAAATCAGCATGCCAAGCGGGGTTGTTAACGCTGCTGAAAAAAAGGCGAGCAACAACGCCTTTCGTTCCGTAACCCCTCCTTTCAACAACAAAAGATAGGTGATAATACCCTCGGGAAATTCATGCAGCACCATACCCGTTGTCGCAATGAAACCAGTAAAGAGACTGACGGTAAAGGCTATTGAATAGACAAACCCATCGATGAACGAATGAAAGCCAATACCGATCATCGGGATGATGCCGATAATGTACTGCTCACGATCAGGGTCCTTTTGGCAGACAAACGCGGTTAAGAAACGATCAAACAGGTGCAACCCGAAAAACCCGATCAAAATAAAAACAGGAGATTTCGGGTTCATCATAATTGATTTGGGAATCATATGAAGAAATGTTGCGGAAATCAGGACCCCTGCTGCAAAACACATAAAATAGGTGGTGTTGCGGCGACCCCAAGCTTCGAAATAACGAATCGTATAAATACCCAATGAGGTAACCAGAGCCGCACACACGCTTGTTGCCAGAGCCGGCCAAAAAGAAGATTCATACATGTCTAACAACTCCAAATTTCTGTAGACTTCTTGCCTGCAAACAGTACACTGCTTGATGCAGCCTGTTTTCAACCGGCACAGACCAGCTGAGGCCCCCCCCAACTTCTCCATGCAAAAGCTGCATTCTCCGTTATTAATGATGCATCTCGACGAGCCGGATCACTTGTCAGTAAAAGACTCACCTGGTCAAACACATCATCTCATGTAACTTCCCATCTCGAAGACGACATCGGTTAATGTTGACCGATCGGTTCGATGAAAACGGATACCGGCGTCCTTAAAGACATATTCAGGACCTTTTCCTTGGATATCTTCTTTCAACAACACCACATCGATTTTTTCCCGGACTAGCCATTCGGCGACTCGTATCCCCTTGGCTTTTTCTATTTTCTGATAATCGTTTCTGACTATTCGCTGCTCCAAGGCTACACTGTCGTTGCGCCGCATGGTTACAATTGCAAAATAGGGTGCTTCGCCGAAATGGTTACTTATGGCGCCGTCACGGGCGGCCAGGGGAACCGCATAACGACGGTTTGTCGATTTCCCCGGTTCGATATGGAGCAGAACACGCTCAATATACGGCACTTCTTGACGGATTTCCGATTCGATGTCGCACAACGCTTCTTCTGCTTTTTTGAGCCCATCAACACGGACAATCACCCCGGCTTCAACAAAACGAAACCTGCCGGCATTCCTCCCTGTCAACCATCTCAACTCGGCCACAGCAGGAGCCGCAGAGATCAAAGCGCTGACGTGATCCAATGTTTTGGAATCCAGCGAGGCGTCGAGCAGTACCCGCATTGCGTCACGTAGAAGCTCCCAGCCGGTCTTGAGCACGGCAATAATGATCAGTGCTGCCGCTATACGATCAAAAGGGAAACGTGACCCTTGCGAGAGCAAGGCCAACAAGGCTAGGGCGGTGGTATACATATGAACGCGGTATTCCTTGGCATCCGCGATAAGCGCCGGCGAGTTGGCCGCCTTGGCGGCGCGCAACTCAAAATGGCTGAAAACAAGGGGTAATATTGTGGTGATGACCAACAGAATAATCATCCAGGCGTTGGTCTCTTGCGATGAAACAGGCGCGAGCAGCGCTCTAAGCAGTATCTCGTAAGCAGAGACAAAAATTAAGATAGCAAGGAAGGCTGCCAGCAGATTCTCTATTTTGTAGAGACCGTACGGGAACTCTTTTGATTTGCGAGTAGCGAGTTTAAGGCCGATAAGGATGGCGCTGGAAGAAATCAGGTCAACGGTGTTGTGAATCAACTCCGCAATGACCGCCAAACTCCCTGAGGCATAGGCAACAAGACCGTGAAGAACGGCCAGTAGAATATTGAGGGCGAGTGAACGCCAGCCCCATTGTTCGAGACCAAGGTTATCTGGTTGTCGGTTCCTTCCTACCCTTTCTTTGATCATGGTACATTGGCAGTAGCGAGTAACAGTAGGACGTTTGATCAACGGACACACAACTGTCGAAATATGGGGACAATCGACAGTAGCCTCTTTTTCGCACGCTCACGCTTGGCCCAAATGACCAATAAACAGCTGCTCCCGCTTTGAACGGATTGAGTTTAAATTTTGTCAAATTCGACTCAGGCTGGCTTTTTTTCACTCGCCAAAGGAAAAATATGACACGAGCCTTTTTCTCCGAGCCATCCAGCTCGGCAGTTTTGATCAAGTCAAGTATTTTGTTCGCTTTGAATATGGCGACTTGGCGTGCAGC
Source organism: Desulfobulbus sp. (assembly GCA_028684915.1). Next base: position 10,888 of record JAQUEZ010000175.1, read on the forward strand.
CAGAGATCAAAAAAAATATCACAACAAAACACAGTGGGTTAATCTTCATACACTTTTTCATTTTTAAAGGGGTTAAACACCATTGTCGGACAACTCACTCCTTTGATAACCCTATCCGCCACACTTCCGAGAAGTACCTTTTCGACACCTTGGGCGCCGTGGGTGCTGATGACAACAAGATCAGCCAAAGATTTCCTTGCATATGAAACAATTGCATCCGCAGCATCGCCACTCAGGACTTCACCCTCACACTCAAGATATTTCTTTCTCATTTTCTTCATGAAACTTTCCATTTCCTTTTCAGCATGAGCGAAAAGATTACCTTCCAGCGCTGACAATGCATCCGGTCCATAGTCTGAATAATCGGGGAGTTTGTTTACAACATGGATGAAAGTAATTTTCCCGTCAAATTTCCTTGCAACATTTATCGAAAAATTTGCCAACGTGTCAGTGTGGACACTAAAATCAACAGGAACAATAATGCGGCGAATGTCAAACATAGCAACCCCCTAGGATTAGCTGATAAAAATCAGCATGTTAATTTTTATCTTGGTATCCGATAACTCAAGAGTCTGGATTTGGGGTAATGCGCATAACAGACCTTATTGCCTTGATTCCCGCCTAACACTTTGATTTGGTCAGTCGTTTCCGAAACATAAAAAGCTACATGCCCACTTGGTGGGGCTCCACGTGTGAAGACAACAATACAGCCCGTAACGGGTGCGTCTGCTTTACGCCCCCAATTAAGCCAAGAACGTGCACTGGCTGAATCCGTACCGGCAAATCCCGCCTTCTCAACGCAAAAATTCACGAAGGCCGAACACCAAGGCGTTTCATCGTTGGATGCCATATCCCCTCCAAGACTGGTGGATCGCAAATACTCAACGATGCGTGGATTGTCGCCGGGGCCGGCAATTTCCGCGACGCCCAATTCCTTCAAAGCGACATCAAACCATGGAAAAGCAGCAACTTGTGCGCCATCGACAACGGGCTGCAGATACTTGAAAGCGGCCCAACCAACATCGGCGTTACAACTGACTTTTTGCCAATATCCATCCGATGATGATTCAATAGCATCGACCACATCACCGCGTTCGAGAATAGCGATGATGTTACCATCAAGGCTTGGAGTTTCCCGCAAATTCAGAGCCGAGGCAGTTACGACGAATTTTGTCATGAAAGTCCCTCCGACTGAGCGTTAACATGATTAACGACAAGGAAAATATCTGTTTAAATTATTGGGTAATTATCAGGCGAGGAGCAATAGGAAAAAAATGGAGACAATATGGATAGGAAATGTATCCTGCTTGCCATGCCATTGATTCAAGAGGAATATTTGCTTCATCCGCCATCAATAAAGAGACGATGAACCCTTGAAGGATACGGCAGGCGGGGAAGAGTGGCGCAGCCTGGTTGAAAAACATCCTCACAATGACGCTATTAACGCGTTGTATGAGCCTGTCGCAGAATCATTGCCGAAGTTTTCCAGTCTCTGGCCTTAAACGGTTCTTTCTGGGTGAAGAATGCTCCTGGAATCTCGTTTGACATCGCAAAATCTGCCTGAGACCGCGTTCTCGCCG
>JAQUEZ010000503.1 GCA_028684915.1 Desulfobulbus sp.
ATCCGCAGCTCCTCTATCCGCAGCTGATCGACGAGGTGATCTTACCTGCATTTGCCCGATCACTGGCTGAGGTGAAGGGCCCAATTGTTTTCCATCATGGCGGCAATCCGATGGTCCCATCCCTTGGCGATTATCTGGCGCTTCCCAATGTGGCCGCGTATGCTGTCGACCATCGCGATTCCCTAGCCGAGGCCCGGAGGATCCTCGGATCGGACCGCCTGCTGCTGGGCAATCTGAACGGCCCTACACTGTCACGCACGTCGATGGACGCTGTCCTCTCCAAAGTTGCCCAGATTCTCGATGACAGGAGAGGTGACCCCTGTTTCATCTTTGCCACCTCTGGAGCTGATGTGCCTTTCGACACTCCGCCTGTCCTGATCCAGGCTATTGCGACGAAGATACAGTCATTTTCTGGAGCAGCATGAGGACTCTATCAATCATCTGCTGTTCGGTCTTGCGCCGTGAAATCGAGGCCTTTGCCTTGCGGCAACACCCGGATGCGGAGTTGGTTTTTCTCGATTCCATGCTCCACATGCATCCTGAAAAACTACGCCTAACCATCGACGCGGCTTTAGCTGTCAGGCCGAATAGGGATTGCCTGCTGGTCTATGGCGACTGCCACGCCCACATGCTTGAGACCGCCCGGAGACCGCACTGTATACGGACCAGCGCCGTCAACTGCGGTGAACTCCTTCTGGGGCGGGAAACGTACCGCTCCTTCCGCAACCAGAAGGTCTTCCTGTTTCTCCCGGAATGGACCGAGCGCTGGCGGGAAGTCTTTATCAATGAATTGGGGTTCTCTGACCAGTCGTTGGCCCGTGAGTTCATGCGGGAGAGCCAACGGCGGCTTGTCTACCTGGACACCGGACTCATCCCGGCGCCGGAAAAATCCTTGAAAGAGATTGCAGACTATTTCGGCATGCCGGTGGATGTTCTCGCTGTCACGCTCAATAATCTGCACCAGAATGTCCGTTTGGCAATACAACATCTACAGACACGAGATTCTCATGAAGCCTGATATACTTCTCCTGACTCTGCAGAATGATATGCTTGTTAATATCCTGAACTATGCCTCGGATATCGGCAAATGTTCGGAGCGTATCACTGTGCAGATCCGGGAAATAATCGGCGCACGGATTGTGGCCCTGTTTGAGTTGAACCCGATGGGAGAATACCGCCTGCTCGCTGCCTGCCCTGAGAGAAGGGCCGATTTTTTCTCTACAGAAGAGGGGAGACGCCTCATTGCAAGCGCCGGCCATTTTACCCAAGCAGCATCGCTTAAACCAGGCCATGGCGAGACGGGCGAGATTCTTGCCGTCCTCGGCATGAAGGAATCGTATGTGGCGCCTCTTCGGGTAGGAGAGGAGTCTTTTGGCTTACTCATCCTCCTTGATCTCATGGATGACCGCGGAGCAGCAAAGATTCTAGAGGTCTTGCACGATATATCTGGGGTGTTGTCACTGATCTTCAAAAATTCGTATCTTTACAGGAATATGGAATCTCTTGTCGAGGAGAGAACGAAGGCCCTTCAGGAGAGCGAGGAGCGATTTAAGGCCCTCCATAACGCCTCATTTGGTGGTATCACCATTCACGATCAAGGCGTTATTCTGGAATGTAACCAGGGCCTCTCCGAAATTTCTGGCTTTGGCTACGATGAACTGATCGGGATGGATGGGCTTCTCCTGATAGCGGAACAATCCCGTGAAACAGTCATGGCCAATATTCGTTCAGGTTGGGAGAAACCCTATGAAGTGTTTGGGGTACGTAAGAATGGGGAGGAATATCCCTTGCGCCTTGAAGCAAGAAACATTCCCTATAAAGGGGCGATGGTTCGCGCGGTCGAATTCAGGGACATCACCGAACAGAAGCAGGCCGAAGAGGCGCTTATTCGACAACAACGAATCATCCAGTTGAACAACCAAATCGCCAACGTGTTCCTGACCTCCTCTCAGGACGAGGTCTTTGCCGATGTTCTCGATGTCATCCTGAAGGCCTTGGACTGCCGGTACGGGTATTTCGGGTACATCAATGAGGCCGGCGACCTGGTTAGCCCATCGCTGACGCGTGGCGTCTGGGATCAATGCCAGATGACCGAAAAGAGCATCGTTTTTCCCCGAGACAGTTGGGGAGGGCTTTGGGGGCGGTCACTGATGGAGCAGCAGACCTTGTTCGCCAACGAAAACCTCCAGGTTCCCCAAGGGCATGTGGCCCTGGAGAACGCCCTGGCAACGCCCATCGTGTTCAACAATAATTTGATCGGCCAGTTTGTCGTCGCCAACAAAGCAGGGGGGTACGGCAAGGACGACCGGGATCTCCTGGAAAGCGTGGCCGCGCAGACGGCGCCGATTCTATTTGCCATCCAGGAAGAGGCTCGTCAAAAAATTATCCATGAAAAACTCGAAGTCCAACTCCATCAGGCCCAGAAAATGGAATCCGTTGGCCGTCTGGCCGGCGGGGTCGCCCATGACTTCAACAACATGCTGGGGGTAATTCTCGGTTACACGGAAATGGCCATGGAGCGGGTTGAGCCGGAGGCCCCCCTGCATGCCGACCTGAAGAAGATCCAAGGGGCCGCCCAGCGCTCCGCCGATCTAACCCGGCAACTCCTGGCCTTTGCTCGCAAACAGACCGTGTCCCCCAAGGTAATCGACCTTAACGAAACCATTGAGAGCATACTCAAATTACTGTTTCGGCTCATCGGCGAAGACATTGACCTGGCTTGGCAGCCAGGCAAGGAAGTCTGGCCGGTCAAGATGGACCCCACCCAGGTCGACCAAATTCTGACCAATCTCTGCGTCAACGCCCGGGACTCCATCGTTGATACGGGCAAGGTCACCATTGAGACGGGCAAGGCCTCCTTCGACGAGGAATATTGCGCCCATCATGCTGGCTTTGTTCCCGGCGAATATGTCCTGTTGGCCGTGAGCGATAATGGCTGCGGCATGGACGAAGAGACCCAAGTTCATC
>JAQUEZ010000504.1 GCA_028684915.1 Desulfobulbus sp.
CACAGAGGCAAAGAGCTTGTGATCCCGGAAAATGTTGCCTTGATACGGTTGCCGCCCTATTCACCGGAATTAAATCCGGCGGAACAAATCTGGAATATCTTGCGCCGGAACTATTTCGCCAACCGTGTTTTCGACTCGCTTGATGCCGCAACTGCCCAGGCAGAACTTGGGTTGGCAGAAATGGCGGCAAACAAAACAGCTGTCAGCAGTCTGACCAATTGGCCCTGGATTCGCGACATCTTGAAAACGAAATAGAATGAGATCGCACAACAGGCTAGGCTGCTCAGGGTCGAAAAGCTGAAAATCGCCAGGGAGTCCCCGGCGGAAGCACAATATGCTGGGCTGGGAGGTTTCTCCGCCTCCGTGTCATTCCTTACTGGCCATTGAGACGGATGGCTCCTCAAACCCCGCGTACCACCCTCCAGTTGGGAGGGGAACAACCAAATTTCGACCAAGAGAGAGTGTCATGACGCAGATAAATCTGGTGCTAGGCGCACTAAGGCTGGGCGAGCAGGAGGACGTCGGCTGGCCCGGTGATGGCGGTGTTAGCCGTGCCCACGAATCAAGCTTTACCAGCAGCTGCATCGGTCAGGGGCATGGCGCTCAGGCCGGAATATCGCAAACGGAAATAGCATCGCATTCCTGGCCGCCCAGTGTTCGCCCCCTGGCTGATGAGAAGTCGGAGCAGGGCACGTGCCGGCCCGGAGATACGCATACAATCTACCGGCTGTTGCTGCAGCAGGAACGAGATCGATGCCCCTGGCTCTTTAATCTGAATCGAATCGTCGAAGAGAGCTGTGTCTGTGCAGAAGCGGTTTTTTCGGAGCGGATCGTGCTGCTCCGAGAATTCAACCCGGTGCCGATGTACTTTGGCAATGCGTCGCTACTGCGGGACGCATTGCTGTCCCTACTGCAGTGGGTGGTGCTGGGCAGTGAACATCGGGCCGAGCCAGGGTCACTGGTGATCATTGTTGCCACCTGGCACACGGAACAGGTACTCTGCTGCTCGCTCGGCGTCTTTTCTGCTGACCCATTCCCTCCGCGTGCCCCCGAGGCAGCAGATGGCTCTAGCGATGCAGAACGACAAGCCGCCGCAAACGGGTTTCGACACGACGCCGTGGAAATTATTGCCCACGACTTCCAGGGTCGACTTGAACTGGTGCAACTGCCTGCCAGAGCGCTCTTCCGCCTTCCCTTGCATCCTTCGCCCATTGAAGCCGGTGGGCACTGATCCCTCCGCCCCGTCGCGGCCGACCGTTCTCTTTGTCGATGACGAGAGTCTGTTGCTGAGTTCGTTGAAGCGGCTGTTCGCAGCGAACCCTACACGATCCTGATCGCAGCGAGAGGCAGAGGGGCCATGGAAATCATGGCGCACATCACGGCGGATGTGCTCGTGGTCGATCTGCAGATGCCAGATGTCGACGGTTACGAACTGCTGTCCAGAGTTGCCCTGCTGCATTCACACACCGTCTGCTTGGTGATGAGCGCGGTGACCATCAAAAAATAGTCGAGGAGGTCGCTGGGTGGGTATTCCGGCGAAAACGGCCAGGGTGTGAGAGCGAGTCACAAGGAAGTGTTTTTGTAACTATTCAGCACAAATGGGATTTGTGCTCTCATTCATAAAATCTGGCCATTTGCCCTGGAAGGGCAAACGCAAGGCTTCGGACGCAGTCACGCCTTGTTTTCTACAGGTTGTGATGTAGCTGCGGATGCGGCAAAAGGTTTCCGCACCCTCCATGGAACGAAAGCATCCTGAGATCTTCTGCTGCACCTTGATCATCCGCAGGTCGTTTTCCGCCTGGTTATTGGTGAAGGGTGCCAGTGGATCATCCAGGAAGCGGAGGACATCGTTTTCAAAGGTCTGCAACCGCTCCAGTAGGTTTCTGGATTTTGATTTGGCCGTTCGTCCCCGTTTTCCGTTTTTGGGTTGCGGCTCCGGTGGCGGACATTCCAGCTCGGCTTGCTGCAAAAGTTTTCGATGCCGCCCCCTGTACTGCTCCGCTGTGGCTGCATCAAGACAGCCGTCGGCGTCATGAATCGCCTGATTGGCCTCTTTGAGCAATACACTGAGCTGTTGCGCCCACAGTTGGCCATCTTGCTCCAGGCCCGTTCCTGTTCGCGGAGATGGTGGGCATTGCACAGGGCGTGCAGCCGGCCGTAGCGGAAATAGGGTTTCCAGTGATCGTGACAGAGAATCCCTTGAAAACCTGGAAGAATGCCGATCGCTTCCATGGCCTCGCCACCCCGTTTGGCATGGGGAGCGAAATGGCTCAACCTTGGGCTGGAAACATTATGCAGCCAACAGCGTTTGCCGCCGACATTGATCCCGGTCTCGTCAACATGGAGCAACCCCTCTTGCCGCAACGCCTTTTGGACCCACAGCTCGAAGAAGCCGAGCCGGTCAAAGGCGTCCCGGTTGAAATTGACAATGGAACCGCAACGGGCCGCGTTCCGCTCGCAATCGTTTTTATCCGAACCGTCTTGGCGGGTAATCATTTCGGGGAAGAAGGTGATCACCTCACGACAATCCGGATGCACCAGGGCAGCGGCATACATCTGCTGATAATACAGTTCCACTCCGTTGCGCTGCGTTTTCTTCAGGCAGTAGGGTGAAGCCACCTTGGTTGAGGAGTAAAACCCCGTGCCGTCGCCACTGAGCAGATAGTGGCCGCCCAACAGCGTCATTGATTCCAGCTTCTTTCCACGCTGCAACAGCCTGAAAACATTACGAAACGCCGGCCGCAAACAGGCCGGATCAATCTCATTCAAGATGGCGCGCATTTGAGAGTCGCAGGGAATGTTATTTTCCGTGTTCATTTTTTCAGTTGTCATGAAGCCGAGACAACCATCCCGCGGACTGACAGCGGCATATTCGTATCGAAATTCTCGAACCAAGGCCAAATTGACTACCGGACGATGGGCGATGGAGCCCAACACGACCGGGGATCGCTCATCCTCCCGAAG
>JAQUEZ010000176.1 GCA_028684915.1 Desulfobulbus sp.
CATCTGCGACTGCACCGCCAAAGGCGCCAGGTGCAGACCGCAGACTTCCTTACCATGATAGGCTCGGGAAAAACAGTTATAGGCGATCACCGCATTGCGGTGGATGCAGACCCACTCATGCAGCGGCCGGTTATTAGCATGCAGGTTGTCAAACAGACGCAGCTCGGAGCGACTGGGTGAAAAGGCATGGTCCACCAATGAACCGGCCTTGACAAGCAAGTCCAGGTTCAAGGTACGAATCTTCATGGAATCTCCTTGGGTTGAACCTCGGCAGCCTTGCGTAGGGCCGAGAGAAATCGTGAGCGCACTGTCTCGCTCATTAGGGTCTGCTTGACCAGGGGCAACTTGAGAAAGCCGCCCACCAAGCCGCGCATGAACTGATGGCTCCGGCTTTTAGGGTTGTCAAACAGCAAGGTTTGCAGGGTCCCGCGTTCAAGGGATTGCATCAGCACCCGCTCAAAACTATCCTCGGGATGGTACACTCGCTCAGTCCGTTTGTGCAACTGCAAGGCCCTGGTGGGACATTTAAGGGCGCAGACACCGCAACCCAAACAAAAATCGTTGACCTTGGCTTTAGGCTTGATCCGAGTGCTCTCCCCTACCCTGAAATCTGAGACCAATTGAATAGCGTCGATAGGACAGGCGTGCACGCAAAGCCCGCAACCGATGCATTGGGCCTGATTCACCTCAGCGACCACCGAGGCGGTCACTAGGATGCCGGTATAACCGGTCTCGCGGATACCGAGGAGCAGGTTGCAACAGCAACCGCAACAGTGGCAGATAAAGCCCGCATCCTGACGAACATTGTCCGCCGATAGGGTCAGGCCGAGATCACGGGAGCGGGCGAGGATGTCGCGCATCTGCTGTTTGTCGATCGCCCGGGCCAGGCCATTGCGGATGAGAAACTGGGCACCGGCTCCCATGGAAGTACAGGTCTCCATGGGCACGCGACACGGCGGATGCCCCAGATGATGCTTCTCATGACGACAGGAGCAGAGCCCCAGAGAAAACACGCTGTGATTTTCAATCAATCCGGCGGCCCGCTCGTAATCGAGAATCTCCACCTGCTCGTTGACGGTTTCCTCGTGGGGTAGGGCTCGCATCACCGATACCTGCTGACCACCGCCGAAGTTGGCTTCAAGAAATTCGCGGCCACCAAACATATAGCCCTGAAAAAGCTCGGCCCAGCGCCGCATCGGTAGATCTTGTCCCACCCGCATCATGGTGAATTCGAAAAAACCGATAACCAGTGGACTCACCATGTAGCGGTATGCACTGCCATCCCAAATATCGATCACCAACCCTTTGCCGCAGAGCGATTCAAGCTGACGCTGGAGCTCCGTTAAGCCTATACCTGTGAGTTGGCCGATACGTTCAAGAGCGGCCGGTCGGTACGGTAGCTGGATGATCAGCGCGGCTTCCTCAGGCGAGTAGAGTGCGGTGATCAGCTCCTGGAATACAGCCGTCCAGGGGGTACGCATCGGTGCCTGATCCAGTCGTTCTGCCAGCTGCCGGTAGATATCTTTGCCAACGCTATGTCCCATCACCCCTCCTCATTTTCGTAAGCGATCACGGGGCACCGAATCTGCGGTGTTATCGGCCTGTTGACGTACAGGTGTACGAGTGTACGCTGCACAAGCCGATGCCTTGCACCTCTGGCACCCTGCAATCGCTTACAGGTCCATTGATAAACGGTGCCTTTGGGGTTCCCCCGTGATCGGTTACTTATTTTCATGCTCCCAGACCAGCCCCCCGGTTCATCTCCTCCCCTTAGCGGTTTTTCATCCGGTCCACAAGGGTGAAGCCGATAGCTCTTTGAAAATATCCTCTTGCGGTAACAGAGGGTATGGCCAGTGAGATCGAAATGAAGTATGGTGACCAACTACTTAAAAAGCTGGCATATATTCATCGGAACCAATACATGAGGCACCCCATGCGTCTTGGTTGTGTTATTTTTCCCCACGTTGAAGAACTCGATTTTATCGGCCCCTGGGAAATAGCGGGCATGTGGGGTTCGCGCTTTAATGGACCCCAGGAACGGTTAGTGGTGGCACAGAGCCATGAAGCGGTGACCTGCGCCAAGGGTTTGCAGGTATTGCCCCATATCGAATTTAGCCGGTGTCCCCAGCTCGACATCCTTATCGTTCCGGGAGGCCAGGGAACCCGCACTGAGGTCGATAATCCACAGCTGATCAACTTCATCAACACCCAGTCCCGCGGCTGTTCGGCAATCCTCTCGGTATGCACCGGCGTCTTTCTGCTCGAACGGGCGGGGTTGCTTGCCGACAAAAAAGCCACCACTCATTGGGCATCGCTTGACCGACTTCGCGCCCTTGGCAACGGCAAGGTGCAGGTATGCGAAACGCGATTCACTCGGGACGGCAGCATCTGGACTTCAGCCGGGGTCTCTGCCGGCATTGATTTGATGCTGGCATTCATCGCCGAAACCGCTGGCCCTGAGGTAGCCGGCAAGGTGCAGCTCGCTACCGAATACTACCCTGCTCCCACTCGTTACGGTCAGGCTTGGCAAAGTCCCGATGCCCCGGGTTATCTCAAGGAGACTAACCGGCCGCACTGATCACTCTGTCGGAATTCCCCGGCATTATTAATTCATGCTTTCAGCAATCTCATCGACCGGGTAAACAAACAATGTGAAAATCGGCAATGGCGTTAGAAGGAAAAATCAGCTTTGATGGCGTCGTAAAAATTTCGATCTCCTGCGTGGCAGCATTTTTTCCGACGCTCGCCATGCCTTCTGTATTCCTTCGAGCCGGGGAAAACGCGAAGCGATCACGGGGCACCGAATCTGCGGTGTTATCGGCCTGTTTACGTACAGGTGTACGCTGCACAGGCAGATGCCTTGCATCTCCGGCACCCCGTAATCGCTTACAAATTCGGGGGTAACCGATAATTTTAGGGCTCACCCCGTGATCGGTTACGAAAACGCTACTCCTTGTATATCTGTGTTTTCACCTAGCCATCTCTCTTAGAATGTGATGGATTTTTTACGAGTCCATCAGCTTTAGCTCAACTTAAAAACAGGAGAAAAAAATGCCTAAATTCGTGGTCGAACGTGAAATATTGGGTGCTGGAAATCTCTCACCAGAGGAATTGCAAAGCATATCACAGAAATCGTGTGGCGTGTTACGAGAGTTAGGGCCTCAAGTTCAATGGGTTCAAAGCTATGTCACCGCCGATAAGATCTACTGTATATACATTGCCCCTGATGCAGATTCAGTGCGAAAGCACGCAGCTATGGGCGGGTTTCCGGCTAACTCTGTTGCCGAGATTAAAACGACAATCGACCCAACCACTGCTGAGTAACAATCAAGGATAGAATACGAATTCATTTTTTCATAAATAATGCGCTCGATACACTGTGCATTTCGAATCATCTTTTGAATGACTTTCAACATCTGCGAAGGGACCAATGGATATAAGACAAATCGCCAATAGAGGAAAATATGATCTTGCAGCCTCGAGCTACGACTTTATAGCGTTCCTTATGAGTCTAGGCCAGGCTTCAAGACTTTACTCTGAAGTGGCAAATGTTCTTGATATCCCGGAAGGCGGGACCGTAGTTGAGTTGGGCTGCGGGCCCGCTTCGGTAGCGCCCAGTTTGCTGGAAAAAATCAAGGTGCCATCTCGACTTATAGGTATCGATTTTTCAGGTCAAATGATCGAAATAGCCAACAAAAAGAAGGGCATGAATCAATGGGAAAACGTCGAATTTTTATGCATGGATATGTACGACTATACCCCAGAACAACAAGTCGATACCGTTGTGTTCTGTCTCGCGCTGACTGCAATGCCTGATTATAAAAAAGCCTTGGACACGGCTCTATCCATTTTGAAGCCAGGAGGGCAATTGATCGTTATTGATTCGATACCCCTCTATTCAAAGTGGTACCATCCCATGGCCAACGCCTACATGTATTTGAAATCAGTTGTTGTAGGCGCCAAACCCGTTGCAGAAATTTTCAATTATATTGAAGAGAAGATGGACCAGTTCCAAACAAAAGAAATGGTTTTCGGCGTTTACACTCTGATTACGGCAAGGGCAAAATAACCCATCGAAAAACCAGAACCATCCACCCCTGTGTAGAAACACAATGGCGGGCTTGGTGGCGGTTTTCTTCCGTAAAAACGCTTTTCACCGCACCAGCCGCAAAAGCTGTCTGGTAACTTCAACTACAGCAAATTTTTTCCCTCCGCGGCAGCCTTGGGATCAGGGGCTTCTGGAGTGTTCAGTTCAGGTGGATCAATGAGAGTAAAAGGTAAAGTCATCAAGTGGAAAAACGACAAAGGATTCGGTTTCATTAAGCCAACCAAGGGAATGGCAGATATTTTTTTTCATGAGAATTTTTTACTCAACCAGTCCAGAAGACCAACAATCGGAGAAGAAGTATCTTTTGAAATAGCTACCAACCCAGAAGGAAAACAAAGAGCGGAGAGGATTTTATTTCGTGGGGAGCGTGATCCGAGGCAACGGGATATTTTTTTTGATGTTTTTTTCTCGGGTGTATCCATCGCTTTTTTTATTGGTATTGGCACTCTAGTTTTTCTAAAAAAATTAGATCCCATTGTCTTGATTTTGTACTTAGCAGTAAGCCTCATAACTTTTTCACTTTATCGGCATGATAAAATTAAAGCCCAAAATGACCAACGGAGAACGCCGGAAAAGGATCTCCATTTTTTCAGTTTAATTGGAGGATGGCCAGGTGCTCTCATTGCACAAAGGGCACTCCATCACAAATCAAGAAAAAAATCATTTCTAGCAACATTTTACATAACTGTTATTATTAATATAATAGTTCTTTCATTGTACTGTTTTTCGGGCGCTAATTTTCTAAATTCTGATAAATTTTTTAAAGAAATCAATCAAATCACGCATAAGTTTTCACAAAACTCTCGCGATAAACCTAGCCAAAGACCAAAAGGCCCTGTCTATAGCTGGATAAATAAAGATGGGGAAAAAAAATATTCAAATGTAGGTTTTCCGGAAAATGAACCGTGCCGTGACAGGAGAATTGACTGGAAATGAACATAATTATAAAAGGGATTGCATGGGTAAAATTAAGCTGAACAGGTCGAAAAAGAAAAGAGCTGCAAAGGAGACGAGCCAAGGAAAGCCCTCTGTGGAAGAGCTGAGACGAACCCTAGGGTTCCCTGACGGCACAGCCTTTCTTGGCTATGCAATTCACCTCAAAGAATCTGATGAATTTTTGGCTGAGTTGACGGATTTGCCCGAAGAAGGGATCGTTAAAAAAGTTTGGACAAGTACACCGCAGCATGCCGTCTGTTATAATACGCTGTCGAATGCGTTGAAAATATTAGAAGAATGCCCTAACGCTGTTGTCGTTGGCCTGTTCGACACCGGCAACCAAATTATGACCGTGACCATGTCGCTCAACCGATAGAATAGGGTCCTGGGCCAAAATCGTGGCAACAACTCCGTTTCCAGGGGCACTCAATATAAGGCTTGTCAATCCGAGCCTTTAGGTATTGCCAAGATTCCCCCCGGGCTCACGGCATCCATCTGGTTTTCTTTCCTTTTTGCTACAGTTCGATCTCGTAGGAGGCAAGGGATTTGCTATTGGCCTGCATTTCTTCAAGTTGTTTCACATGGCCCCGTTCCTGCCCGATAATACTGCCGAGCTGTTTAACGGCTTCAGGATCATCGAGGAACCCCAGGAGGAACTCGTAAAAATCAATGGTGTCGTTTTCAAACTCTATGGATTGGGTCAGCAAATCTTCCAGGCTCGTGATTCGAGCCAGTTGCTCCTCCTCCAGGGAAAAGGTTTGACTGCGGACGATGTCTTGTAGCAATGAGCGCCCCATGGCCTCGAGTTCTGCCTGCTCTGCGCTCAATTGCCGATCACCAATGATGGCTGCAAACAATTCACCGTGACGTTTCTCTTCATCAGCCATCCATTGAAACATCTGAACGAGTTCGAGATCTTTTACCTGGCTGGCGACCCGACGATAGGTATCCTCACCATTTTTCTCTATCTGCACCGCAATATTGAGTACATCCGAAAGGGTAAACATAGATTGTTCTCCTGTTTTGTCCTTGATGGACTCGTAATAAGTCCATCACACGCTAAAAGATGGCGAGGTAAAAACACAGATAGACAAGGAACAGTGTGTTTTTACCGGCTCGACGGCATACATAAGGTATGTCGAGCGTCGGGAAAAATGCTCCGACGCAGTCGATCGAAGTTTTTACGACGCCATCTTACTTGCAAAGATACATAAAGCTACCTGATTGCCCAACCTCCCTGCAAGGCTTTCACTCGACAAGGCTCTTGGTCATGGTGCAGACCACCCCTTAACACTGTCTTTATTCCGAGTATATACTTTCCTGCCAACCAATTTATCGGCAAAATTGTGTTGCAAATTTTATTACCGGCAAATCCCTAATGAACAGGTTATATTAGCGGTTCGTCGTCACTCTTAGAGCTACGTGTTGCGCTTTCGCATTGAGGGCCTTGTGAAAATGCAAAAAAACGACAGTAGTCTATCGGAAAATCAGTAAATTAAAAGCCCTGGCACCTTATTCTTTTTTTTTTTGCACGAACGCGACAACCTTTTTTTCCTGCGCTCCCTTTCAAGCCCTTCTCGAGCTTTTACCCATCCCCCATCTTCCTACTCTTCTCAACGAAATATGTTTCTCAAATCATTTGAATACTATCGTGGCATTGCCATAGTGCTCATCGTTATCGGTCACTGTTACGGCCTTAGTGGCTGGCACTTCAGCTCTTTTCCAGAACGGGTTTTGGCCAACATCATCACCGGCGGGACTTCGCTCTTTGTCTTCATCTCCGGATTTTTATTCCACCAGGTCTTTTACCCCCGGTTCAAATACAGCCGTTTCATGAGCAAAAAATTGCAGCGGGTTTTTGTCCCTTACCTGTTTTGGTCTGCCCTTGCGCTTACCCTCACCTTCTCCACCGGCATTCCCCTTCCAGCACATTTTGTCGGCCCTGGTCTGTCGTTCTGGGATCAATGGCTCCAGCCAATTTTTCTCAGCCTGATCACCGGCGGCCATTTTCTCGCTTACTGGTATATTCCATTCATCATGACCATGTTCCTGCTCTCGCCGATCTTTATCTCCTTTATCAAGCTGGAGAGGCGCACTCAGGTCATCGTGACCCTCGGCATGTTGCTCTGCTCGGCCCTTGCGCAGCGACCGGTAAACAATATTCTGGTGCTTCAATCGGTGCTCTTCTTCAGCCCAGTCTATCTGTTCGGCATTCTCTGCTCCATCGACAAAGATTGGATCTACGAGCATTTTGACAACAAAATCTGGTTGCTCGCCCTCGGGGTCCTTGCGCTCTCCATGATCCAAAGCAGCTATTATCCTGGAGCAGGCAGCTATCATAAGCCGCTGTTCTTGCTCCATGCCTTTGACATCAACATCATTCAAAAACTCCTGCTCTGTCTACTGGGTATGGTACTGCTGCATCGCTACGAAAAGAGTGAAAACAACGTTCTTTCCGCCCTTGCGGCCTCCAGCTTTGCCATCTTTTTCATCCATGGCTGGGTGGTCAAAGGGCTGTTCCAGATTAAATCCTGGTTTCCCTTTACCGGTGGTCTGTGGCTCCTGCCGGTGATCACCGCTCTGGTCATAATCGGCTCCTACGCCCTTGCGATTTTGATTAAAAAGCTGTTTCCCAAACAAAGCTCACTGCTCATTGGCTGGTAACTCTCCGCGCCCCACAAAAAAAGCCCTGGATTGCTCCGGGGCTTTTTTTACTTTTGACAAACCGATGATTGATTAGAGGTGCGCCATGGCCACCTTCAGTTGCTCGATCCACATGGCGTCGATGGCATCCACCTCGCCAAGGCCTTTCATCACCGGCACGGCTTTGATGCCGACCGCATCCAGTTGACTCTTCCAGGAATCCGGCTCATCACCGGCCATGTCATTCATGGCATGATCGCCAGCAACGGTCATAAAAGGAATGAGATAGGCCTTTTTGATTTTTTTCGCAACCAACGCATCCCGGATCTCCTCAAAGGTGGGATGCCCTTCCACGGTGCCGACATAAAAGTTAGGGTCCATTTTCTGGGCCTTATACATCAGAGCACTGTAAATGGCGTCGCTTGGATGATGGGTGCCATGCCCCATAAGCACCACCGCTTCATCGGCTTTACGCTCTTTGGGGATAACCTGATTTTTGACGATCTTGAGCGCCTCTTCCATGGTGTCATCGCTGATCAAGAGCGGCATGGAAACCTGCAGATTATCAAAACCGTCTACCATCTGCGCGAATAAGTGGGCATTGGTATTGATCTCATTAAACTCCGCACCGGGAATCATGTGCAAAGACTGCACCGCGACCTTGGTGTACCCCTCATCCATGAGCCGGGACAGGGCCATTTCCGGAGAATCGATCTGGGTTCCCTGTTTGGCCAATTTATGGCGAATGATCTTGGAGGTATAAGCCCAACGCACATCAACTCCCGGGAAGGCCACCTTGACCAGTTTGTCGATATTATCAAACGAGGCCTTGGCTCGAGGCACGCTGGTGCCGAAAGTAACCAGCAAAATGGCCGTTTTGGACTCCTTCTTTTTGCCGTGCTCACCGGCCTTTGCATCTGAAGCCTGGAACCAAAGTCCAACCAGGGCGGCCATGGCTACCAGCATCGCTTTTTTCAGCACTTCTCCTACTCGCATGATGTTTTTCTCCTTGGTTTTTTAATCAATGTGCCTACTCGTGGACGCATCATCCACAGGTCACAACAAAATCACATAACACATCGAGATTCCACACATTCGCTCGGAAGGACATCGGGCCGATATTGCCACTTCAAAGAGTAGCCGCAATCACGGTGTCATTTCAACCAACGGTGAGGAATCTCGTCAGTAATGAAACTTTATGCCGCCGAAGATAGTCTGACCAGGCATGCAGTAACCGGATTCGGTATAATCCTTGTCAAAGAGGTTATCGATTCGGGCGAAAATATCCATATTCTTCAATGCCTTATAGGTGGCCGACAGGTTGACCACGATCACCGCATCCTCCTGCCAGCGGACCTTGTTATAACTGGCATCGTAAAGGGGAACGATTTTTTCATCCTGCCAGTTGATATCCATGGCCAGGGTTAGCTTTTCGGTGGGGTATACGGTGGTAACTAAATTCACCTTATTCCTTGGGAGGTATTCCTTACGCGTCCAATCGGCTGCACTTGTATCCGCCTTATAGCGCGAATCAATGTAGGTATAGGCCAGATCGAAGCGCACCTTGTCCCAGGGACGAACCCGGATATAGGTTTCCACCCCTGAATTTTCTCCCTTGGAAGCATTCTCGTAGCGATAGGCCAGACTGTCAAAAATGATCATATCGTCAAAATGGGTTTCAAAATAGGTTGCCCCCATATTCAGCTTACCATCAAAGAAACTCTGATCCACTCCCACCTCATAACCAATACTTTCCTCGGGCTGTAAGTCTGGATTTCCCACGGTCACTAGGGATCCACCGGAAAGGTAACCGCCGTAAATCTCATAGAGGCCCGGCGTACGATACCCGGTCCCGACATGGGCATGCACCTTGGTGTTGGTCGCCTTGAAAATGTAGGCAGCCGAAGTCTCCCACACCGCCTCGCTGTCGAATTCGTCATGGTCATTGTAGCGACCTCCGACGTTGACAAAAAGACTCCGATCAAGAAACACAAACTGAGCCTGGGTGAACAGATCCTTGTTGCCCCAGGATTCATGAAAACTCACAGGAGAATAATCGTTGCCATATTTATTTTTCGGTTCCTGACCTTCATACGTTGAATCCTCGTAATCGGCACCGACATTCAGGGTGAGCCAATCGGTGAGGTGGAGGTTGTGTTGCATCTCCAAATACCAGTTTTCGCCATCATAGTTGGATTGATCCCCGGAGGTATTCGACCAAAAATAATGCCGCTCGGTGGAAGTGTACGCCCCTTTAAGGGTATAATCCCAGTCCGCACTCAGCGTTTGCGACCAGTTGAGGCCGACCTGGGAGAGTGAACTTTCCCGGTGTTCGTCGGCATAGGCCTGATTCTTGATCAGGTTACCGTTAGAATCCAGTGATGGGGTCGTGCCTAGGGTTAAATCCGAATCCGAAAAGATGCCGCTGAATTCGAGGGCAGTACTGTCGGTAAACTTAACCCCTGCCCCCACGGCGCCGCCGGTATTGTCGTAGTTGTAACTGTTGGCCCCCCCGTAATCCTCTCCATCGGTGTTGATATACATCGGATTGAAATCGAAATAGTATTTTTCCTGGCCATAGGACACGCGGGCATTACCGACATAGGTGTTGTTTGGACCGAATTCGTTGCGCCAATCCGCCGACAACCCTGACTGCCATTTTTTGGGGATGATATTAATGACCCCGCCCATGGCCTGGGAACCATACAAAGTACTGTTGGTACCCTTAAGGATTTCCGCCCGATCAAAATTGGAACCGGTAAACATGTCTTCGATGAAATACTGAAAGGTGGTCTGGGTGTCGGCGGCATCACGCAACGGGATACCATTGTACTGATACTGGGTATACTGGGATCCGGCGCCGCGGATACTGATATTGGACCACTGCCCCAGCCCGCCGGTGCATTTCAAAAATACACCCGGCTCATTATTGAGCAATTTAGGGAGATAATACTGCTGCAACTCGTCTCGGTCAGCGGCATCGACAATATCAATACTCTTGGTTGTCTCGCCCAAAGCCGTTTCACTCCTTGAGGCTGTAACGACCATCTCTTCCGCTTTGTGGACAACCTGCTTATCCGCGGCCGGCGAGAGGATTTCCTCCCTGCTTTCAGCCCCAACCGGTGCCACCGCTAAAAGCAGGACGACGCAGGAAAGCAAGGTGGGATAAATGGTGTTACGCTGCATGGGGTTCACGGTGTTCTCCTTGGAGAGGTTAAGATGAGTATTGTTCGAATCTTGTCGCAGGGTTGTAACCACCATGGCAAAAATCGAAATCCATTGTGTCATTTCAGCCATCTTGCAAAATGTCGTCCTTTCTCACTGCACCATCTGTTGTTTGACCTGGGAGAGGGCCAGAGTTGCCGCTTTCTTTTCCCGATCGAATTGTACCGCCTTGGACAAGGCCTGACGGCTGGCTTCAAAATCCTGGGCCTGCATGGCTGCATATCCGGCCATGAGCCAAGATTGCCCCTGATGCCCTCCTTTCAATCCGGCGGCGCGTCGATAACTGGTGGCCGCATCAACGTAGCGTTGGAGGCTGTAGCAGATCTCGCCCTGCAGCATCAGCAGGCGAGGGTCGACCTCCAGATTGCGGTAGCGATGCAGAATTTCCAGGGCCTTGGCCGGTTGGTCCATCCGCTGGTAAGCCATGGCAAGCCGTTGGGCGGTCCGGCTGTCGCTTTTGGCTTGCAGTTGC
This sequence comes from Desulfobulbus sp., assembly GCA_028684915.1. The sequence continues at coordinate 11,385 of JAQUEZ010000176.1, forward strand.
CGGCTGAAGAAGGGCACAGCCTTGGCCGGAATCCCGGTCTGCAGGTAAAGATCGGCAAGCAATTGGTTTTCCTGCAAGCTCAAAGGTTTGAGCATGCTGTAGGCAATCAGGGCGCTGAGGGCGTCTTCGTAGTCGTTGGCGGCGAGTTGAATGTGGGCAAGCGCCTTCCACCAGCGAGCTTGGTCCGGTTGCTGGTCGATCAGTTGCCGAGCAAAAGCCGCGCCTTCGCTATGCATGTTCAGCCGTACATACTGAGACAAAAGGACCTCCTGCCACCGGGACTGTTGTACCCCAGTGGAATGGGCAATAAGGTCGCGTATCAGGGGCACGGCCCGTTTACTCTGCCCCCCGTCGACGAGGGCATGGATATACTGTTCCCGCCACTCCGGCTTTATCGACTTGCTGGCGGCAAACAGCCGTTCAAAAGAGCTGATCGCCTCCCGGTGCGCACCGGCCATGAGGTAGGCGGAGGCACTGAAATAGAGATTGTCAGCCTTTTTGGGTTGCTCCGCCCCGTAGCCTTTGGCAAAGCAACGACCTGCCTCCTTGTATGCTTTGGCCTCGTACTGGGCCTTGGCCAAATTGAGCCAGGCATGGGCATGGTTCGGATCCAGTTCCACCGCTTCGATATAGGCCTTGATGGCTCCAGCGCGATCTCCCCGCAGGAGGCGGCAATTGCCCAGGGCAAAGGCCAGTTCCGCATGGCGGGTTTCGCTTTTGGCCAGGGCCGGCTCAAGGACAGCGGCAGCCTTGCCATACTCTTTGACCGACATCATTGGTGCGGCCTTGGCCAGAACCAGCCGCACCGGGGTCGGGAGATCCTCGGCTTTGCAGGGGGCAACTACCATCAGCAGGGTCAACAGCACACCACATCCCAGAACAACAAGGCGAGATTGCATAGCTCTACTCCAGTTTGAAGGTAATGGTCTGTTCCACCAGGGCCTTGACCGCCACGCCTCCCACGGTGCC
>JAQUEZ010000177.1 GCA_028684915.1 Desulfobulbus sp.
GCTGGGCCTGAATCGTGAGGCGAAGCTCATGGGGACTCTTGTCGGTGTCGAGCAGTTGCCCCGTGATTTCCCATGGAGCCTGCAGTCCAAGGCCTAACGTAATGATATCTTTGATATTCATGGTTCCCCTCGTCATTTGGTGTGGATTTGATCGTTTTATACATCAAATCCACACCAAATGACGAGGAGCCTTAAAAAAATAATATTTTTTGGAATATATAGGTTGCTTGCCAAGCATGTGCCACAAGATATTCCGTTGATTGGAGTTATTTTTCATAACCTCAGGAAGATGTTGTGCCGGCCTCTTTTTAAAGAGGTGGAAGGGAATTTTAGTATTGGTAAAGGGAGAAAGGTGGCGTGAAGCGATTTTTAAAAAAAATAATATTTTTATTTTGTTTTATTGTTACATTTCCCATGTCTTTTCTTTATAAAATTACTCGGTCTCGAGATTTTTTTGCGGGATCAGCTCAGCTGATGGCCCTTATCCCAGGGAAAATAGGGAGCTATTTTCGTGTTTCCTATTATTGTATGACGCTTAAGCGCTGCTCCTCTGATAGTTATATAGGTTTTGGTTCTTTTTTTTCTCATCCTGAAGCGGAGCTTGGTGATAAATGCTACATCGGAGCCTATACGATTATTGGAATGGCAAAAATTGGGGATCATGCGACAATAGGGAGCCATGTATCCATTCTAAGTGGCAAGAGTCAGCATGGATATAGGGAAATAGGTAGGCCAGTTCAGCAGCAGCCCGGTGTATTTACAAAAATTTTTATAGGAAAAAACTGTTGGATTGGAAATAATGCTGTTGTTATGGCAAATATTGGCAAGCAAAATGTTGTAGCTTCTGGAAGTGTTGTTGTTTTGTCAACAAATGATTATGAAATTGTTGCTGGTAATCCAGCGAAGCATGTAAAAAATATAACAGATTAAAAGTGAATTTTCCGTGATAATGAAAAATGGTGTCATTCCTAGTGAGATATCTAGTGATAAAAGCGGGTATTCGCTCTTTGTATATATGGTTTGTTTTTATATATTTATATTTATAGAAAGGCCTTGGGAATCTGTTAGCTATTTCAATGGTATATCTATAGAGCGTTATTATGCCGTTATTATGATTTTCATGGCTTTTTTGAATGGAAAAATAAAAATATCTTATTCGCCTGTAAATAAGTGGGTTTATAGTTTGTTGGCAATTCATTTTTTATTAGCGCCATTTGCATTCAAGCCAGGATTTGCTTTAGATCAAGGGATTGATTACGGAAAAATGGTCATCCTTTACATGCTAATGCTTGCCATCTCCGACGATGAAAGATATCTCAAATTGCTGGTTAAGGCGTTTGTGATCTCTATGATGTTTTATATGTTGCATTCAATTTGGCAGTATTCTAATGGGCGTCATCTTTATCGAATGGGAATTTCAAGGATGATGGGGGCCGATGCAACCTACAATGATCCCAACGCGTTTGGCGCTAGTGTGGTGCTTTCTCTGCCTTTTGCGTATGCATTGTTTCGGACTGAAATTATCCCCATAATGCGGAAATTTTATTTATGTTATGTTGCTCTTGCGTTGCTTTGTATTGTATTGACCGGATCGAGATCGGCTTCCGTTGCTTTCGTGTTTTTACTGTTGCTTTTTGGTTTTAATCAAAAAAGAATAAGTAAAATTTTAATGCTCCTCGTGATAATTTTTTCTCTTGGTGCGATTTGGCTGGTCATGCCCGCGGAAAAGCAGGGGCGCATTATGACTCTATGGGATGACGAATCTGGCCCAAGGAACGCTTATTCATCAGCGCGGGGAAGGTTGGCTGGATTGAAGGTCAGCTGGGAGATGTTTAAACGTGAGCCGTTCACTGGCGTCGGTGCTGGGGGCGCCAACTTTATTGGTTATAGAATGGCCAATGGAATAGACGAGCCAGGCGCTGAATCTCCTACTCAATCGCATAACCTGTATGGACAGGTAATTGCGGAATTCGGGGTCATCGGCACTGCCCTTTTTGTGGGAATGGTTTTTTCTATATGGAGATGTGCTCTGATCGTTAGAAAAAAGGCTTCTCTCGAAGGGAGGGAGCGTGATTACCGCTATGTGCTCAGCGAAGCGATAATTGCCAGTTTGTTAGCGTTGCTGTTGTTGGGTTTGGCTGGGCACAATTTTTACCGTCCTTTGTGGTTGTGGCTAGCTGCTTGGTCCGGTGCATTATATTCGTTGAATAAAAAGGATGTTAATATGAGAATTCAATAATCGCTATTCGATTCGAGATTTTTTTTATGTTGCATCGATCATATGTTTTTCAGGTTACGGCGTAGAGATCACGGGGACGAAGTTATTCCGATAATATTCTTGTAATATGGCAAAATATCGTGAGAATTGGTATCCTGACCGAGGCGTTAAAGCAAGGTGGTGTTGAGCGCACAGTGGTTAACATCGATAAATCGCTAATCCAGTACGAAAAAAATATCATCTTATACGATTCAAGTGAAATTTCGTATGATATCAATTCTCGCATTTTGACTCTGAAGCTACCAATTTTTCCATTCAAAAGCTTTTTACAGGAATTTCTTGCCATCTTGACTGGTATTATTAGGCTGAGAAAATGTAAAGTGGAAAATGATATTGATATATGCATCAGTTTTAAAGAGCATCCTAATATAATAAATATTTTATCTGGGAAATGTTTAAGTGTTATTAGTGTGAGAGAGTATAAATCTGCTGGTTTTAAGTATACAGGGATTTTTGGAAGTGTGATAAAATTTTTTATGGGGTATTTTTATAACAAGTCAGATAAAGTAGTTGCTGTATCTCATGCTATTGCGAAAGATTTAATTAAAAATTTTAATGTTAAACATGAAAAAATAGTGGTTTTATATAATGGATGCGATTGCTCTGGTATAGAAAAACTTTCCAGGGACGATGTGCCGATAGGTGTAAATTTGAGTGGCCCTATTGTTATAACAATAGGGAGGCTCAGTCGAGAAAAATTACATTGGCAACTTATTAGATCATTTTCAAATGTTGTGCAAATTATCCCAGAAGCAAAATTGGTTATAGTTGGGTCTGGTGCAGAGCTTGGATATTTGAAAAAAATTACGACCGGGTTGCAATTAAATGATAATGTACAATTTGTTGGTTTTCAAGAAAATCCTTATAAATTTTTGAGAAAATCCGATTTATTTGTTCTTTCATCGCTATGGGAAGGATTTCCTAATGTAATTCTTGAGGCTATGGCTTGTGACTTGCCTGTTATTTCCGTTGATTGCAAAAGTGGTCCCAGGGAATTGCTTGGCCCAAATATAAATGTTGATGAGTTAATCGATTCTATAACATTTGCTGAGTATGGTGTGTTGTTGCCTGAGCTCGATGGGGAATACAAAAAAAATAATGATCCTTTAACGAAGCAAGAAATAATGATGGCTAATTCAATAGTACAATTATTAAGCGATGAAAAATTAAGGAAACATTATAAAGAAAGAGGGAGAAGTAGGGTGAGAGATTTTTCTATGGATAAATTTGCTGATTCTTGGAGAGCAATCATCGATTCTTTTGGGATTCAGTAATGCCATCAGATCAGTAGCGCTTTGAATGGGGACGCCGATTTTGGGCTCCTTGTCATTTGGTGTGGAATTGATCCTGAATCTCAAGTCTGCATTCAATGAAAAGGAGCCATTTTTTATTATAATATTTAATTGTTTCTCGCTGAAGGTTGCATCATGGCAAAACGTATATTGATTGTTGCACGCTGGCCTTTGGGTGGTATCAGAACTTATATGCGGTATATGTTTCTTCCGTTTGCAAAAAAATACAATTTTACGCTAGTTGCTGCATCAACGCACGAAGATGAGGCTCTTGAAAAAGACGCTGAAGAATATGGCGCAGATTTGTGCATTGTTCATGCTTCTAGCATTGGTATTTTTACGCTTAAAATATGCAGGGAATTGCATAGGGAAAAATACGATCTTGTACTCAGTCAAGGATTTATTTCGGCTTTTGCGGCGTATGTTGCGAATATTTTTTTTGATTTACCCCATATATTGACCGTGCATGGCATCGTAGAATCAAAATACTTAACCGGTCATTTCTGTTATTTTAAGAGAAGGGCATTGCTTGCAGTTCTTTCTAGGGTAACGGTTTTGTATGCTGTCAGTAATGATATTTTAACCCATCTCTATGAACAATTTCCTGTATTGGAGCAAAACGGACCCCGGGCTATAGTGATACCCAATGGCATTAAACTTCCCGAGATTATGCAAACGCCACCGGGTGATTTGGCGAATTTACGAGCAAGGATATGCGCAGATGAAAGCATGTTTTTATATGGTTTTTTTGGAAGGTTCATGCCGCAAAAAGGATTCGATCTGTTAATTCAAGCTGTTCATGATCTCCTGCAATTGGAGCAGGATCGCCATTTTGCAGTCGTGGCTGTCGGCTCTGGCGACTACTTTCTTGAGTATCAAGCTCAAATAAAGAGGATGGGGCTGGAAGCCTACTTCCATTTCCTCCCATTTCAACCTCAGGTGCATCATCTGTTTACACAAGTTGATGCCATTATAATGCCCTCACGCTGGGAGGCAAGTGGTCTTCTCGCGATGGAAGCGCTCTGTATGGGGACGGTCCTGATCTCTTCTGATTGCTTGGGGCTCAGGGAGACTGTATCCGATACGCCGGCGGTAGTTTTTATGTCTGAGGACGTGGATAGCCTCGTGGATCGTATGGGGGCCTGTCTACATAACAATCCGGTCGAAATTTTTCGTGACTTTATTCCTATTGCTCGCGAGCGTTACAATGTCGCAAGCTCAGCAAAAAAACTGATTCAATTTATTGAGGGTATGCAGGAGTCGGAGTGAGTAAAAAACTTTTGTTGAATTCCATCTCTGGCACCACGCTTTATGTTGTCAGCGTAATAATAGCGTTTGTTATGAGCCCTGTGTACATCAAGGTTTTGGGCAACCGCGATTATGGTTTATGGGAACTGGTCATGAGTGTCGTTGGGTACATGGGAATGCTCGATCTCGGCATTGGCGGTTCTTTGATTCGGTTTGTGTCCGTTGCCGACGGCAAGCGGGATTGGGAGGACCTTCAGCAGACGATTAGCACTGCTTGTGCCTTTTTTGTCATTATCGGGATACTTGCCGTTGGACTTTTTTTTGTTTTTAGCTTTTCTCCAGAGTTGATCACTGGTCATGAAACTGAAAATATATCCAATCTCAGTACCGTCTTCATTTTGTTGGGTATAAATGCCGCGATTCTATTCCCTCTGCAGGTGTTTACTGCCACCCTTTTAGGGTTGCAACGACATTATTTGCTTAACAGCGTCAGAATTGTGTTGTCGATTACTAGGGCAGTCGTCTCTTATTATTTGCTGCTGCGCCACCAGGACAGCGGCCTGATAATAATGGCGTCGTTAACTTTGATCTTTACAGCGATTCAGTTTGTCCTTGTTGCCGGCGGCACGTATTTGGACAGGAGTATTCCACGTGTGGCTTTTGCCGCTGTTACCAAAAGCAAGGTTAAAGAGTTGCTCACCTTTGGCGCAAAAAGTGCGACAATGCTCGTCGCCTCACGCTTGCAAAATCAGACCGTTCCATTGATCATTGGTCACGTTTTAGGCCTGGGGCATATTGTCTATTTTGCAATGCCCAACCGTTTGGTCGATTACGCCAAGGGTATGTCTCGGGCAATCGGTTCCCCGTTGGCGCCTTATTTTGGCGAAGCGGTTGGTAAGGGCGATCATTATGGGTTGAAAACATCATGGTTGAACACCACTTTAGCCTTGCAGGTAGTCTCTCTGGCCCTGCCGGTGATAGTCTTTTTCTGTGGCGAGACTTTTCTGGAGCTATGGATCGGTCGAGAATACGCGGTTGCCGGTCGCGTGGTGCTGTACACTCTATTGGTAGGGCTAGTTGCCGATTCCTTGGCCGCCAACGCCTTTAGTATGCTGACTGCTTTGGGGAAACATGGTGGGGGGGCTTTGATGTGGTTGATATTTTCTATTATTAGCATTCCTGCTGGGATATGCGGCGGCTATTTGTGGGGGGTTGCGGGAGTTGCCGCCGGAACTACACTGGCTACAGTGTTGGCTAATTTAATAACCATCTACATGACTTGTGCTGTAATGCAGATATCATTGATTACCTATTTCAATAAGACCTTTGTCCGTGTCTGTCCGGCTTTGCTGGTTTTGATCATTTCCTTGTGGATTTTAACAACAGTCTTAGATTGGAAAAGTTATATTTGTTTGATGGTACAGGCGATTGTATCATCCGTATTGTATGCTTTGGCATTATGGCAATTTTCGCTTTCAAGAGCGATTAAAAATAAAATTTTATGTCGTATTCGCCTTTTTTTTGATTAATAGTTGTTATTATTTTCTAAATATAGAGATACATTTTGGATTCACAGATGAATGTATACGGAAAATATCGTAATTATTCTTGGGAATTTCGCCGTAGGGTGGATGAAGTTTTCAGGCGGACTGAAAGTGTTTTGCTTGAATATGATGTTAAATTAATGTCAAAAATCATCGATTTTGATCAGTTGCATGATGAGCAGCCGTTTTACATTGAAAATGCAAATGCAACTCGTGATATGCAAGATATTGTTGCGACCTTTCCCGATGACCTTGGCTTCCCGACACCGGCCCCCCCTGAACAAGTGTTGCGGCATGAAATTTCTGCTCGATTTGATCGTGCTGTTCCTTGTTTTGTCGCTAGAGACAGAAAAACTAGCCAACTGTTAGGCGCAGTTTGGCTTCCTGAATGGTACTATCCAAGAATACTTTCTGTTGAAAAGCGTCGTTGTAAGACGGTTGCGGTCAGTCAACTCTACACGGTACGTGGGGCGCGCGGTCAGGGAATTGCTACTGCGTTGTTGCAATATGCAATGGCTTCAGCAAATACTTATGGCTATGCTTATTGCTTCAGTTTGGTTGCGCCTAAACGAATAGCCTCCTTGCGCACCCATCTTAAGGTGGGATTCAGAATACTTGGTTCAGTTGTTCATGGCAGTATTTTGGGAAAAAAATTTCAGAAATTTCGCAACAGCGTTAACTTTGCGCATGGGTCATTCCCCATTGTCCCTGTGGTGATAATCTCGACGATTCGTCACGATGGTTCAACAATGTTAAGCGCTTTGCGAGCTCTTGGCCGTAATGGTATTCCTGTATTTATTTTGGCAAAAGGGCCGATGACATATACTGGAATATCCAGGTACGCGAAAAATATAGAACTTTTTACGAATGATCTTTCAGATGAAGAGTTGATCGAACGGATTTCTCGCATTCTTGCCAAGATAGGATGGCAAAAGTGTAAACCTGTTTTGATGATTCTTTCTGAGAACGATATTTTTAGATTGCATTCCATAAAATCATTTCTTGAAAAACATTTCACTATTGTACCTTCTGACCATGCAGTTTCCTATCTTGAGAAAGAAAATCAATTGCCATTAGCCATTGAAGCTGGTTTTAGCGTGCCGCAATCTATAGTTTTAAGAAATTCAGATGACGTGGAAAGGGTCAGCGAACGCCTTCAATTCCCGATTATTGTAAAACCACATGCACGACACACTGTGGGCAGTTTTAAAGAAAAAGTACTCATTTTTCATGCAAAAGATGCTTTTGCTGAAAAAATTGTTCGTTTTTTTCAAGACAAAGATACTGAGCTGCTTGTTCAAGAGTATATTCCTGGTTCCGATGAAAACGTCTTAATCTTCATGGCAAGTTGCGACGTTCAAGGCAGGGTCCGTTCTTTTGTAAGTGGTCGGAAACTTCGACAGGTTCCACCAGGATTTGGGTTTATGTCCTCCGGGATTATTGAAAAAAATGAAGAAATGGAGGCAAAGTCAATTAAATTGTGTCAACTTTATCAGGTTGGTGGATTTCTTGGTGTCGAAGCTAAGCAACATCAGGTTACTGGCGCTCTCTATTATATTGAAACAAATTTTCGGCCGGAGGCAATTAGTGCGTTGGCTGAGATTGCTGGCGTGAATCTCGTTTTGGATGTCTATTTAATGGCCATTGGTCAGTACTGTTTTGCGTCTTCCTCTAGTTCCACCGGCTCGTATTTGAACTTGCAGTATGAAATCGATGCTATTCGGCACTTGGTGCGCGAAGGTAAGGCAAAATGGTGGAGAGAGTTGTTGCGGCCGCTGCCGCGACCAACTGCCTACAGTCTTTATGCGCCTGATGACCCTTTGCCATTTTTTGGTTGGTTGATACATGCAGTTCGGGTGAAGATGTTTAGATTCTTAAGATATGCGAGGGGAAAGAAAGCAAACGCTTCTAATGAACTGTGATTTGTTGGTCTTTTATCCCCAAAAATACCAAATTTTTAATTTTTGGCGATTATCGTACTCCTTTATAATGAATATTTCGACTTTTTGTGTGGTGATATTTTGGAAAAAAAAGTCTCTGTTATCATTCCTATGTATAATTCTAGCGAATATATTGTAACTACAATCGATTCCGTGATAAATCAAGATTATACAAATTTAGAAATTATAATTATTGATGACGGTTCTACTGATGATTCATATGATAAAGTTAAGGTTAATTTTGATGGATTGGTAAATATTATTAAAATAAAAAATTCTGGTGTTTCTTTTGCTAGAAATATAGGGATTAACGCATCGAGTGGACATTATATAGCTTTTTTGGATGCCGATGACTTGTGGGATTTTGATAAGATTAGCAAGCAAGTTTGTTTTATGGAAAAAAATCAAGAATATGGAGTTTCTTATACTGGAAGATATATTATAAATAATAATAGGATTATTTTTGAAAAAAAAGAATGTTACTCTGGTTATATTCTGAATAAAATATTAGTTAGAAATTTTGTGTGTCTTTCTTCTGTGTTGATTAAAAGAGAATGCTTTTTTGAGTGCGGATATTTTGATGAATCATTGATAGTTTCTGAAGATTATGATTTATGGATAAGGATTGCTAGTAAATATAAATTTATTTATTTAGAAGAAAAGCTTGTTTATTATAGAATTACGCCTGGAAGCCTTAGTAAAAAATTTAATAAAATGATTGTTGGTGCGTATAGTGTGTTTGTAAAAAATACTATTGAAGTAAATGTGGCTGTAAATATAAATTTTTCTACTTATATATTATTTTTTTCTGATACATTTAAAACTACTGGTCATTACTTTTATGATTTAAAAAAATATAAAATAGCTATGTCGTATTTTTTGTTATCTTTTTTGTTGTTCCCTTTTAGGATTGAAACATGTGCGATGCTGATGCGATCTTTTTTGAAAAAATAGCAATTTTTTATTGAGTTGATATTTTTATGATTTTAATGTGCCTCTCTGATTAATAATGCTTGATTAATGTGTTGCAGAATCTGTGATTTGTAATGAATATTATATAGATTTTTTGAGTTGTATTTGAACTAAACGTAAAGTGTGTTCGTTTATTAGTAACCATGTCAATAAAGGGGGGCTTGTGGGCATAATAAGCAGATTTATAAAAATAATCATTGCTCCTCTCTGGGCAGCAAAAGAAAAATCCCAGTATCTGCAGCATTTGTCAATCATCGAGCGAATGCAACATTGGCCGATCGAAAGAGTGCGCGAGGAACAACTGCAAAGGTTACGTTTGATCGTCCAGCATGCTATTGAAAAGACGGAGTATTACAATGATTGTTTCGTTCAAGCTGGAATTGCATCGAACAGTATTGCGACGCTTGCCGATTTGCAGCGTGTGCCGATTTTAACCAAAGACGATATTCGCGCCAATAAAGAGCGTATGGTGACGCGCGAATTCCCAAGGGAAAGGCTTATATTAAAAAAAACATCCGGCTCCACCGGGGTTTCGGTCGAGTTGTATATGGATGACGAGGGGAGCCAATGGAAGCGTGCCGCGACTATAGCCTATGATCGATGGGCAGGATGGGACATTGGCGAGCGAGTCGGTGCGATATGGGGTAATCCGGAATGCTATCAAAATTGGCGTATGTATCTGCGCAACATGTTGCTTACGCGCCATATCTACTTGGATACCCTGAAAATGGATAACCAAGCGATGCGAGATTACCATGCCACGCTTCTTAAAAAAAAGCCGGTAATTCTCTTTGGCCATGCTCATTCGCTTTTCCTTTTTGCTCGTTTTATTGAGCAGAACGGACTGTCCAGCATTCACCCCAAGGGCATCATCAGCACTTGCATGGTGTTGCATGATTTTGAACGTAAGGCCATCGAACGTGTTTTTGGTTGCAGGGTGACCAATCGCTATGGCTGCGAGGAAGTAAGTCTTATTGCTTGTGAGTGTTCAGAGGGCAATATGCATCTTAATTGCGCCTCCTTGATTGTCGAGTTCATACGCGACGGCAAGCCGGTGGCTCCTGGAGAGCCTGGGGCCATTGTAGTCACTGATTTGACCAATTTTGGCATGCCCATTATCCGCTATATGGTCGGCGATGTGGGAGTGCCATCGGTGAAGTCTTCGTGCCCATGCGGTTGCAATTATCCGATTATGGATTCTCTTGAAGGGCGTGTTGCTGATTTTGTGGTCACGCCGGATGGCAATTATATTTCCGGAATTTCTTTGACGGAAAACTTTGCCATGCGACTTCCTGGTGTGAAGCAAATGCAGATTGTTCAGGAGAGTGTCGATTTTTTGGTGTTCAGAATAGTGAAGGGGGAATTGTTTTCAGATCAGACAATTATGGATATCGACCTGTTGGCAAGAGAACGTTTTGGTGATCAGATGAATTGGCAGATTGAGTATGTAGCCTCCATTCAATCGGAACTTTCTGGGAAATATAGATTTTGCATATCAAAAATTGAAAACCCCTTCTGTGCGTAACCAGGATTTTTTGCCGGGCGGATTCAACTCTGAAGTGCAACAACTAGGGGCGGCTTGGTATAGCTCACTTTTGATGCGAAAAATCCCTCATGCGGCGAACGATATCCCCTTGCTTTTCGCGGTCGGTGGTTGAGCCGGTCAATCGGGTGTTATTTTCATAAATTTTGAAGGGGTATGTATGAAGGCGCTGCAAATTATTGGTAGCTTATGTCCCGGAGGGATTGAAACGTGGCTTTCGCGCGTGCAGATTCCGTTGAAGTCGATGGGCATCAAGATGGATTTTGCCTGTTATTACCCGGAGGAGGAAATTAACGCCAAATTTTGTTTGCGCGAGATTGTTGAGTCAAACGGCGGCAAGGTATTTTCGATTTCTCGACAAGATGGATTGGCGAAGTGCCTCAAGAACTTGGCGCACATTCTCGCTGTGAACAAATATGACATTGTGCATTGTCATAACTGGTTTAGCGCCTATGCTCTCCCGCTGGCGTACAGGCAGCGAGTTCCCGGCCGAGTGGCGCATTTACATCCAGTGGGTGATGTTGCAGGAGATGTGGGGATTTTAAGGCGATTAATGTTGGTGATGGCCAAACAATTAATCTGGAATACATCGAATGCGCTTTTGTTCTCTTCTGGAGCTGGGCAAAAGAGTTACGGCGCAAAATCAAGCGATAAGAGACGGCATGTGGGAGTGATGCCGTTGGCGGTCGATTTAGGCTCTTTCTCGGAAAAAGTAGATGTTAACTCTGTGCGAGAAAAACATCAGTTACCACGCGATGTGCCGCTTATTACATACACCGCTCGTTTTGAGCCGCATAAAAACCATATGCTGGCCCTGAGGGTGGCTGACTGTTTGATGGAAAAAGGCGTTCCTGCGCATATTGTTTTCATCGGTTCGCATGGATCAATACGCCAGCAAATTTCAGCGGAAGTCTCTCGCAGGAACAACGTCACTATTCTTGCCGGAGTAAGCAATATTGCAGAGGTGCTGCTCGCATCTGACGTGTTTCTTTTCCCTTCGCTCAATGAAGGGTTCGGGGTTGTGGCTGTTGAAGCTTGTGCGGCAGGGCTGCCTGTCGTTGCCACGAATCTTCCAGGCATAAGGGAAGCTGTCCCCCCTGAGTTGCGCGATTCAATGTTTGCGCCGGATGATAGCGAGGGGGCGTTGCAGAGCGTCGAGGCTTTAATTAAGGATGTCGTTTTTAGGAAAAAACAAGGGCTTATATGTAAGTCTTGGAGTGAATTATTTTCTGTTCAGCATTCAGCAGATGCGCTCGCAAACATTTATTACGCCATTGCAACGAACCGAAATATCCAACCCTAGTGTTAAGAAACGTGCCGGTTATAAGCTTGCCCCTTCTGCTGCGTCTGGTGGGGAGAAGTGGCGCCGCAAAATTGGACACGCCATTAAGTGGAAAATCTGCTACCAGTAATGGCCAATGAAGGGCCTAAGCAAGGAGCAGACAATGGGAAAAGGAACAAGACGGAAACACTCAGCGACA
>JAQUEZ010000178.1 GCA_028684915.1 Desulfobulbus sp.
CAGTGCAACGATTCTGCATCTCCTCGAGGAATTGAACGCAACGCGAACGACGTTTCCAGGCACCGACCTCCGCCTGTTTTACGAATTGGTATCGTAGCAAAATCTCTCGAGATCAGGAGTTCTGAAGTGCGTTGGACATATCTTCCTCAGAGATTGAAAAAAATTTGGTTTGTTTAAACCAGGAACCAAAAACACTCCAGGAAAGGTCGACATTCTTGGAATGTTCATCACCTAAGAGCAGGTCCTCAAGCCTGAAAACCTCGTAAAAAGTCAAAAACCGAGATCATACACTGTGAAATCAGTGATTGACGAAGTTCGAAACGTCGTTTTCGTGGCTTTTTCGAAAACAGCAAACCTGAAAAAGGGGGGCCTGGAGAGCCAGAAACGCGTCGAGATTAAAATTCATACATCAGGCGGGTGGTGAAGCCGTAGCCACTGTCTTCCCCTGCATCGGGGTCATTGGCATAGAATTCATCCACGTAATATTCCAGATTCACTGTGGTTCCTTTGATGATATTCATCGAAGCCGAGGCTATGTAACGATGTTCCGGCAGATCAAGGGCGTAGGCTTCCCAGGAGCGCTGGTAGCCGAGGGCAAAGACCGTGTCTTTCTCCATGATCGAGGTGGAATAAGCCAGCTCAGTGTTCAATGCCTTGGGTTCAGCAGCACCTGTGCCATAGGGCACTTCGCTGGCATCAAAGCTGTCCAGAGCTGCAGTATATTCGGCTATGGCCGAGAATGCCTTGTATTGGCCGCCGATATTGAGGTTGATACCGGCAACCTCATCGGAGATGGAGTCAAAACCGTTGTCATTGATCACATCCGTAATGGTGCTTGAATCGCCGATGTTGGATACCCAGGCGATACCGACGTTGAATCCCACATCCTCCTGCTCATAGGCATACCCCAGCGAGGCGCCGAACCCGTTTATGGTGTCATTGTCATCGTCCCCTTCGTCCATGCCGTTGTAACTGAAGACAGCAGCAGTCAACCCCATGGCCTCATACCCGACAATCACGCCCTTGGGGTTGATTTCTCCAAGAGTCTGGGTCAGAGGATCCTGGATCATATTGGTTGAGAAATCGCCAAAGGGGACATAAATTTTTCCTGCTGTAAGGAAAAAGGGGATGTCCTCGGTTTTACCCAGGGTGATATTGGCTTCGTCCAGATAGAACCGGTCATCATCGTCGCCGTCGTAATCGATGACAATTTTCCCAGTGGCCCAGTCTGTGAGTTGTACATCCATGATCAGTTCGACCGTATCGAGGATGAATTCACTGGTGTTGGCTCCGTCTTTAGCCTGGGAGAGTTTGTAATCCCCTTCGATGGAACCGCTGAGGCTGACAAAATCGTTGATTTGCGGACCTGCTTTTTTTTCGCTCAGCTGGCGGGAAACTTCCTCCTCTATGGCGGCTTTGGCAGGTGGGGGCTGTTGGACGTTTTTCTCCATTTCGGTGATCCGCTGGCTCAGTTGCTGATTTTGCTGTATCAGCATCTGGACCTGCATTTTCATCTGCTCGAGCTCGGATTTCGAAGGGGAGGCAGCCTGAGCAGGGATCGTAGTGGCCAGTAGGCATGCGGAGGCAGCCGCGAGAACAAGGGTGCGGTTGAATGCTTTGATCATGGTGGAATTCCTCAGTGTGATGATTTTAATATTCGTAATAAATTCTGATCATCTTGATAATATGATAGAATTTTTATTGCAAGATCGGATTGTTCAATCCAGCCATTCGTACATTTCAATTGTTGCCGGATCGCATTTACAACAGCCCTTGCAGGCGCCAGTTGCATCCATGCGCCTTCGGATTTTGCCTTTATTGATCCAGATCTCGCACAGGGGGCGGATTGTTTCCACATCAACCTGGAAATGATGGGCGGCATCCTGGAGCGGTGTAATTTTCCGGGACCGCAGGTAGTGCTTAAGTTGAATAAGATCCATATCCGCTCCTATTTTTTCAGCAGACAACCGGTTGAAGCCGTCTGTTGAACCGGGAACACCTGCGGGGTTCGCCGCCGGGAGCTGATCCCTTTCAGCACCAGGACAATACTGATAAAGGCGCACAAATCCAGGCCGATCACCAGGGCGGCATAGGCGGGCTGGCTGGAAAAATTGACTACCTGGTAAAAGAGGGTGGAGGCAAAGTAGGCAAGAAAGGTGGTCCAGAAGCCGACAAAACCGGTCCAGGCCAAATTCGTTTCCCGGTACACCGCGGAAATGGCGGCACTGCAGGGGAAATAGAGCAGGACAAAGAGCAGGTAAGCAAAGGCCGCGCTCTGGCTGCCGAAAAGTCGGACCATGGAGCCAAAGGTGTTGACGCTTACCTCCTGTTCCTCTGCGGCGAGATTGGCATCACTGACATCACCCACGGAAATGCCAAGCGGATCTGTGAGCGTGTCAAGAACGCCGAGAAGGTTTTCGGGAATCGTTGCAAAGGCGCCGTGGATGCCGCCCCAGAAATCAAAGGCCTCTTCAGCCGCCGGTTCGCCGTCCTCGACCTGTTGATCAATAGACCTGTAGAGGGAATCCAAGGTGCCGACTACGGCCTCCTTGGCAAAGATACCGGTAAAGATACCCACGGTTGCCGGCCAGTTTTCATCGGTGACTCCCATGGGGCGAAGCACTGGGGTGATGACTTTACTGATCGAGGCAAGGGCGGACTTATCAGTGTCCTCGTTGCCGAAACTCCCATCGGTACCCAGGGAGTTGAGCACAGAGAGGACCATGATCACCGGAATCAGAACCTTGCCGGCTTTAAAAAGAAAAGTCTGCAGACGATCCAGGGCGCGCAGGACCACCGAGCGCAGGGTGGGCAGATGGTAGGGCGGCAACTCCATGACAAAGGGAGTGACTTCTCCCTTGAGCAGGGTATTTTTCAACACCAGGCCAGTGAGCACAGCAAAGCCGATACCTATTAAATAAAGGAAAAAAACGAGATTTTGCCCGCCCGTGGGGAAGAAGGCCGCGGCAAAGAGGGCATAAACCGGTAAACGGGCACCGCAGGACATGAAGGGGTTCATCATGATCGTCAAGGTACGGTCACGCTCGTTTTCCAGGGTACGGGTGGCCATGATGGCCGGAACGTTGCAGCCAAACCCGACCAGCATCGGGACAAAAGCCTTGCCCGGCAGGCCGATGAAGCGCATGAACCGATCCATGACAAAGGCCGCTCTGGCCATGTAGCCGGAGTCCTCAAGAAAGGAGAGGAAGAGAAACATGAATCCGATCGGGGGAATGAAGGTGGCCATGGTCTGGATGCCGCCGCCGATTCCGGTGGCCAGCACCGCGGTCAACCAGTCGGGTGCATGCAGCCCCTCCAGCAGCTCGCCAA
This sequence comes from Desulfobulbus sp., assembly GCA_028684915.1. Next base: position 3,331 of record JAQUEZ010000178.1, read on the forward strand.
AGCCGCCGACAAAGAGGGTGCCGGCAAACTGGTCGAAAAAGTCGATAAAGGCACCGCCAAGGTTGATGGTGAACATGAACATCAGGTACATGGCCACCAGGAAGATCGGTAGGCCGAAGAGGCGGCTGAGGACAACCCGGTCGATCCTGTCTGATGTGGTGGTGTTCAGGCGGCCACGTTTGATGACCAACCCCTGGGTCAACCAGGTGACAAAGCCGTAACGGGCCGAGGCAATGACGATATCGACCTCTTCATCCTCGCCTGTTTCGATACGCTGCTGCAGGGCTTCCACCTTTGCCTGCACCGGAGCGCTGATGGGAAGCAGACGCGTTGGTCCGGCGTCTCCTTCCAGAAGTTTCAAGGCCATCCATCGTGGATCGATTTTTTTTACCGAGCAGGCTTCCTCAAGATCCTCAGCAAGAGACTCTACCGCCTCCTGTACCAGAACCGGATACATCACTTCGGCCTCCGCATGACCCGGGGATTGCGCACTTTTAAGGATGACACCCTTGAGCTCGTTGATGCCAAGGTTTTTAGCAGCGGTCATCGGCACAACCGGGCACCCGAGGCGGTGGGCCAGTCCCTGGACATCGATCTGCAGTTGCCGATCCAGGGCCATGTCCATCATATTAAGGGCAATAACCATGGGGATGCGCATTTCCAGGAGTTGACTGGTCAGGTACAAGTTGCGCTCGATGTTGGAGGCATCGACAATGTTGACGATGAGTCTGGCCTGGCGGGAGAGGAGAAAGTCTCGGGTGACCTCCTCGTCAAGGGATGAGGCGGCCAGAGAATAGATGCCTGGGGTGTCAATGACTTCGACTTGGGTATCCTGGACACGAAAGGAGCCGGATTTGCGGTCGACCGTTACTCCCGGCCAGTTGCCAACCCGCTGTTTGGCCCCGGTAAGGGCATTGAACAGGGTGGTTTTTCCGCAGTTGGGATTGCCGACCACACCGATAGTTACCTGTTGCATTATCATATCCTCCCCACCAGAAGCGCTTTTGCCTCATCCCGTCGCAGGCTGAGACTGTAATCGCGTACCTTGATTTCCACCGGATCGCCCATGGGCGCAACCCGGGCCACTTCAAATTCAGTCCCCTTGATCAGCCCCATGGCGAGCAGCTTTTGCCGATAGCCCTGTCCGCCTTTTTCAAAGCCAAGAATGGTTCCCTTTTCGCCAACGGCGATGTCTGCGAGTGTCTGTTCCATGTTGTTAACACCTGATAACGTTGATTTTGAGGGACATTCCGCCGCCCAGGGCGTAACGATTCCCGGATTTTTCGATAATGGTTGCTCCGCCGGGTTGCTTGCAAACCACGGTTACCGCATCCTCTACTTGCAGGCCCATGCTCAACAGTCGTTCAATGAGCCGGTGTCCACTTCGAATCATGATAATTCGGACCGTTTCTCCTTCCTCTGCCAATGACAGGGGGAATGAAGCGATGGGACAGTTTGCATTCGGTTGTTTGCAGGGTGGGCATACCCGCCTGATTTCTTTTGGCAAATCCGGTTTTGCGCAGAGAGTCTTGATTGAGTTCATATTTCTATTAGGCAGGAGGAGTTGTTTTAGTTGCCACTAACTCGTGCGAATGTATCGTTTTATGATCAGGTGTCAATAATTAAATTAGCTGTGTCTAAAAAAATGCAGGTGTTCGAACGCGCTCAACCGGGTTCCGAGAGGAGGCAGCAGGTCTACGCCAAGGGTGATCCGCAGTGAAGCAGTTTCTAAAAACGAGCAAATTCAGAAAGTTATAAATATGGTGCGCAGGCAGTTAGAAAATTGATTTTCCATTGATATTCTTGTACGATAAAAAATTAGAGCGTCCTTGCGACAAGCGTTTAGGTCGTTGGGGAATTTTTTTACATCAATTGAATTGAATTTTTTTGTCGGCATAATAGATTTTCTTTTTGGGACGATTTTTTGTAAATAATTGCAGTATTGTTAAGTATTTTTTTGAAAAGTGTTCGTTTTTGATAAATTTAATTGATGCAAGATCGCAGGCGCATCTAACTGAAATTTGATTAACTAGCCGTATGTATTGGTGAATATTGTTCGAGGCCATAGGTTTCGCACACACCGACATCCTGGGATGGGTTTTTCCGCGTTACGATTGCATGCTCTGGGTTTGCAGAGAAAATTTTGTATCAGTATTTTTTATTGAGCGATGGCGCCGATTTTTCGTAATCGGATGGGGATGAAAGCGAGTGGGTGAAAAATTATGACTGAGACCAAGTATAGTATCTGTGGCATGTGCGCCGTTCGTTGTCCGGTGACCGTACAGGTTGAGGATGGCAAACCTGTATGGATAGAGGGCAATAGCCACGATGGCGGAATGGGCCGGAGTCTGTGCGCTAAAGGTGGGGCGAGCTTTGCCCAGCGTGATGATAAACAGCGTCCATTGGCCCCCATGTTGCGTATGGGCGAGCGTGGTGAGGGCAAATGGCGTGAGGTCTCCTGGGATGAAGCCTACGATTTTATCACCAATAAACTGCAGGCAGTCATTGATGCGCATGGTGCCCGTTCCATCATGTTCTCCGATCGCGGCGGCCCTTTTGCCGACCTGCGCCAGGCCTTTGTTAAGGCCCTGGGTTCTCCCAACTATATAAATCACGACTGTACCTGCGGGCGTAATGTCCACCATGCCGCCAAATCGATTTACGGCCTTGGTCGCAAAGACTTTGCCTACGATTACGCCAATGCCAAGCATATCGTCCTTTTTGGGCGTAACATCACCGAGGCGCTCAAGGTCAAAGAGGTAAAAAGTTTCCTCGCAGGCATTAAAAATGGTGCCCGAGTTACCTATATTGATCCCCGTGCATCGGTAACCGCCGGTAAGGCGACCCGTTATTGGCAAAACAAACCGGGGAGCGACTATGCCCTTCTTTTGGCTATTGCCAACTGTGTCGTCAAAAACCGCTATTACGATCGCGAATTTGCTGATCGCTACATTAACGGGATGAAGGAGTTCAAGGCTTTTCTTGAACCCTACACTCCAGAGTGGGCCGCTGGTGAAACTGGGATCAGTGCTGAAGAGATCGAGGCTTTGTGCCGCGAACTGAATCAGGATCGCCCTAAAGTCATTATCCATCCCGGTTGGATGCTCGCCCGCTATCGGGATTCTTTTTATGCTTCCCGGGTGATTCATATCCTCAATGCCCTCATGGGCAGTATCGAACAGCCCGGTGGCCTTTTCTACCCCAAAGGACCTAAAGATGCAGGTCGTTCCGGCCTCAAGAGCCTGGGCTCGCTGGTGCCTGGCGTTGACGAGGAGCGTGCCGACGGATGTGGTTCTCGGTATCCCCAGTGGGATAAAGGGGCAGGTATGCTGCAGACAGCCTACGAGGCTGTGGAAAGCGGGGTGCCCTATCCGGTAAAGGCCTATTTCGTCCACCGCCATGATCCTTTCATTGCTCTACCCGACACCAACGAGCAGAGGCGTATTTTCGATAACCTCGATCTGATCGTTGCCGTTGACATCAACTTCAGCGACACCGCATGGTTTGCCGATGTTATCCTGCCGGAAAACACCTATGTCGAGCGTGATGACATTCTCCGCACCGAAAAGGGGCTTAAGCCTGGTTTCGGACGGCGTCAACAGTGTGTCAAGCCGCTTAACAACACCAAGGCTGGCTGGGAGATCTACCTCGATATCGCTCGGCGCATGGGCAAGGGTGAGTACTTTCCCTTTAACTCCATCGAGGATATCTGGGCGTACCAACTACAGGGTACCGGCATATCGGTCAGTGATTTCGATGCCAAGGGGTTTGTCAAACTCAGCGAGGAGAATATCTGGTTTGATCGGGATAATCTTAAATTCGGTACCGAGTCGGGGAAAATTGAAATCTTCAACCAAAAGTGGGAAGCTATGGGTATTCCCTCATTTGTCCCCTATGAGGCCCCCGAAGCACCGCCTGAAGGCAGTTTCCGCTTACTGTTCGGTCGCAACGGTTATCAGGCGCATGGCCAACACCAGAATAACCCGCTGCTCAACGACCTGTTGACCGAAAATAAATTATGGATAAACAGCCAGGCGGCTAAAAAATTGGGGATAAAGGACGGCGCACAGGTTATGGTTGCCAACGGCGATGAACAGGGCACCATCATCGCCTATGTGACCGACCTTATCCACCCCGAGGCAGTCTTCATGCTCCACGGATTTGGTACTCGCGTACCTGCCAAAAAGCGGGCCTTTGGTAAGGGCCTGGCTGATCAACTCTACATGAAGGGCAAACTCAAGGAGTGGGACAAGGCCGGTGGAGGTTTGAACCTGGCTGAAAGTTTTGTCACCGTTACCCTTGCTTAACCGGAAGGAGAGTTGAAATGAGCAAATATTTAATTACGCAGGATGTGGCCGATTGTATTGGCTGTCGCGCCTGTGAAGTCCACTGTAAATCCAAAAATCATCCCGGTCCCGGCGCCTTTTACTGTCGCATGATCAAGGTTGCCACCGCAGATGAGCCCGCGCCAAAAATAAATTTCGTCTATCTTTCCTGTTTCCACTGCGAAAAGGCCTGGTGTATCGATGCCTGCCCGACCGGTGCCATGCGGCGGCGGGAGAAGGATGGGATCGTCTATGTCGAGGAGAAGGCTTGTGTCGGCTGTAAGGCCTGCATTACCGCCTGTCCTTGGACCGTTCCGCAGTGGAACGCCGATACCGGCAAGGTTGGCAAATGCGATCTCTGCATGGATCGAATCGATCAGGGCTTGGAACCGGCCTGCGTTACCAAGTGCGTGACCAATTGTTTACATTTTACTACCCCCTCCGAGGCTTCTGAGACTGCCCGCCAGGCCTATGCCGAGCAGTTGATGCAAAACCGCCGCTCATAGGAGTGCCTGATGATGGATGCGCTGCCCAAGGAATATCTCGGCATATTGCTGCTCTTGATCTTTGGCGTTTTGTTCGGTGTACTTACGTTGCTCATCGGCCGGTTCTTTCGTTTGAGCCGGCCGTATAAGGAAAAGCTGATCGCCTATGAGTCGGGTAATGAGCCCACCGAAGCTCCACGGATGCGGTTTTCGGTCAAATTTTATCTGATCGCCATTCTCTTTGTGGTCTTTGATGTCGAGGCCATTTACCTCTATCCCTGGGCTGTGAGTTACAATCGGCTGGGACTGTTTGCCCTGGTGGAAATGCTGCTGTTTATCGCGCTTTTGCTGGTGGGCTATGTCTATGCGTGGAAAAAAGGAGTCCTGGAATGGGAGAAATAAAGGATCCGACCATGGTGCAGTTGGAGGAAGGGGTACGTTTTATCCCCGGTGCCAATGCCCTGCTCGGCCCATTGAACAAACTGGTAAACTGGGGTCGATCCGGCTCGATCTGGCCAGTGACCTTTGGTCTGGCCTGCTGCGCCATCGAGATGATGGACGCCGGTGCCTCCACCAACGATCTCGATCGGTTCGGTATCCTCTTTCGGGCCAGTCCTCGCCAGGCGGATTGCATGGTGGTGGCCGGTACCCTGAGTAAGAAGATGGCCCCTGTCCTGCGTCGGGTCTATGATCAGATGCCCGAACCCCGCTATGTGCTGGCCATGGGCAGTTGTGCCTGCAGCGGCGGTGTCTTTGATACCTACGCTGTCACGCAGGGGGTGGATCAGATTATCCCGGTGGATGTCTATGTTCCCGGATGCCCGCCCAGACCCGAAGCCTTGCTTGAAGGGTTTCTCAAACTCCAGGAAAAAATTCAACAGGAGCAGTTCCGATGGAGCCAGTGGCGATAATCGAGCGGATCAAAGCCGAATTTCCCGATGAGGTTCTGCAGAGCTACGTCAATCAGGGCCAAGGTGCGGTGGTTGTGCGTGGTGATCGGATCGTGGATATGCTGCGTTGGCTGCGTGATGATGAATCCATGCAAATGAACCATCTGCGTTCGCTTTGCGGGGTCGACAACGCCCGTCGCAAAGATCTAGGGTTGTCCCGCTTTGAGGTTGTTTACAACCTCTATTCCATTTCGCTGCGCCAGGAGATTCGCATCCGCGCCGAAGTAGGGGATAAAGAGCCGGTAGTGGACTCAGTGGTCGAACTCTGGCCCGGTGCTGATTGGCTGGAGCGGGAAACCTTTGACCTGATGGGCATTCAGTTTACTCACCATCCGGACCTGCGCCGGGTGCTCCTGCCCGAGGACTGGGTAGGCCATCCCTTACGCAAAGATTACCCGCTTAAGGGCAAGGAAGAGTGGGTGGGGTTGACCGATCTGCTGAACAAAGTTCAGGAACTGGATAAACATGGATTTGATCCCGAGGGGCATAAACATGGGCAGTATAACCCCAGTGAGGAAGAAGAATGAGCCAGCCGATTTCGCAAACCCTTGAAGTCCCGGTTATCGATGGGGAAAGCGAGCGTTATTCCCTGCGCATGGGGCCACAGCATCCGGCCACCCATGGGGTACTCCGGGTTGATCTTGAACTTGACGGTGAGACCATTCTCGAGTGCAATCCGCAGGTAGGGTATCTCCATCGCGGTTTTGAAAAATTGGCTGAAAGCAAAACTTACGCCCAGGCCCTGATCCTCACCGATCGTCTTGATTACATTGCCGCCATGTCCAACAACATTGGCTACTGTGTGGCGGTGGAACGATTGCTCGGTATCTCCGTTCCCGAGCGGGCCCAGTACATTCGGACCATGGTCGGTGAAATGTCGCGGCTCTGTTCGCATCTGCTGTGGCTGGCAACCCATGCCCTGGATATTGGGGCCATGACCGTGTTTCTCTACTGTTTTCGCGAGCGAGAGATTCTGCTTGATCTCTTCGAGGAACTCTGTGGTGCCCGCCTGACCTATTCGTATCCTCGCATCGGTGGGGTCCGCCAGGATGTGAGCTCGTATTTTGTTAACGAGTTGCAGCGCTTTCTCGATATTTTCCCCTCCAAGATGGATGAGTACGAGACCCTGATCGACACCAACCGTATCTGGCTCAAACGAACCGTGGGTGTGGGCAAACTCAGTGGCGAGGAAGCCCTGGCGCTGGGGCTCACTGGTGCCTGTCTACGCGGCTCCGGAGTGGATTACGATATCCGCAAACACCAGCCTTACGACGCTTACGATAAGGTGGAGTTTGAGGTGCCACTGGCAACCGAAGGCGATATTTACGCCCGTTATCGTTGCCGCATGGAAGAGATGCACCAGTCGGTCCGCATCATCCAGCAGTGTATCGACCAACTGCCGCCTGGCCCGATATTTGGCAAAGATGCCCCGGACCTGGTTATGCCGCATAAGGCGCCCGCCCGCATCGAAGCCGATGCTGCCGCCTACGGTTCTGGTCTGATCAAGCTGATCCGCGATCAAAAGCTCTATATTACAGGCGATGTCTATGTGGCAACCGAAGTGCCCAAAGGTGAGCTCGGATTTTATTTCATCTCCGACGGCAACAACCGACCCTATCGGATGCATATTCGTTCCCCATCCTTTATCCATATCGGCTCACTCAAGGCGCTGTGCAAGGGTGGACTCATTGCGGATCTGATTGCCAATATCGGTAGCCTGGATGTGGTTCTGGGCGAGTCCGACCGGTGAGCTGAGCGCGCCTAGGCGCATGCAGGGAATTTCACGAGAGACCTGATCGTCACTGTTCGTTGTGGTCGACCCAACCTGGGTGACCATGCTGGTTTGAATAACGAGGAACTGTATGAATATCATAATGTTGCTGGTTTGGATCCTGATCCTCTTTGCCGTGGTCATGCTCCATGTTGCCTATGCAACCTATTTTGAGCGTAAGATCATCGGTCATATGCAGGTCCGGGTTGGGCCGATGCGGGTGGGTTGGCATGGTCTTTTGCAACCGATTGCCGATGGGGTGAAATCCTTTTTTAAGGAAGACATCATCCCGGATAATGCCGACAAACCCACCTTCCTCGCTGCGCCCATCATCTGCCTAGTGGCGATGATGACCTCGCTTGCAGTATTGCCCTTTGCCAAGGGCTGGGTGCTGGCGGACATCGATATTGGCCTGCTCTTTATCTTTGCCATGAGTTCGCTCTCCAGCTACGGCATAGTCTTGGCCGGCTGGGCCTCCAACTCAAAGTACAGCTTTCTCGGTGGCTTGCGTTCCATGGCCCAGGTGATCAGCTACGAGATCAGCATGGGGCTGAGCTTAGTTGGCGTCATGCTCATGGCCGGATCGCTCAACCTGACCAAGATCGTCGAGGCCCAGGGAGATTCGTTTTTGGGCATGTATCTCATGCCGCAATGTATCGGTTTCTTTGTTTTTTTCATCAGTATGCTCGCAGAAACCAACCGGGTACCCTTTGACCTGCCCGAGGCTGAAACCGAGCTGGTTTCCGGGTACTGCACCGAATACAGCGGCATGCGTTATGCCATTTTCTTCATGGCTGAATATATTGGCATGATGGTCATGGCATCCGTTGCCACTATCTGTTATCTCGGCGGTTGGAATGGCCCCTTTGCCGTCCCGTTGTTCCCGCCGCTCTGGTTTGTACTCAAGGTGTATTTGTTCATGTTCCTCTTTATTTGGATCCGAGCCACCTTGCCGCGTTATCGCTATGACCAGCTGATGGATCTGGGATGGAAGCTGCTTATCCCGCTGGCCCTGGTGAATATTGTCCTCACGGCCTGTTTTCGGGCTATCCTGTACTAAAGAGGGAAGGGGGATTTAAAAAGAATGTACGTCCAATACAAACCCAAACGCGGTTGGCTAGGGACCATCTTTCAGGTGGAGATTCTCCAGGGCATGGCTCTGACCCTGAAACGGCTTTTTTCCAAGCCCATCACCCGCCAGTACCCGGATGTCAAACCGGTGATCCGCCCCGGATTTCGTGGTCAGCATGCCCTGGTGCGTGATCCCGAGACCGGAGATTGCAAGTGCATCGGTTGCATGCGTTGTGCCATGGTCTGTCCCTCACGTTGTATCCGTATCCGCTCGCACGAGGATAAGGAACCGGGCAGTCGTCGGGTGATCGACTGCTACCGGATCGAATCCCTGCGCTGTGTCTATTGCGGCT
>JAQUEZ010000505.1 GCA_028684915.1 Desulfobulbus sp.
AAGGTGCCAACCGTTGGTTGCCGCACCGTTGAGCACGGCTCCGCCCACGCCCAGCAAGATGCCGGCAACAGGGAGAACAGAGACGGGGAGCATAAGCGCTTTCCCCATTTTCTGCAGGACACCAAAGATGCGGGTTCCAAGCCGTTGCTGTTCGTTTTCGGAGGTCTGTCCTGAAACAGTCGCTGTCATACTCTCCGTCCTCTCTTGAAGAAAGTGGTCGTTCTCCGGGAAATGATGCAACTCCGAAACGACCTGTTTTATGGTGTGATTATTATGGCGAGATCTCGTTTCCCTTAGCCATCTCTTGGAATCCGATGGCCTTTGTAATCCATCAGATTTCGTCGACAGGAATCAGGGCCCGAACAGAAGCAGGCGAATCCTGAAGCAGCGCAGTGGCCGCCAACGCTTGACATTGCGCAAACGAGAACTTTCGGATCTGAGCCTTTACGGTTGGAAGGGCTGGAATACTTACACTGAGTTCATCCACACCCAGGCCTACGAGCAGTGGCACGGCTTGAGGATCTGAACCAATGCCACCACAGATGCCGACCCATTTGCCATGGTTGTGCGCGGCTTTCACCGCATTGGCAATGAGAGACAGAACCGCTGGGTTCAATCCATCCACCTGAGGGGCCAGTTTGGGATGGCCCCGATCCATGGCCAGGGTGTATTGGGTCAAATCATTGGTGCCCACTGAAAAGAAATCTGCCTCTGCGGCAAATTGTTCCGCCATAATCGCCGTGGACGGCACTTCGACCATGATGCCTATCGGTATGGGGGCGACGCGCAGTTTTTGCCGCTCTTCCTCGAACACCTGCTTTGCCAGACGGAATTCCTGCAAGGTGGCGATCATGGGAAACATAACCTGTATTTTTGCGCCAGTTTGCACCGCGCGCAAAATTGCCCTGGCCTGAGTTCGGAAGATATCTGGTCGATCAAGACTCACCCGGATGCCTCGTTCCCCCAGGAACGGGTTATCCTCGCGTGGAATTGAAAGATACGGCAGAGGTTTATCGCCTCCCACGTCAAGCGTGCGAATGACAAGAGGTTTGCCCGGCGCCAGGGCTTGGGCAATATTGGTGTAAATATGTGCTTGTTCCTCTTCAGACGGGGCAGTCGTGCGTCCCAGGAAAATGAATTCGGAACGAAGTAACCCGACTCCTTCCGCGCCGTTATCAAGGGCATCCTGGGCGTCATTTTGGGTGCCGATATTGGCAACCACTTCTATTTGGTGACCATCGGTGGTGATAGCCGGGTCTCCTGCGGTGGCAAGTTCCACCGCGCGGCGCTTGGCCAATCGTTCTTGCCTGCTTTTGATTGCCTGGACTTCCTCCTCGGTAATGTTGATGCGGAGCAGGCCTTTCCCACCATCCAATATTGCCCGGCTCCCATCTGTAAGCGTAAGGGCGCGGGCCTCAATGCCAGCCACAGCCGGAATGTCAAAGGACCTTGCGAGAATCGCCGCATGGGAGGAGGCCCCGCCCGCAGTGGTGCAAAAGCCGACAATTCGGGTGCGATCCATTGAGGCGGTATCGGAGGGAGTGAGGTCTTCAGCAATGAGGATGGAGCCGACAGGGTATTCCGGTTTCGCGAGCTTTTGGCCGGTCAACTCCTCCAAAACCCGCTGTCCAACATCCCGAACATCGGTGGCGCGTCCGGCAAGAACGGGATTTTTCAAACCAGCGAGTTGCTTGGCATAGGTTTCATAGGCGTTTCGCCAAGCAAAAGGAGCGGATTTACCTTTGTCGAGAAGGCTTGTGGCCAGGCCCAGGAGGTCAGGATCAGCCAGCAATTCTTGATGAGCGGCAAATATAGCTGCTTTATCGTTGGAAGTTTCACTCTTGAGCTGCGTTTCAAGAGCTCTCAATGCGAGAATGGCGTGATCAATGCTGGTGTTCAGTTTGCGTTGTTCAACGTGTTTATCGGCGGCGAATTCCTGAACCTCGATCTCATTACGCCGCATCTGGACGATTGTGCCAACGGCTAGCCCCGGAGAGGCGGATACACCAAGGAGGATGTTCGTATCTTCCGAGCGAACACCGGTAAGAGGGGTGTTTGCACTTGGTTGTAGAACCTCGTTAATGGGGCTGACGCCTTCTTCCCCCAATCCGGAACCGATAGCGGTGGCAAGGGCAAGGACTGCCTCTTCTGCATCCACACCGTGAGCGACCACCTGAACCTTATCGCCATAGTCGATCTCAAGCCCCATGATAGCGACCAGGGATTTGGCGTTGGCCTGGTTATCCCCTCGTTGTAGACGGATCTGGCTTGAGTATTGTTTCGCCAGCGAAGCAAGGTTCGCTGCTGGGCGGGCGTGGAGGCCGGTGGGATTGGGGACCAAAATCGCCTCCGAGAGCGCCTTGGCGCCAACTTCTTGCCCATCCTCTGTCGGCGTCTCCCCCATGATTACGTTGGCAATGACATCCTTGCCGGCGGTGACAAAACCTGCTTGTGGAATAAATTGACCCAGCAATTCCGAATTGGAGATCACGATTTGGGTGAGGAGACTTTTGGCCGTTGTTGCAACCAAATCAAGGTCGAATTCAATGAGCGCATCACCGGCACGTACGGCGTTGCCAAGCGTTACTTTAGGCGTGAAACCGGAACCTCGCATCGCAACCGTATCAAGGCCAATATGGATGAGCACTTCAAGTCCGGATTTGTGCAGTATGGTAATAGCGTGTTGAGAAGGATGGATGAGTGTCACTTCACCGTCACATGGCGCCAGCAATAGATTGCTCAGGGGATCGATCGAAATTCCCTCGCCGACCATTTTTTGGGCGAAAACCGGATCCGGTACTTGCTCCAAGGGGACAATCACCCCTGTCAATGGGGCCATAAGCGTGAGGCTTTCTTGAATAGAAAACGTGGGTTGTGTGCCCATGAAATCCCTCTTGTTCAGATTGATATGAACAGCGATGAGCCTGATTAAGCT
>JAQUEZ010000179.1 GCA_028684915.1 Desulfobulbus sp.
CATTGGGTTTGACGCCGATAGCCACCACCACCAAATCGCAGTCGAGCAAAAGTGGCGTTGAAACCACCTGCAGATGATCGCCATCGACAATGATCCGTTCAATTGGCCTCCCGTCGTAAAGCCCCACTCCATGCTGTTCGAGATGATCACGCACTTGCTGCGAGAGTTGCGAATCCATCCAGGGCAGTAACCCTTGCCTCGGTTTGATCATGTCGACCTGGATGCCGCGTTCAGTCAGTGCCTCGGCCATTTCCAAGGCGATATAGCCCATGCCGATGATCACAGCCCGGCGTACTTTTCGTGAGCCGAGAAAGGCTTTGATGCCGCGACCGTCTTCTAAATTTTTCACCACAAAGACGCCCGGTAAGTCCATGCCGCCGATCCGGGGGCGAAGGGGAGTGGCGCCGGTGGCGATGAGTAACTGGTCATAGGAGACAGAGAATGGTGCTCCTTCCAAGGTTGTTCCGTGGACGGTTTTGGCGGCACGGTCAATCCAATCCACTCGGTGGCCGGTCCGCAGATCGATCTGCTGGTTTTCACGAAAAGCAGCTGCACTTCGTACGACAAGATCGTCGATTTCTCGTTCTGGATCAGCGATATTATAAGGAATATTGCAGGCGCTATAGGAGACATCCCGGCCTTGTTCCAAGACGATCACTTCAGTCTCGGCATTGTTTCGTTTAGCCCGGCTGGCTGCACTCATCCCGGCGGCGTCACCACCAATTATGACAAAACGCATGGCTTCCTCCTGAAGTTGTTCTTCAAGGCATTCTTGTTCCAATCATTCACCATAATAATCGCTTAAATACAGCATTTTACAAAAAATGGAGCGTTATTTTCGAGAGTTTATACGAGAACGACAAACAGCGAACAAGGGGCTCCTAGGCGGAGCGTGTCCTGCACAAAATTGATAAAGATCGATCGACTGCGTCGCAGCGTTTTTTCCAACAATCGACAGAGCGTATGTATGTCTCAGCACCGAGAAAGATGGTGTTCCTGATATATTTGTATTTTTTCTAGCCATCTCCATCTATTTGTAATGCGAGGCCAAGGTTGCGTCAATCCATGGTTGAGGGATTAACTAAAAGTCAACATCAGGTGCACTCGGAAGAAAGAGCCTATGGGGAAGCAAACAGGTAAGTGGCTTTTGCTCAATTTTTTTGAGAACGCCCATCACCGGAAAACACCGATCTTGTCAGTGATGCAACCTTTCCCTGTTCTCCTTTGGGTTGCCTGGGTATAGTAGGCGCGCCATTTAAGTTGTTTATTCTTCCCCCTTACCTTTGGGAAATCATCTATGACCCTTTATCGACTTTTTTCTATTTTTTGCACCTTAGGCTTGGTCTTACAGGCAAGTGTCGCTTCATCAGAGGTGGCCAAAACCATGCAGATTAATCCGGCCACACCTGAACCCTCGCGGTTTGTGGTCCGCGGATCGTCCCTTGTCGACCTTAAACATCCGGAAAAACCACTTTTTTTTCGCGGTATTGGGTATTCGCCCTTTCTTCCCGGTGAGACACCTGTGCGTGGTCTTCAACCGGCAAATGATGATCGATATGCCCATCACTTGGCCCTGATTAAGGAGATGAATGCCAATTACCTCCACGTTTTTCCCCGGCTGATGCCGCCGAAATTTTTCCAGGCCCTAGACAAAACAGACCTGGCCTACAGTCAAGACGTCTGGGTTTGGGCGTATGAGGAAGACTTTCTCGCGCCGGAATTTCAGAAAAAAACCTTGGATGATATCAAAGAGGTGATTGATTATACCTACAAAGTCGGCCGACCTGATAAATTAGTGCTCTTTTCCATCGGCGATGAACTTCAGGCCAAATGCATCACCTCAACCGACGCCCGTCATCCAGATGTACACGATTTTCACGGCAAGTACCTCAGCCTCACCAATCGAACTCCTACTGAAATTGCCCTGGCCAAGCTGGTGGACGGCGCCATGGAATATGAGCTCAGCCGATACGGACGGCGTCATCTCTACTGCCATACCAGTTGGACCCATGTCGGCCCGATTGGCAACCGGCCCGATATCGAGGTCAGCCAGGAGAGCGTCCTGGTTCCGGATATGGGCGATCTGATCTGTCTCAATATCTATACCTATGCCAATGGGGTGAAAACCTCGCCTCCGGGTTCTGTGACCGGGACCGCCTATCAGGGATATCTTGAGCAATTGGCCAAGGAGTTCCACCAACCCATCTTGGTGACCCAGGTGGGGCTTTCCACCTCACCCATTGCACCGCGTGCTGATATTCCCGGCTTTGGCGGCCATAAGCCCGAGGAGGTGCCGCCTGTTCTTGCCTCGGTCTGGCGGGATATTGATACGACCAAAGGTAAGGAGCGGTTTTGCGGAGTAAGTATTTTTGAACTTCAGGACGAGTGGTGGAAAAGTGCCAAGGGGCCTGAGGCCTCCCTGCACCAGGATGAAGAAGATCCAGAACAGTGGTTTGGCGTCTACAGTGTTGATGCCAAAGGAACGCTCACCGCCAAAGGCGATATCCCAAAGCGTATTAGGCTGCTTTTTGCTACCCCATAAAGCAAACGAGCCGCACCGGAAATCGGCGCGGCTCGTTTGGGAAATAGATGGAAATCAGGTGCGAAAACGATTGACGATCCTATTCAATTCATGGGCTAATTTTTGCAGTTGTTGAGCCTGTTCGCGCATCTGCTCGCTTGAGCCGGTGATCTCCTTGGCCGCACCACTGACCTTGCTGATATCGTTGGCGATATCTTCGGCAACGCTGGAACTTTGGCCAACGCTCTCGTTAATATCGTTGAGTCCCTTGGACACAGAATCGATGCTGTAGGCGATTTCGCCGCTGGCAGCACTCTGCTCCTCTACCGCAAGGGTGATAGTGCTGACCAGCTCACTGACCTGGTGAATAGTGGCCGAGATGCCTTCAATCTCGCTTACAGTCAGTTGAGTAGCGGATTGCATATCCTCAATTTGGTTCTTGATATGCTGGGTCGCCTCTGCGGTCTGTTTGGCCAGTTCTTTGATCTCATTGGCAACGACAGCAAAGCCTTTGCCTGATTCCCCCGCCCTTGCCGCTTCAATGGTGGCATTGAGGGCGAGCAGGTTGGTTTGTTCGGAGATATCGGTGATGGTTTCCGTGACCTTGCCGATGGCAGCAGCAGCCCCACCCAGCTCACCCATGCGCTTGGACGCCCTGTTGGCCTGTTCTACCGCCTCGCCGGTGATCGCATTGGCCTTTTCCGCATTGGCGGCGATGGCGTTGATCGTCCCAGTCATTTCCTGGGCAACCGAGGCCACCATGGCAGTATTACTGGAGGAGTCATCCATGGTTTGCGCCACCATTTTTAGATTATCACTCATCTCTCCGGTACCATGGGCAACATTGGCGGCAACCATTGCCGTCTCTTTGGAGCGGGTACTAATCTGGGTGGAGATGTCGGTCAACGATTGGGCAGAGCTGTTGACATCAGTGGCTTCTTCCGCAATTTTTTTGATCATTTCCTGAAGATTGCCCAGGAAAATATTGAAAAGATTCCCGAGTTCGCCCAACTCATCCTTAGAATCGATCTTGATCCGCTTGGTCAGATCCCCTTTGCCTTCAGCCACGTCACGGAAACTGCGGATAAGGTTATTCATACCGCTGCTGATTCCCAAGGCAACAAGAAAACAAAAGGCGACAATACTGAGAAATATGACGCTGGCGACCAACTGCATCTGCCGGGTTTTCTTGCCAGCTACTTGATCCATGTCGTTGTTAAGTGCAACTATTGTTTTTTCAATATTGTCAATATAGATGCCGGTTCCCACCCACATATCAAGTCCGGAAATCATTTCGGCATAGCTGATTTTTTGGGTCTCTCCGGCGCCGGGTTTGGGCCAGATGTAGTCCACATATCCGCCACCGCCCTTCGCTTTCTGGTTCAGTTCGCGAATAACGTAAACTCCATTTTTATCCTTTAAATCCCCCAGATCCTTTCCCTGGCTCTGTTGTTTCACCGGGAAAGCGACATTGATATTCCCTTGGTAGATAAAGAAGTATCCGGAAAGATCATCTTCATAGCGAGCCGGGTTCACCATGGCCCTGAGTAATTCGTTGATCTCTTCGGGGTCTTTCAAACCGGATTTTCTGACGGCCTCAGCCAGGGCAACGGCCATGGCATGGCTGGATACCCTGATTTTAGCCTTTTCTCCTTCCATCATGCCCCTTGAGGTGGCGGCTGTGCCCAGATCACGAATTTCATTGACCGTACTGGTGATATAGAAAGCCATGACCAGAAACAACACCACGATGCCAAGGAGAATCAGAAGAATTCGGGTTTTGATCCGTATACGTTGCAACATGAGAGGAATCCTAAGAGTATGAAAGGGTTGGGCTATTGTTTTTTGCTTGTCTTCTCGCGTAATTGCTGGGTTGTACTTGCTCATATTATAGGACAGGGGAAAAAAAACTGTCCAGAGAAGGTTCCGTTATAGGACAAAAAAAAACTCCCCTAGGGGTGAGCTATCTTTGGGTAGGTCAGAAAGACCCGGAAAGCAGCTTGTTTTCACAAAAATGGACAGTTGGCTCAAGAATAGAGACACCGGTAATAAATTGGTACCACTGTCTCTGTTTTTTCAGGAGAATATTATTTTGAAACTTGACACCTGCTCGATTTTCCTGTTTATTTAGAGACTTCGGACAATGGGGGCCTCATGCCTCCGCTTTTCCTCTACCTGTGCCCGCGGGTCAAGCTGCAGCGCAGGCCAGGCAACCTCCACCAAAGTACAGGCAGACAACATGGCTTTTTGGCGAGTACCTCTTGATTCCCAGGAGATACAGGTTACGCGGGGAACGGTGTGTATCATCGACGATCGGTGCAAAGGCTGCGGCTATTGTATTGAATTCTGCCCCAAGGATATTCTCCATTTTTCCAATAAATTCAACCGCAAGGGCTACCATCCACCCGTAGTCACTAAACAGGGTGAGTGTGTCAACTGCCACTACTGCGAAATTATCTGCCCCGAATTTGCCATTTTTTCGGTGGAAGCAGACCCCGCAGCCATCCAGAAATAATCTCTTTTATATAATGAGCGCGTTATGAAATCTGCTGTCCTCACCGGCGAACACTATATCACCGGCGATGTTGCCTGTGCCGAAGGTGCCATCGCGGCCGGATGTAAATTCTTCGGCGCCTATCCGATCACTCCGGCCACCGAAATTGCCGAGCACATGGCCGAACGGTTGCCGGATATAGGCGGAACCTTTATCCAGATGGAAGACGAGATTGCTGCCATTGCCTCAATCCTCGGCGCCGCCTGGACCGGAGTGAAATCCATGACCGCCACCTCCGGGCCAGGATTTAGCCTGATGATGGAAAATCTCGGCCTCGGGGTCTGCACCGAAACGCCCTGCGTTATCGTCAACGTCCAGCGTACCGGGCCATCCACCGGTTTGCCGACGCAGACCGGGCAAGGCGACATGATGCAGGCCCGTTGGGGATCGCATGGCGATTACGAGTTGATTGCCCTGGCACCTTCCTCACCCCAGGATTGCTTCTATCAGACCATCCGCGCCTTTAATCTCAGCGAAAAATATCGGGTGCCGGTGTTGATCATGTCCGATGAGATCGTTGGCCACATGAGCGAGAAAGTGGTTATTCCAGAGGCGAGCAAAATTCATCTGGTCGATCGTCCCAAGCCAAGTGGCCGTAAGGACCGTTTTCGTCTGTACGAGGCCGGGCCCAACGGGGTGGCCCCCATGCCCGCCATCGGTGATGGCTACAATATTCACGTGACTGGTCTCACCCACGATGAGCGCGGCTATCCCGCCATGACCATTGAGGCCCAGGAACAGATGATGACCCGAATCAAAGGCAAGATTCGCAATAACCTCGACGACATCATCGAAACCGAATCCTACCGCATGGAGGATGCCGAGATCGTCATTGTCAGTTACGGCGTTTCCGTACGGACCGGCCTTGCTGCGGTGGATCAGGCCCGGGACCTAGGGTACAAGGTCGGCTTACTCAGGCTTGTCACCGTCTGGCCGTTCCCGGAAGCGATGATTCGTGAACTTGCCGAGCGGGTCAAAGGATTAATCACCGTGGAGATCAACCTCGGCCAGGTCCACTACGAGGTGGAACGCTGCGCCGGGGGCAAAGCCAAGGCCCTTCTCGTCGGCAGTGCCGGCGGTAAGATTATTCATCCGGAAAAGGTTCTTGCTTGTATTCAGGAGGAATTTTAACATCATGACCACTAACCCCAAAAAACTGGCCAAACAGCCCGAGCATCCGCTGGATGACCTCATCCGCACCGACCGCATTCCCCATATCTGGTGCCCGGGTTGCGGTATCGGCACGGTCTTCTCCTCCTGCCTCAGCGCCATTAAGGCCACCGAAATTCCCTATAACAAATTTACCATGGTCTCGGGGATCGGTTGCTCTGCTCGTGGTGCCGGTTACATTAAACTCGACTCCTTCCACACCACCCACGGCCGCGCCATTCCTTTTGCCAGTGGTATCAAGATGGCCAACCCGGAGCTGAAGGTGATTGTCTTCTCCGGTGACGGCGACCTTTTTGCCATCGGCGGCAATCATTTCATCCATGCTGCCCGCCGCAACATGGACTTGACCGTGATTTGTGTCAACAACCTCACCTACGGTATGACCGGTGGTCAATGCGCCGCCACCACCCCCAACATGGCCAAATCCACCACCACTCCGCTGGGTAATCCGGACTCGCCGTTCAACCTGCCCCTCTTGGCCTACGCTTCCGGTGCCTCTTATGTGGCCCGCTGGACCATCCTCCAGACCCGCGATTTGACCACGGCGATCAACGAGGCGATCACCCGTAAAGGGTTTTCCTTTATTGAGGTTCTTTCTCCCTGTCCGATCAACTACGGCCGCCGTAACAAGGAAAAGCCGATAGACACCCTCAAACTGTATCAGGATCGCACCATCATCAAGCACGGCGCCAACCCGGCCCTGGCAGATATCGATTTTGAAAAGGGCGTGGTTATCGGCAAGTTTATCGATATCGATCGCTCCACCTGCGATGATCGATACACCGAACTCCACCGGCCCTGCAGCGACGACTAACCCTTTTGATTTGCTCTTCGGGAATCCAATACACTCATGAGTACAAAAAAAGCACAGAATCAGACTGAGATCATCGTCACCGGCTTTGGCGGTCAGGGGATAATCCTGGCCGGTCGAATTCTCGGCATGGCGGCCTCGCTTGTAGATAAAAAGGAGTCGACTCTGGTGCAGGCTTACGGCCCCGAGTCCCGCGGCGGCGCCTGCAACGCCCAGGTGATCATCTCCGACACCCCGATCCATTACCCGTACGTCAATACCCCCAAGATTTTGGTGGCCATGTCCCAGGCCGGCTACGATAAGTTTGCCCCGGTTCTGCTTGCGCAATCCATCCTTCTCGTAGACCAGGACCTGGTCAATCCGGAAGGTTCGGTCTGCGACTCCTTTGCCATTCCCGCCACTCGCATGGCTGAGAATCTGGGGAATAAGATGATGGCCAACATTATCATGCTTGGTTTTTGTACGGCCATCACCGGCGCGATCTCTCCGGAGGCGGCCCAGTCGACCATTACCAAATCCGTGCCCAAAGGGACAGAGGAACGCAATGTCGAGGCCTACACCAAGGGCTATGACTACGGGCTTTCCACCCTCAAAGGACGGGAAAAACGGGCCGCCGGCCAGACAGGAGTATCGGCATAATGAAACGACAAAAAGAACGCCTGTACCGGGTTATTGTTGCCGGAGCCACGCCCGAGGGAATCACCGCCACCTGTAAACTTGGTGAGTTGGGTATTCCGGTGACCCTGGTGGATAGTTCTGCGGACCTTGACCGCAAACTCGCGGCCGAAGAGTACCGTCTTCCTTCGGGGTTGACCTTTAACTCTGCCCATCGTCCAGGCCTAATCCGGATCATGCGCAACGGTGCCATCCGCACCATAATGCCGGCCGCTATCAGCTCAATTAAGCATACGGCCCAGGGGTTTAGTGTTCGTATTGACCAGGAACAGACTTTCATCGAGGCCGATCGCTGTGCCAACTGCGGTAAGTGTGCGGTGGTCTGCCCGGTGGATCATCCGGAAAAAGGCAAGGCCCTGCGTTTTTCCTCGCGTATGAGCCTCCCCGGCCACCCCTACATCGATAAGCGCAAACAGCCGCTCTGCCAGGAAAGTTGTCCGCTCGGCGTCAATGCCCAAGGCTATATCGCTCTGGCTGCCCAAGGGAAATACGACGAAGCCTTGGCACTTATCCGTCGAGATAACGTCTTGCCCGGTATTTGCGGGCGCATCTGCACCCATCCCTGTGAAGAGGCTTGTCGTCGTGGTGGGGTTGATGATCCGATTTCCATCCGGGCGATCAAGCGTTTTCTTGCCGATTATGAAGGGGAAGATAGCAAACGCCAGGAGGCAGCAGGCTATGCCTTTGCCGCAAAAGTGGAACCGACCCGGCCGGAGAAGATTGCCATTGTCGGTTCCGGTCCTGCCGGTATCGCTGCGGCCGCTGATCTGGCTCGAAAAGGATATGGGGTGACCATATTTGAAAAGGAAGCCGAAATCGGTGGCCTTCTCCGCTACGGTATCGGCGCCCACCGTCTGCCCCGACAAATACTTGATCGTGAACTTCAATTTATTCAGTGGCTTGGGGTCAATTTTGCCCCCAATCAGGCGATTAACCTCAGCACTGGACTGATCGGGCTAGCCAAGGAATATAACGGGGTAGTGATTGCCACAGGAACCTGGCACGACCGCAAGCTCGGTATTGCCGGTGAGGAACTCGAAGGGATTGAAGGTTGCCTCTCGTTTCTCTCCCGGCGTCAATGGGAAGGCCTGGAGACTCTCTCCGGCAAGGTAGCCGTGATCGGTGACGGTAACTCGGCTTTTGACCTGGCTCGTACCCTGACCCGTATGGGTGCCGACGTCAGCATCGTCTCCTGGTTCGGACTTGAGCACATTCCAGCCGAGCCTGACGAGGTGCGCGAAGCAGTGGAAGAGGGTGTCACCATTATCGATGCCACTCAAGTCGTTGCCTTCCGTGGTGAAGGCGGCAAATTTACCCATCTTGAATGTCGGCCCACTATGCCCGGCAAACCCGATGCCCGGGGCATGATCTGGCCAGTCGTTGCCAAGGGAAAGGCCCCCATTACCCATAGCTTTGATAAAGTCTTTGTCGCTATTGGTCAGGTGGGTGGCTTCAGCGCGGAAACCTTTGGTGATCTGATTGCGGTGAGCGAACGCGGATTCATTGAAACCGATCAGGATCTACGCACCACCATGGCCAAAGTCTATGCTGCCGGCGATACCGTCTCCGGTCCTTCCTCGGTGGTCAAGGCCATGGCCACAGGCCGCATGGTTGCCCGTTCCATTCATTACGATCTCACCGGTGTTCGTGAAGAGGTTTTTGTTTCCCGGCCGGATAACAAAGATTTTCGCTGTATTTCCGAAGAGATGCCTAAACAGCATCGCACCGGCATGGCCGAACGCCAGGTGGACGAACGGAAAACCAACTTTGACGAAGTTTCCCTGGGATACAACAGCCTGCAAGTTGCCACCGAAGCCAGCCGTTGCCTCCAGTGCGGTGTCTGTTCCGAATGTTTTCAGTGCGTCGAGGCCTGTGGCGCTCTCAAGGCTATCAACCACTTCCAGGAGAAGGAAGCGGTGGTCGAACAATGCGGTGCAGTGATAGTCGCTGATCCGAGCATCGCCCCCAACATCAAGGGGGATGACATCATCCGTGCCTACGGGCCCAAAGCCGCCAGGCCGGATGTCAACGATATGATCGTACGCGGTTTTGATGCTGCTGCCCGGGCCATGCTGCTTTTGGGTGGTGCCTCGAATAAAACCAAGGGGCATGGTCGTTCCGTTTCCGTTCCCGATCCCGGTCTCTCCCCGGATATCCGTATCGGCGTCTTTGTTTGCCGCTGTAACGATTCCCTAGGTTGGCTCGATGGCATGAGCAACTATCTGGAAGAGCTTTCCGCTGGTAATCCGGACATTGTCCACACGGAAATGCTGACTTCGGCCTGCGTCCAGGAAGGTTCTTCAGCCATTGTCCGGGCCGTGCGCGAAAAAGCGATCACCCGCCTTGTGCTTGGCTCCTGCGTATGTTGCCCGCTCAACTTTGTCTGCAGTGCCTGTACCGACCAGCGCAGTCGTCTGAAAGATAACTTGTTCCATGGGACCGGCATAAGCCGCGCCATGGTCGAGACCTGCAACCTGCGCGGCGAAATTCTCCGTCTGGTGGAATCCCAGCCCGAACTCGCTCTTGAGCGATACAAAGGGCTTTTGCAACGCTCTATCAAGCGAACCCTGACCCTAAGGCCGCTCTTGGCCGTCGACCGCAACTACAACTTTGCCGCTGCGGTTATCGGCAACTCGCAGGCAACGATGAACAGCGCTCTGACCCTTGCGGAAACCGACCATGAGGTCTTTCGTTTCGGCACAGCCGAGCAACCGCTCAAGGATCTGGTGCAACACCCCAATATTCACAATTTCCCGGATTGGCATGTCAAAGATATCAAGGGCACCATCGGTGACTTCCAAATTCAGATCGAAGCCGACGGCTACTCCCAGGTACTGCGGGCAGGGACGGTGATCCTCGGGGAAAAGGCAAGGCGTCGCATTGCTTATACCCACCAAGAAGGTTTGCCGAGTTGCACGGTTGAACCGGTGATCCAAAAATATAAGGTGACTGGGATTCCTTTTGCTTACCCCTGTGCCACCTCGGTGCCCGGCCTTTATCTGGCAGAGCCCTCGGATATCAACGTCTCCAAGTTGAAGAAGGGGACGGCCGCCGCAGTGATGGTCGCCGCCGCCATGCCGCGTGGTCCGCGCCAGTCCAAGGGATTCACCGCTGCCATCGACCATTTGCTCTGTCGTGGCTGCGGTCGTTGTGCCAATGTCTGCCTCTACCATGCCGTTACCCTTCAGCCCAACGAGGTCGGCGGATGGCATGCCCATATCGATGAAGCCCTGTGTAAGGGCTGCGGCAACTGCCTCTCGGTCTGCCCCACTGGCGCAGCCGACAGCCCCTATCGCAACCGGGCCTATCTCGAACAGGCCCTTGAGGAACTGCTCTGCAAGGACACGGTCCATGAATAATCAAGATACAACGAAGCCACTTAATATACTGCTCTTTGTCTGTAACTGGGGAGCGCACGCCGCCTTCTTGACCCTGCAAGATCAACGGCGTCCTATTCCCAACGAAATTCGCATGGTGCGTACGCCCTGTACCGGGCGCATTGACCGGGCGATGATGCTCAAGGCTTTTGCCAAGGGAGCCGACGGCGTGGGCCTGGTCGGGTGTGAACCCGGTACCTGTCGCTATGGTAGTGGTACTGCGACAACCCAGCGCAACACCCAGGATGTCCAGAAGGTGCTCGATATTATGGGCCTGGGTGGTGAACGCCTTCGCTTTGCCGCCTTCCTGCCGGAGGAATCCGAGGAGATGCTTTTCTTCCTTCAGGAGTTTGCCGACGATATCCGCCGGCTCGGTCCGGCAGGCATCAAGGAAGCGCCTGTGGTCCCCGTACCGGATTTGGCCACCCGCAAACAGGAGTTGCAGCAACTGACCGAGACCTATGACATCCACGCCTGCCAGGACTGCGGTAAGTGTTCCTCTGCCTGTCCGTTGGCCCTGATCGGTAAACCCTTTTCGCCCCGAGCCATTGCCTCGGCGGTGATCACCGGCGGCATTCATGCCCCGGGTGTGCGGGAAAATGCCTGGAGCTGTCTGACCTGCGGCATCTGTTACGAGCGCTGTCCGTCTGCGGTCAACTTCCCTGCCTTTATTAAGGAGTTGCGCCATCTCTATCGCCAGACCGAATTACCGGGACGTGAGGTGCATGGCGGTTTTTTTCATTCGCTGATGCGCTCCATGACCTCACCTGAGATCGTGCCCAAGCGTTGGAAAAATCTCCCCGAAGAGATCCGTATCGATCCTCAGAGTTCGACGCTCTTTTTTGGCGGATGTGCACCGTACTACGATGTTTTCTTTGGCAAGCGGATGGAGGTGGAAACTAACCGCATCCTCTTGGACAGTCTGCGCCTGTTGAATTTTTTCGATGTCACCCCTCGGGTGCTTGAGGATGAGCGCTGTTGCGGCCATCATTTGCTCTGGTCCGGCGATAAGGAAAACTTTATGCGCCTGGCCCAGCTCAACGTCGATAAACTCAATGAACTCGGCATTGAGACGGTGATCACCACCTGTCCTGAATGCTATATGACTCTGCATA
>JAQUEZ010000180.1 GCA_028684915.1 Desulfobulbus sp.
AGATGGAGTTGACTCCGATTGGGCTTGTTAAATCGACGGCGCATGGCTTTTTCCTTCGGCGGCAGGGGCGGGCAAAAAACTCTTTTAATATCGACAATTCAATAACATATATTGAATTTTATTGCACCGGTTTTGCAACAGGCTCATATATCAATAATTTATTAACACGAAAAATAATGGTATATGATTCAATAAAAATAAACATTTATTATCTAAAACAGCGTTGAACCAATAGATTTCATTGTATCAGCTTTCTTTTTTGCTAATAAAGCCATTTCAGCAACCAATTTCCTCGATTCAAAGGTTGATTTGAATTTCGGTTTTTGCAAAATACAATAAATAATATCAACCGCATCATCAATTGTTATGCTACTTATATTAATTACAATGTCGTATAGTCTGCTGTCCCACGTGTCAGTTCCATATATTTGAACGCCCCACTTTCTGCGCTCCTCATCATCATTTTTCAAAATTTTCATTGATTCTTGATACGATATATTCTCACGCTTCATTTCCTCTTGAACACGAGTGTCCATATCTGCATTTATTCTAATTTTTAGAACATGCGGAATGTCTTTAAGAAAAAAATGCCCGGCAAGTCCATGATAAACAATATTGTCGTTGCGTGCATGTTGAAGAATTGCCGAACGATAGTATATCACATATCTATCAGAACTGTCTGATGAAAAAATTCTAGGTGAATCATGAAGCGCTCTAACAAGCTTTATTTCAGGAATATTAAACTCATTCGACGCTTCAAGTATAATCTCTCTGGATATGCACTCATATCCCAATTTTTCAGCCAATTTCTCGGCAACTTCTTTACCACGGCTGTACGAACCCCTAGCAATTGTGACGATAGACATTTTTATATTTCCTTCTTAATTGCCTCTCTTCGAGAGCCCTAAGTTCTTGCTTTAATAGAAAGTGTAGAGATAACTTGTGACGATCCCATCGTGTGTCAATTTCGCCGCATAAAAACAGTTGAGAGCTGACCGCTCTTTTCAAGAGCGGCTAACCAACGTCAAAAGTAAAAATAGGGCCAGCGCGGTATAAAGCAGGTAGCCGCCTATAACGCCGTGCTGTAGGAAAGCCCTGACCTTGAAGGTTAACGAACTGATGCTTCGGCACAGGGGATAAAGCATTCGGTCGAGCACCACGTCGGGGGTGTGATCGACAAAACGACGCGGCCCCGGGAAGAAGCCGAAAGACTGTTCGTCTTTGATATCGGTCCACAACCCCCATTGGAAAAGATTGCTCAGCATTTCGGCAAAAGAAGCGGCAGTGTATTGCATCCGGGCTGTTGGCAAGGGATACCCGCACCCCCAGGTCGCAGTAAGGGGCGGGAGATCGCCCTTCCGCCGCCGGCGCATAAGGGTCAGGCCGGTGACCAAGATCAAGAAGATCAGCCCGCATCCGGTGATCCAGCCGACCGGCGCGAGAGCGCCGGGGAAAGCGGCCGTTGTGGCGATAGCCCCCCAGGCCACAAGCGCCTGGGACAAAACCGGGACGACCACGGCTGGCACACCGCCTATAACAACACAGCATCCGAGAATAAGCGCCATGACCACCACCATGCTGGTTGGCGCCTCGACAACGGGTTGTGGCCATTTCTTCCGCGCCTCACCCAAGAAGGTCACGCCGAAAACCTTGACAAAACAGGCCACAGCCAGGGCGCCAATCATGGCAAGAATAGGAGCCGCCACCACGGCGAGGTTAAGACTCAATGGGGTATCGGCCCCCTGACTGTGCAGGAGTCCGAGATAGATCAGCCATTCGCTTACAAAGCCGTTCAAGGGCGGCAGGCCGCAGATGGCTATGGCCCCTCCCAGAAAGCAGATCCCCGTAATCGGCATTCGTTTGAGGAGCCCGCCATAGGAGTCAATCTGGCGGGTACCGGTAGCGTTGATCAGGGCCCCGGCGCTCAAAAAAAGAAGCGATTTGAAGAGCCCGTGGTTGACGACATGGAGCAGTGCTCCCGCGAGGCCCAGAGCCATCAGGCCGGGCTGATCAAAACTTCGGCCCAAAAGGGCAACGCCGAGGCCGATGAGGATGATGCCGATATTCTCCACCGAGTGATAGGCCAAAAGTCGCTTGATATCGTGCTGGGCAAGGGCAAAAACGACGCCCATCACTCCTGACACTCCTCCCAGTATTAAAATGGTCCACCCCCACCAAGGGGGAACATGAGCAAAGAAGCTCGTCATCCGCACAATTCCATAGATCCCCATCTTGATCATAACTCCGGACATGAGAGCCGAAACGTGACTAGGCGCCGCCGCATGGGCTTCAGGCAGCCAGATGTGGAGCGGCATAATGCCGGCCTTGACCCCAAAACCGAAAAGGGCAAGGAGAAAGATGGCGGAGGCAAAGGGTGTTCCCGCATCAAGAGTGTTTTTTTCGGGAAAATCAAAGGATCCCGTAGCCTGCGCCATGAGGATAAAGAAAGCATAGAGAGCTAACGTGCCCAAATGGGTGCTGGCCAGATAGACAAAGGCGGCCCGCCTGACCTCTTCTTTTTTCTGTTCCGTCAGAATGAGCAGGAATCCGGAGATAGCCATCACCTCCCAGGCCACCAGGAAGAGGATGTTGTTGCGGCATCCCGGCAGAATAGCAATGCTGGCCGCGAGAATGCCGTACAAAAATCTCACTTTGCCGGCAGCGGTTGGGTGGTGGCGATGGGGAAAATAGCCCAGACCGTAGAGGGAGCTCAAACCGCTGACCAAAAAGGCGGGAAGGAGAAAAACGACGGCCAGGCCGTCCAATCGAAAAAGAAAATGCCCGCCAGGCAGCGACCATGGCATATCCAGTTCCGGGGTTGAACCGACGGCCAGCGCGCCGCAAGCCGCCATGAGTCCGAGGAGTGCGCCGCCCGCCATCAATCCAGCGCTTAGGCGTTCACCTCGATCAGAACGATTGCCCCACACCAGGGCAGGCAAACCGGAGAACGAGAGGACCAAGATCACGGCGAGACAGGCGGTGACAATCATCTTTTAACCTCGTTTTCCAAGCAGCCGCAGCAGCCCGTCCAGGATGGTATACGGCTGTGGAGGACAACCGGGGATGAAAAGATCAACCGGCAGCAGTGTTTCCAAGCCTTGCCCCGCCTCCGGTGAACCACGAAACGGGCCGCCGCCGATGGCACAAGCGCCAACGGCGATGACAACCTTTGGGGTCGGTATTGCTTCGTAGGTGGCCAGCAGCGCCGAACGCATATTTTCGGTCAGGCACCCAGTCACCAAAATTCCATCGGCATGACGCGGTGAGGCGACGAATTGGATGCCGAAGCGGCCCAGGTCGAAAACCAGGGTGCCGAGGACATTGCAGTCCGCCTCGCAGGCGTTGCAGCCACCAGCCGAAACCAGCCGAAGCTTGAGTGAGCGGCCAAAGAGACGGTGCAGGTCGGGAGCCAGCGGTTCCGCCAGATCGAGGTTTTGACCGCCATGGCAGTGTAACGCCTCCCGGCGGCGCACCGCCAACCGATAGTCGGAGGAAAAACCTATCCTGTCGTGCGTACAGGCAGGACAATCCGCGCAAAACAAACAGAGTCCCAGATCGATGGTTAGCTTCCCCTCGTCGAGCTTGCAGGCGCCGAAAGGGCAGCGATTAAGACACTCCTGACAACCGGTAGGGCATTCCCCCGGCTGAATGATCGGCAGCCCCCGAAACCTCGCTGGAAGACAGGGCTCTTGGGCTGGAAATTTTCCAGTCCAAGAGCCCTGTCGATAACGCTCCGCAATTACCCGCAGCATAAAGTTCCCTTTGGTATGTTTCTATGAATATGAGCACTTGTTAAGTGCTGACCAACCCCTGTTCCAACGCCCCCAACTGCATCAATCCCGCTCACACATCAAATCCACAATAAGAGAGGCCGAAACTTTTGTTGCAAACAGGGAAATTCGAGATTTGAGTTCCGCGCATCGCCATGGCCAACCCGCTCCAATTGTGAAACGAGGGGTCAACGATCTTGTAGCGCCGGAAACGACCATCTTCCCCAGTCAGCGCCACATGGACCACTTCGCCCCGCCACCCCTCCACCATGGCGAGACAAAAGGCTTTCGGTCTGAGCGATCCAGGGGCGATCATCACCGAGCCTTTCGGGAGGTTGTTCAGTAGGCGGCGGACTATTTTGATCGAGACTTCAATCTCCCGGTACCGCATCCTGGCTCGCGCAAAGACGTCGCCCAGCTCGTCGGTGATCATCTCGTCAAAGGTCTCCCGGTATATCCCGGTGGGGAAGAAAAAACGGCTGTCCCTGGGGACCCCGCTCGCCTTGGCCGCTATCCCGACCAAGCCCAGGTCCTCGGCGGTGGAGCGCGTCACCCGCCCAACCCGCTCAAGCCGCCCAAGCACGGAGGGAGTATCGAAAAAAAGATGGCAGGCCCCCAAGGTATGGGCCTCAACGGCCGTCAATTTTACGAGAAGCTGAGCAATCAGCTCCTGGTCCAAATCAAAACCGACCCCACCCGGCCGGACCAAGCCTCGACCGAAACGACTCCCGCAGAGGGCCGCCGTCATATTCAGATAATCACCACGCAGTCGACCGCAGAAAGAGGCAGTGGGAAGAAAACCGATGTCGCCGGACAAGGCTCCGATGTCGCCGACATGGTTGGCCAAGCGCTCCAGCTCAAGGCCCACGGCACGAATAGCCTGTGCCCTGCCCTGGGCCTCACCACCGGCAAGCCCTTCGATCACTTTGCTGTAGGCCGTCATATGGCCGATGGTGGTGTCGCCGGCTATGGTCTCCATTTGCATTGCCGTCGACGGATAGGGCCCCCCGATCAGGGCCTTCTCCAGGCCCCGGTGTTGATAGCCCAGGGAAATTTCGAGATGAAGGACCTTCTCGCCATAGCATTGGAAACGAAAATGCCCCGGCTCAATGATACCGGCGTGGACCGGCCCCACGGCGACCTCATGGATGCCGTCGCCATTCACGCGGTAGAAATCCATTGCCCCGGGAAGGGGATGGATATTGGTGTCTCGCCCCCAGACGTCATGACCAGGCCGCCACGAAGCATGGAAACGAATGGGCTTCAACCAGGGATGCCCCTCCGGCGTCACGCCGTACTGTTCAGCAATTTCGCGCTCGAAAAGATGGAGCTGCGGGCAGTTGGGGGTCAGCGACTGGAAATGCTCACCAATTGCGGTCCGATAGACGGCAAAGTTGGAGTGCCGCTCCCGGGCCATAACGGCAAAAATCTCTAGGGATACGTCATCCGCGGGATTCTCCGGCGGCACCCCGAAGTAGGCAGCCACCCTGCTGCCGCTGGCATACTCGGTGAGCACCCTGTCTGCAAAAATGTCATAGGCAAGGGACGGGATCTGTTCGAGGGCGACCTGCTTTCCGTTGCCGAGCCATACTTCGTTTTGAACGCTCATGGCATTACCCCCACTACCGCCGCCGCTTCGGTCAGCAAGGTACGGAGCGGTTGAGGCAGATACAGACCAAGGACTAAAACCAGCAGCAACATGAACAAGGGGGGGCCCACTGACAGCAAGGTGTCCCGATACTTGCCCATGTTCGCCCGAGCCGAGGGCGGCCCCAGGGTTACGGCGAGCACCGTGCTGCCCATACCGATAAAAATCACCGCGAGCATCA
Source organism: Desulfobulbus sp. (assembly GCA_028684915.1). Next base: position 5,600 of record JAQUEZ010000180.1, read on the forward strand.
CCAGGAAATAACCGCCCAAGGCAAAATGACCGGTCGAAAACACCCCCCGCAGGATGGTGAACTCGCTGACAAAGACCCCAAAGGGCGGCGAGCCGGTGACGGCCAGAAAACCGGCAATAAAGAGGACTGCAGAGGTCGGCACCACCGCGATTGCGCCGGCGACCTCCTCCCGTCGTTTGCTGACGAAACAGCGATTGATGTTGCTGCCCGCGAGAAAGAGGACCCCTTTGACTAGGGCGTTGTTGACCATATGAAGCATGGCCCCGAAGATGGCGATGCCGCCGATGCCCACCCCAATGGCCATAATGCCCATGTGCTCGACGCTGGAGTAGGCTAAAAGTCGTTTGATATCGGGCTGCTTGATAATAAAGACCGCGGCAAAAAAGAGCGAGATTCCACCCATTATCAAAAAAGACTCGCGAGCTATCTCAATCTCGCCGGCGGCGGTCATGATTTGCATAACCCGCAAGAGCCCCAGAAAGGCGATGTTGGTCAGCCCGCCAGCGAGCAAGGCGCCGACCATCCCTGGCGCCTCGCCATAGGCGTCAGGTTTCCATGAATGGAGTGGGGCCAAACCGACCTTGGTCCCGAAGCCAACCAAGAGGAAGACAAAGCCCGTCCGCAGCCAGGGGCGGGAGTAGTGGGCCGCTCCTGCGATGAGATCATCGAGCTGCAGACTGATCGACTCGGCAGGCAGCACGGAATAGGCCACAAAAAGGATTCCCAGCATAGCGAGGGCAATACCGACTGAACAGAGCAAAAGATATTTCCACGTTGCCTCGATAGAGAGCCGGTTGCGGTTGTAGTAAATCAGCGGGGCCGAGGCCAGGGTAGTGGACTCCACGGCCACCCAGAGGAGCCCCAGGTGCCTCGCTTCCACAGCCAGACTCATTGCGGCTAGGAACAAGAGCATACAGGTAATAAAAATTCGGTTGCCCCAGTGGAGACGAGCCCGCAAATATCCCAGGCCATAGACCGAACAACAAAAAAAGAGCAGCGAAACGACCAGCACGACGAGCCGTCCTAAAGGATCGAGTCCTATCCAGGATCCGGCCGTGATGGGGATCGGGTGAGCGAGGGTCCACAACACCAAAGTCAGATGGACGAGGCTCGCCACCGACAGCAGCCAGGGCCTCAGGCGGTCCGAGGGCATAAGGTAGGCGACCAAGGCAAACGCCACGGGAGCAAGAACAAGTAAAGTCAACATGTTACTCTCTTAAAGATGACAGATCTTCCACGTCCATTGATGAAAACGTCAGATTGATCTGGTTGATCACAATTCCCATGACAAACATGGCTACCAAGAGGTCGAGCAGGATGCCTGTCTCCACCATCAAGGGCATGGCTTCTGCCAAGAGTATCCCAAAGATAAAAATCCCATTTTCAAAGATCAGATATCCCAATACCTGGGTTAATGCCTTGCGGCGGGTCGTTAACATCAAAAAACCAGTCACCATGGTGGAAAGGCCAACGGGGATAATGAGCGAGCCACGATGGGCCTCGATCAAGGGCAAGTAATCGCTGAATATAAAGGCGCTTGCCATCGCCATGGTCCCGAAAATCAAGGTCGGCACATACCCGATGAGGGGTTCGATCTCCCGACGAATCTGAACCTGACGGATGGCCCGAAACAGGAGCCAAGGCATAAGTACCCCCTTCATGACCAGGGCTGAACCGGACAAAAACAGGGTGTGTCCGGAAACAGGGTGCATAAGAAACGATACCAACGCCAGGATGGCGCCCTGCAGGGCCGTTGTACGGATGCAGGCGCCCAGACGGCTACTCCCCAGGATGAAAAAATTAATAGGAATAACCAGCAAGAGCAGCATGTTCGTGGGGTTCTCCATAGATTTTACCTCAAGAGGAGAATAAGCGCGAAAAAGGACATCAGTGAGGTGCCAATCAAAAGCTGGGGAATTCTGAGCATGTGCAAACGGGCCATGACCGATTCGACGACGCCGATCAAGATCGCCAAAAGCAGCATGCCAAGACCAAAAAACAAGGCATCGAGAAATTGATTCTTTAACGAGAAAGGCATAATCAGGCCAACCGCCATGGCCCCCAGGACCAGGAGTTTCATGGCGGAACCATAAAGGATCATCCCTAAATCGGGACCGCTGTGATCGAGAACCATAACCTCATGGACCATGGTCAGTTCGAGATGGGTATTGGGATCGTCAAAGGGAATGCGGCAATTTTCAACCAGCACCACGAAAAACATGCAAACCAGGATCAGAATCAAAGAGGGGGCGGCCGTATGCCAGCCCGCCAGCAAGGCCGGCCCGAACAGACCACCAAGGGAGAAGGAACCCGTCAGCCGCATCGGGACGATCAGCACGAAAAAGAGGGTGGGTTCCACCAGACAGGCGAAGGTGACTTCGCGCACTGCACCCATACCCTCGAAGGACGATCCGGTATCCAAAGCCGCAGTGGCTGTACAGAAACGAGAGAGCCCAAAAAGGTAGATCACAAAAATCAGATCGCCGTCAAAGCCTAACGGTGCGACGACACCACCAAAAGGGACAAAAAGGGAGGCGATGATCGGGGTGGTTAATCCGACGACCGGTCCGGCTTGGAAGAGCCAGGTTGTGGTCCGACTCAACACCATTCCTTTCCGAAACAGCTTAATGAGGTCGAAATAGGGTTGAAGAAAAGGTGGGCCTTGCCTGCCGCCAAACAGGGCTTTGGTCTTGCCGATAACCCCAATAAGGAGCGGTGAGAGACCAAAAAGCAGAAACAAATGCCAAAAGAGACGAGTGAGGAGAAGTGTCATGCCTGCATCCTGTAGATGAAGGGTATGGGTTCGCGTGGGACGAACCGATGGGGGAGCGCCAGTCGTCAGAACCCGTCTGGGCCAGCCAGGGCAAAAACAAACCGCTTACTACTGTCTTAGATTTCATCTCTCTTCCGATGAACTACCGTATCACCACCCATGCCAAGAACAGCCCCATGGTGATAAATATATAAGACAAATAGAGCGGAACCGATCCGGACTGCAATCTTCGCAAACCGGTACATAAAACGGCCAGCCAGCCAAAGAGCGGCTGATACCAAGAGTCCAGCACTGGATCAGGCGCGTAATGCCGAAAAATTACTGGTTGAGGAAAAAAAGACGTCGATGAGCCATCCTGTACTTCGGGTTGGAGACATTTGCACAGCAAGCTGGCTTCGGCCAGCTCGGTGAAGCCCTCCGCGCTGTAACTCATTCGGCTGGTGGGGAAAGCATAAGCACAGCCCCAAGTAGGGACCGATCCCTCTCGGCTAACAGGCGTGAGCCAACGTGCCCAAGCCACGGTCAGGGCAAAACAAACCACCATGCCCCACCCCAGCCAACCAAGCCAAAAAGGCGCGAGCGCTTTTTCAGTCAAGAGTTGAGGCAGGCCGGGTGCAATCAACTCCGCCACTCGGCTGACCGGTCCCATCAAGAGAGTCGGGAAAAGGCCGCTGAAAAGACAAAGACCGCCGAGCACTGCCATGGGCCCCACCATACGCCATCCGGCCTCATGCGCCTTGGCCGCTGCTGGTGTTCGGGGTTCACCCGAGAGGGCGACACCAACTGTCCGGGTAAAAACCATCAGTACCATGCCACCAGTCAAGGCCAAAACGCCAAGAATGACCAGCGGGAAAAAGGCGGCTAGCCCTGTGAGGCGTGACCCGGCCTCCAGCAGGGAGCGATAGATAAACCACTCGCCGAGTAAGCCATTGAAGGGAGGGAGGGCCGCTATCGCCATGGAACCTGCGATGAGCAAGGCTCCTGTCCTTGGCATCCGCCGGAGCAGGCCGCCCATCTGATTCAGGTTACGGGTCCCGGTTCCGTGGAGGAGGGATCCAGCCCCCATGAACAGTAGGCTCTTGAACAGCGAGTGGTTCCAAATATGGATCAAGCCCCCAAACAAGGCCAAGGCGGCGGCTACGCTGTGACCGTTACTCCGAAAAGAGAGCCATAAACCCAGAGCCAGGAAGATCAAGCCAACATTTTCGACCGTGGAGTAGGCAAGGCTCCGTTTCAAATCTTTTTGGGAGGCGGCCATGGCGATGCCGAACAAAGCACCGGTGATTCCCAAGGTCAACATCACCCCCCCCCACCAAAATGGGGGGGGAGGAAGGAACGAAAGGAAGCGAATGATCCCATATATTCCACACTTGACCATTACACCCGACATCAAAGCCGAAACGTGGCTGGGGGCAGCGGGATGGGCTTCGGGCAACCAGACGTGAAAAGGGAAGAGCCCCGCCTTGGAGCCGAAGCCGAACAAAATGAGAAGAAAAAGAGCAGAGGCGAAAAGCGGCGAGATCTGCCGCAGGGCGGTAAAGGTAGAGAAATCAAAGCTGGCGGAACAGGTGCCCGCTGCGAGAAAAAAAACAAAGAGTAGGGTCGCGCCCAGGTGTGTAGCGAGAAGGTAAATCCACCCTGCACGAGTCACGGTGTCATCTTCATGCTCCCCTATAACGAGAAAAAAAGAGGATAGGGACATGCATTCCCATGCGAAAAGGAAGAGGATGGCATGGGCGGCGGTGACCACCAGAGACATGGAGAGAATAAGGAGATTGTAAAACAACCAATGGGCGCCAGGCAGACGACGTCTGCTCCCGGCCATGTACTCATGGCCGTAGATCGCACCCAAGAGGCCTATTAAAAAGATAGGAACAAGAAAAAAGGCGGCCAGCCTGTCGAGGGATAATGAAAAAGAGGCCGCAGATATAGTTAAGGGAATCGACAGGGTGAGGGGAGCGGCACTGAGGAAGCCCATAACTGCTGCCCCTAATCCGGTTACAGAAGCGGCTACCGAGGAACAACTTCCCACTATGGTTGAAAGGCGCGGCCAACGGCTGAGAACAAGAGCCAGGAAACAGCCAATAAGAATTAACAACCAAGCACCAATAAGCAACTGCATTTAGAATACCATCCCACAACCCCTACGCCTATAGATCACGAGGGGCAGGGCACAATGTCACCTCCTCAAAATCACGGCATTATTAAGCAGTGTTGGATTCCCCGAAAAAAGGAACCAAACTCCAAGAAGAAGAGGTAGTGAGAAAGGTGCGTCAAGAATAATACGTGGGATGAGCCCACGAAAATGGCATCTTTGGTGAAATAACCTCTTCACAGTTTACCATCGTCGTCGGTCATGTTGAGCAGTCTAGTCTAATGCGAGGAGGCTGTTGTCATGGCTGGCAGCGCTAAATCAATTAGTATTGATATCTTCTTTGCAAGAAGATGTCAACCACCGCCCGATTTCACACGCCGGTGGCGCGTATAGCAACACGGGAGATGAACCGCTCAAAATTCAAGAAAGGGACACAGTGTTTTCCGACAGAATTTTCGGCGGTTCCGGCTTGCACCCCCCTTTAGTCGGAAAACGAGAAGTATAAGAGCCTCCACAGGCTCTCGCAAAATAGAGGACATGAACATCGGAGTTATACAATCAGGATAATCTTGCCAATATGTTCGCCCCTCTCCATCAATTTGTGTGCATCAGCCACGTCTTTCAGGGGAAAGCGGGCTGCAATCAGTGGTTTGATTTGACCTCGAGCAATAAGTGGCCAGATGTTTTTTCGCAATGCCAGCGCGATACATGCTTTTTCTTCAGCGGACCGGGGGCGAAGCGTGGAACCAGTGAGGGTTAAATGCTTGACAAGGATGGGAAGCATATCAACTTCGACCTTTGATCCCTTGAGGTAGGCGATATTATTAATCCGGTCGTTATTTGCCGGACATTGCCTGATGCGCAATTTTTTCTAACAAGCTGAAATTCCGCCATTCGGTGTGAACCGCTATGGAAAAGGCGATCATCATGTTCGGCAATTAACGTACTCCTTAATAACAATCCTACCACCCCTTGCGGCCACTTTGGGTTGCGCTGAATATAGTCTCCTCCGACCATATCGAGAATCACATCCACACCTTTTCCTTCTGTGGCAGCGTGAATGATCGAAACATAATCTTCTCGATGATAGTTGATCGCAATGTCAGCACCAAGACGGCGGCAGGCTTCACATTTAACTTCGCTGCCAGCTGTAACGAAAACCTTTGCCCCCATTGCTTTGCCAAATTGGATAGCGGTTGTCCCGATTCCACCACAGAGTGGGGTCATTTTTCGACGCGGATAAACACTCTGTTACCAAAAGGATTAAACTATTATGGTATGAGTGCCGATAATATTTAGAATTTAAGTAGATACCACTGATTCATGATAAAGATATTCGGAATTCTCAGCCTAAAACATCAATTGTATTTCTTTGTATAAGAGCCGTGTCAGCTATGCATTAAAACTACGGACAGATGGCAAAACTATGACAGGCACGCCTTTTATTGACAAAATATACAGAATAAGAATCCCTCTCAAGAGGGAGTAAATTATGAGTTCACTTGTTTATAGCGCCATCGGTACGGCTAATCTCGGCTTCAAACCTATCGACTTCAAAAATGCAAGCGTTGACCCCAAAACAAAAGATCAGGTAGGCAGTGAGTTATATTCAAGTCTGGTGTTCAGGAAACAATCTTAAACGACCGCCCTGTTGAGCTCGCTGGTAGTTGATGGAACGATGGATTCTCCATCTTTGAATTGAACACCTCGTATGACTTCCGCCAA
>JAQUEZ010000181.1 GCA_028684915.1 Desulfobulbus sp.
GTAGCCGTACGTGTACTGACAATACCCATGGAACGAAACATGATGGCCACCAGCACGGTAGCGAACAGCTCGAAGAATCCTTCGACCCAGAGATGGATGATCCAGAAACGCCAGTTATCGATAACGACGAAATTGCTGTGGGGTCCATAGAAAAGTGCCGGGATGTAGAAGGGGTCGCTTCAGAATTCGGAATTTATAGCACGGTATCAATATTAAAATGTTATTAATTCGAGTAGTTGGCGCATGGTGGGCGCACAACTATCGAGCCACGTGTAACCACTGGTAACTATATGGATTTTTGAGAGTTCTTCTTTCTTAGAGTGCGATATTTTCCGAATTCTGAGGCTACCCCTGTTAGAGCTATTCCTTACTGTACAACCTTCCGCCGGAACAGAATCCAGCTCCGGGAGAAGTAGCCCAGTGGTATGCTCCAGATGTGCACCAGCCGGCTAAACGGTGAAAATGCAAGCAGGACCAAGGCGCTGACAATGTGGATTTTGTAGCTGATCGGTACCGCTCGCATCTGCTCAGGATCGGGAGTGAAAAGGACGATGCTGCGGATCCACGGGGCAATGGTGTCGAGGATGTGATATTCCGCGAACAGGACATTGTACATGCCGGCAAGAGACACCAGCAGAAGAGCTGACAGGATGATGTAGTCGTTAACAGTGGTGGTTACCTGGATGCGGCGGTTCGAAGTGCGACGGTACAGGAGCAGGCCAAGACCAATGCAGGCCACAAGGCCCGTGACCATGCCGCTGTAGTGGGCAATGAATGTATGGAGCTCGGCGTTGATGCCGATGAGGTCAAGGAAACGCTGGGGGATCAGCAGGCCGCTGAGATGGCCAAACAGCACCATCAGGATACCCCAGTGAAACAGGGTAATACCGAGAAAAAGCCGCTTTTTTTCGAGAAACTCGCTGGATCTGGACGTCCAGCTGTAGCGGTCGATCAGATAGCGTGCGGCATGGCCCATGATGAACATCGTCAGGGCGATATACGGGATTGCCACGAACAGCAGGGTGTTGAGGATAGTCATCTCAGGCCTCCTTGCTTATGTCTGCAGTGGTACTCGGTGTATGTTCCTGGACCAGGTCAGCCCCCAAACGCAGAAGTCCCGCATGAACGTGCTGCTGTTTTTCCAGGCGCTCAGCAAGGGGGGCGATAGTGCTGAGACAGGACTTGAGAAGAGAATGCTCTTGCACTCCTGGATACAGCGAAAGAAATTCAAAGACCAAGGGAAGGTAATCCGGCAATTGGCGTTCAGCCAGCTCAAAACCCTGCCGACAATACAGGCGCAGCAGAGCGGCCAGGACCTTACCACGATCTTCGTTATCGCCTAGGAGGTGATACGTGAGGTTGAGACTGGTAGCTGGATCAAGATCAAAGGCCGCGGTATAGGCTTCTTCCAGTTGATTGGGTGCAGTGGCAGCCACCTGCGAAAGAAAATGCTGGAAGGTTTTCCGCCGATCGACATCCTGCACGGCAGCCACAACCTCGTCCAGGTCCGGCAGGACGGCCCGCCAGGCAGCGTCAGGATATTCGAGGAGCAAGGCCAGCAGCTTGTACGCCAACCGGTCGTCTTGGGACATGGGCGCCTCCTTGGCCTGAATCAGCGGCATTCGGGAAAACCGGAGCAGCCCTGGATGGTGTGCAGCGGGCTTCGGTCCGGGTGGCTGGCCGTTGGTATGACGAATCGGTCCTCAAGGCGGGCGATAGCCAGCAAATCGTACATCCGCAGCACCGTCTCGGGATCAAGGCCCACGGCTGCCGGGATGGATGGATCACCCTTTCCTTCCAGGCGCACCGTACGCATGTAGGCCCGCACGGCAGCCAGGCGCTTGAGGGCCAGACGCACCGGGGCCTCGTCACCGGCGGCTAACATATTGGCCAGGTAGCGGATGGGAATGCGCAGGTTGTCCACCGCAGAACTGGCATCCCCGCCTTTGGCGAAAGCCTCAATCGGACTCAGCGGCGGAATGTACCAGACCATGGGCAATGTCCGGTACTCCGGGTGCAGCGGCAGCGCCAGCCGCCATGCCTTGGCCAGCAGATAGACCGGTGAGCGTCGGGCAGCGGTGAGTACATGCTCGGGAATGCCCTGGGAGCGAGCCGCTTCTATGGTTTTCGGGTCGGACGGGTCAAGGAAGAGATCCAGCTGTGCCGGGTAGACTTCACGGTCACCTTGGACCGACGCGGCCTCGTGGATACGGTGCGCATCGTAGAGCACCACACCGACGTAGCGGATGCGGCCGACGCAGCTGTGGGCGCACAGCGTCGTGAGTCCTACCTCCAGCCTGGGATAGCAGAAGATGCACTTCTCCGATTTGCCGGTCTTCCAGTTGAAGTAGACCTTCTTGTAAGGACAGCCGGACACACAGTAGCGCCAGCCCCGGCAACGCTCTTGGTCGACGAGGACGATGCCGTCTTCGTCACGCTTATACATGGCCCCGGATGGGCACGAGGCGACACAGGCGGGGTTGAGGCAGTGTTCGCACAGCCGGGGCAGGTAGAGCATGAAGGCTCGCTTGAATTTCAGATAGACGGCGTGATCAAGACCTTCGAAGTCCACATCCCGGCCGCCGGTCTCGCAGACCCCGGCCAGGTCGTCGTCCCAGTTGGGACCCGCTGTAATGGGCATCGGATCGCCGGTAAGCTGGGAGATAGACCGGATGGCGGGTTGATGTTTTTTCTGTTTACCGGTGACCAGACTGCCGTAGTCATAGGTCCACGGCTCGTAGTAGTTGTCGATGACCGGCAGATCCGGATTATGAAAGATGTTGAGTCCCTTGTGCAGGCGGCCTCCGGCAGCAAGACGCAGCTTGTCGCCCTGCATCGTCCAGCCGCCCCGGTACAGCTTCTGATTCTCCCATTCGCGGGGATAGCCGAGGCCAGGCTTCGTCTCGACATTGTTGAACCACATGTATTCGGCACCCTTGCGGTTGGTCCAGACGTTCTTGCACGGGATGCTGCAGGTATGACAGCCGATGCATTTGTCCAGGTTGAGCACCATGGAGATCTGGGCTTTAATTTTCATACCAATCCACCTCCCCGGCCTTACATACCACAATCACCTCGTCCCGCTGAGACCCGGTTGGACCGTAATAGTTGAAGCCGTAGCTGAGTTGGACGTAACCGCCGATCATATGGGTTGGTTTTACCATAATGCGGGTAACGCTGTTATGGGTGCCGCTTCGTTGTCCGGTAAGTGGAGCGCCCGGCGTATCGAGGAGACCTTCCTGGGCGTGGTACATGAAGGCCTTGCCCGGCGGGATCCGGTGGCTGACCACAGCTCTGGCCATGATCACGCCGTTTTCATTGAAACATTCGAGCCATTCATTGTCTGCTACTTCCAGAGTTCGGGCGTCCACGTCGCTGATCCATATAGTTTTCCCGCCGCGAAAGAGGGTGAGCATGGTCAGGGTCTCAGAATAGGTACTGTGAATCGACCACTTGCTATGGGGGGTCAGGTAATTCAGGGCCAAGGCCTTTCTGTTGTCCTCTACTATGCCCGGTTTCATTTTAGCAAGTGACTCATAAACACTGTGCGGGCGATTATCAACCGGCAGACGGAGAGGCGGCCGGTACAAGGGCAGTCCCTCCCCAAAATCGAGCATCCAGGGGTGGTCCTGATAGAACTGGGCGCGCCCGGTGAGCGTTCTGAACGGCACCTTTTCCTCAATATTGATGACAAAAGGTGAGTAACGCCTGTGCTCTGACTCGATGCCGCTCCAAACCGGCGAGGTGATGATTTTTCGCGGCTGGGCAGTGATATCGTTGAAGGAGATCTTTTCATCGCGGCGGCCGGCACTCAGGTGGCTCAGAGCCAGGCCGGTCTTCTTTTCGACCCCGGCCCAGGACTTGAACGCGGTTTCTCCGTTGGTCTCAGGTGCCAATTTCAAAATGACCTGGGCCGCCTGCTTTCCGGTAGTAATTCCCGGCATGCCATAGCTTTTGCCGGGGGCTGTCACCGTGCCGAGTTCGGCGGTAAGCTCCTCATACTCTTCTTTTCCCAACCAGGAAACACCCTTGGAACCGAGGCCTACCTTGTGGACCAGAGGTCCAAGTGCGGTCATCATTTTAAAGGCATTGGGGAAATCCCTGGTGATCACTGAGAGTTGGGGCATGGTCCGCCCGGGTATCGCCTCAACTTCGCCTTTGCTCCAGTCGGCGACCTCATATTGGGCAATCTCCCCCGGACTGTCGTGCATCAGAGGAGTGGCCACCAGATCCTTCATTTCCCCCAGATGAACCGCTGCCAGTTCGGAGAATTTTTCGGCGATCGCGCTGAACTGGTCCCAACTGGTTTTCGTTTCCCAAGGTGGGTCCACCGCCGGGTTGAAAGGATGAATAAAGGGATGCATGTCGGTGGTGCTGAGGTCGTGCATCTCATACCAGCCCGCCGCCGGCAGGACGATATCGGAATACATCGCACTGGTGGACATCCGGAGTTCCAGGGTAACCAGCAAATCTAGTTTCCCTTCGGGCGCTGGATCCCGCCATTGGATCTCCTTGGGCCGAACAGTACTGTCGACATTGCATACACCATTTTCCACTCCCAGGAGGTGCTTGAGGAAATATTCATGGCCCTTACTGCTGGCTCCCAGAACGTTGGCACGCCAGAGAAAAAGCATCCTTGGAAAATTATCCGGGTGATCCGGGTCCTCAATGGCAAAGCACAGAGATTTGTCTTTCAGCTGTTTGAGTGCATGGGCGACGATATCCGCATCCGAGGTCGCGCCCTGCTCCACCGCCTCCCGGCAAATATCGAGAGGGTTACGGTTGAACTGCGGATAGGAGGGCAACCAGCCCAGGCGGACGGCGATCGCGTTGTAATCGGCCATGTGCTGGGGCCGATCTGGAGCGGCTTTGGGCCAGACTAGATCCTCGGCCTTGTTGTCGTCATAACGCCACTGGTCGGTGGCAAAATAGTAAAATGAGGTGCCGTTCTGCTGGCGAGGGGGGCGCGTCCAGTCGAGACCGAAGGCCAGCTGGGCCCAGGCTGCCTGCGGCCGAACCTTCTCCTGCCCGGTGTAATGGGCCCAACCTCCGCCATTCACGCCCTGGCAACCGCACAGGGTCGTCAGGTTGACGATGGCCCGGTAGATCATATCGCTGTGGTACCAGTGGTTGGCTCCGGAGCCTAAAATGATCATCGACTTACCGTGGGTTTTCTCGGCGTTTTCGGCAAACTCCCGTGCTGTTCGGATTGCGTCTTCGCGTGGCACCCCGGTAATGGTTTCCTGCCAGGCCGGGGTGAAGGGCCCAGGATCGTCATAGCTTGCAGGGTAATTGACCGAGATATCGTGTTGCCGGCCTTCGTCCTCGGCCCGGGCGATCCCTAAGTGGGCGGTCATCAGGTCGAACACCGTAGTCACGAGAACATCCCCCGCGGCGGTCTTCAGCTTCTTTATCGGTATCCGGCCGGTTTTTTTCCCAGGTCCGTGGTCATCGAAATAGGGGAGGCTGACCGTCCGCCATTCGTCGGCATTATCTGCATAACTGAGTACAGGGTCCAAGGGGGCTGCGGTCTCGGAATCCTGCAGGTGCAGATTCCAACGACCGCCGGTCTCGTCCCAGCGAAAACCGATGGAGCCGTTGGGAATTACCCAGGTTGTCGTCTTCTGGTCAAAGAAAACGGTTTTCCAGCGTGGGTTAGTCGCCTCTTTCCCCAGGTCGGCTGCGGTCAGGAAGCGGCCTGAGACGAGAGTGTCCCCCGAAGCCTCCAGAACGACCGCAAACGGCAAGTCGGTAAATTTTTTGGCATAATCGATGAAATAAGTGGTCGGATGATCGATATAAAATTCCTTGACGATCACATGGGTCATGGCCATAGCCAAAGCCGCGTCGGTGCCTGCCCGAGCGGGCAGCCAGGTGTCCGCGAACTTGACATATTCGGCATAATCGGGTGCCACCGCCGTGACTTTCGCCCCACGGTATCTGGCCTCGGTGAAGAAGTGGGCGTCCGGAGTCCTGGTCATGGGCAGGTTGGTGCCCCAGACAATCATATAAGTTGACTCAAACCAGTCGGCGCTCTCGGGGACATCTGTCTGTTCCCCCCAGATCTGCGGCGAGGCCGGAGGAAGGTCGCAGTACCAGTCGTAAAAGCTCAGGACAGAACCTCCGATCAGGGAGAGAAACCTAGTGCCGGCTGAATAGGCAACCATGGACATGGCGGGGATGGGAGTAAAGCCGAAAACCCGGTCCGGTCCGTAGCGTTGGATGGTATGGACGAGAGACGCGGCAATGATGGTTGCAGCCTCGTCCGGCGAAAGACGAACAAAGCCACCTTTGCCACGATCACGCTGATAGCGGCTGCGTTTCTCGTGGTCTTCTACGAGACTCCGCCATGCGGCCACCGGGTCTTTGTTATCAGACAGGGACTCTCGCCAGGATTCTAGCAGGGATGAACGGATCAGAGGGTATTTGAGGCGGATCGGACTGTAGGTGTACCAGGAGAAGGTCGCCCCCCGGGGGCAGCCACGAGGTTCGTGGTTGGGAAAACCCGCGCCACAGGCAGGATAGTCGGTCGCCTGTGTTTCCCAGACGATAATGCCGTCCTTGACGTAGACCTCCCACGAACAGGAACCGGTGCAGTTGACGCCGTGGGTAGTGCGTACCTTTTTGTCGTACTGCCAGCGATCGCGATAGAAACTCTCCCAATCGCGCTGGTCCTGTCGCTCTTCCGCCCAATCGTCCGAAAACTGTTCCTGCCGATCCCCGGCCTCGGTGCTTCGAGGGCGAAAGAACCGGAGTCGCTGCATGAAATCCCTGGCATTCATCGCCACCTCCACTGAAGAAGGCAAAACGCCCTAACACGGGGCACGGCTTATTCTTTTCGTACAGCAGGGCCGTGTCAGCGTTTCGCGATTAACGGGCTGGGTCGAGACAGTTGCATAGCCAACAAAAAGAGATAAAATCTTACCGAATGCAATAGCGGACAATCAACCTCTTTCAAAACCGCGAGGACTCGACGAAGAGACCGACTTTGTCCCAGTTCCCTATCGAGTCTTACTCGCCAGGTTATAAAAGATTAATTGGGGGCTTGGTAAATCGACTTTCACGGAATTTCTCGAAACACATTGCCGTGGTCCTGTAAACGATGTGAGCAAACTTAATGTATGGCATGTAGAGGAAAAGCATCAAAACTGAAATAAGATGCAGAAAGTAAACAGTGTAACCAAAAGCAGGAAGGCCGCCCCAGCGCAACAACTCTGATCCAAGCCCGGTGACGCCAACAGCGGTTATTTCCCAAATAAGGAACCAATCATAAAAAACCCTGCTTGCTTTTCCTTTTTCTTCAAGTTTATGACGGTTATCCCAAAGGATCCATATTCCATAGAGCAGCGAAACGGCTGCAATATTAGCAAGGATTTTGAAAGGATCAGATAATGGCAACGGACCATGAAAGGAAGGCCAGATAAGCCCTAGTATATCCTGCCTGATTGCCGACCAACAGGTAAGTATAAAAGCGCCTATGAAACCCAATATCAACGGAAGATGGCCTCTAGCCCTGTCTTTGTTAAACCCGCACTCACGAAATCGCTTATGCTTCACTATTTCAATGAGAGAAGGCCAAAGAAATTCTTTGCAGAATGTTACAACCGAGGGCCTGAATTCGGATTGTATATGGTTTCCCTGGCACATTGCTCTCCACATTTTGATGATTCCCCTGGAGACAGAGAAAATGGCGAGAGCTGCCGCAGGTACCATTATTAATACAATGAAAAAGACATTCTTTGAGTACCACTTAAAACCCCAGTGCCCGAAAAACTGAGTATACCCGTAACGGGCAAAACCCTCAGCCGAAGGAATCTGCATTCCACCTGACAGAAACCAAAGGACAAAGATTATGGCAGAAGGGATACCTATCAGTAACGGTAGATTCTCTACTCGAGTTGCCAACCTTGCAAGCCATGCAGGCCAGCCATAAGACGTATATATATAAGAACGAATCGCGCTGAGAACTTCAGCAGGTTTTGCGCCACGCGGACATATTTCTGTACAATCGCCACATTGATGACATAAAAATACATCCGGATCGGCGAAGAGTGTTTCTTTCATCCCCCACTGGGCCCAAATCATTTCCTTTCTCGGAAAAGGGCTCTGGTCTGAAGAGAGAGGGCAGGCAACGGAGCAGGATGCACATTGATAACACTTTTTTAGAGCTTCCCCCCCGTTCTCCTGCAAGGATTTGATAAATTCTGAGTTTATATTAACATTCATCTTAATCCTCATTTTCACTTATCATAATAATGCATCCTGCCTCATCAGCGGGAGCCTTCAAAACAAAGCATTGTTGTGCGATTTTTATCTAGGCAGGTCAATCCGCAAGCTTCCTAGTTTATGCAGGTAGAATGTTGAAGGGCGATGTACAATGAGTCGAAGCAAAATTCAAAAGAGATAGAGCCTGCATGGCAAGCGATATCCCCAATAAGTCTATTGACGTTCGAACAGATCTATCCCATGACAACTTCATAAAAACTGGGTGTTGGATTACCGTCAAACAGAGGCTTAACACGCTCACCCGCCTTGTCATGGGCGGGGCTGCTGTGCATTGCTTTGAAGGCATCTTGACTTTCAAACTCAACGATAGCCGCATAGTGTCCTCCCCCCTGAGGTTTCAAAAGCCTCCTCCTGATAAAACCCTTGTATTGAGCAAATTCGGTGTTTGTTGATGCAAACCATTCCTGAAACTCAATATCTTTATTTGCTTTTATGGCTGGAAAAGATATCACGACGACAAACATAATGTTACATCCACGCGACTTTAAGCCGCTCGTATATTTTAAGCCTAAGCCCCTGGCCATGCCAGAGGCATGAGACTCAAATTTACTTCATTAAGATGTCTAATATAGCCTGTATAGAGAAAAAGCAATGCCAATAGAAGCAGCTATAATGGGTAGAAAGTATATAAAGGTGCGCGGCGTCAGACGCGGCTACCTCTTAATTATCTCATAGTATGCGTTGGCTGAATAAAAGTGCACCTTGAGCCTCTTTTCTTGACTTCCGCTGTTCGTTTGAGGAAGATGATTTCGTAGCGGGTTTGACGCCACTCCGCCCTCCTAAACATAGGGCTCTGGCTGTATTTTGCCTTTCGATCAGTACAAATCTTTGTCGTCTGTCTGATAGAAAGTTCAATCGCACATTCAAGATTAACTGCTTGATAGCGAGGAGAAAATGAGCACATGGTTCACGAAAAATCTCGGTGACGCGATGTTGGCGTATGCAGAGCTGAAGCAAATCGAACAACTGTTTACTGCTACCATGCGCGGAAAGACTAAGCCCCCTGACGACGCAGCTGTCTTCTTTCGGCACGAATCAGAGGGGGGCCTGCACTGCGAGGTTAAGGTCTATTTATCACCTTCCGCGGCGGATGTGGCGGCAGCGGTCTGCGCGCACCCTTGTTCCAAACCGTCTTCAGACGGCTTGGATCTCTTGATCGGCTCTACGAGTTCATGGTCGGTCCTCTTTCCGGGAACGTAGCGGCTATTTTTGATTCTGAATAAACCTTGTTGGATGCTGCTTCCAGCGATTCCAGGCCCTGAGGACCGAGGTGAAGGTTTCACTGGTAAACTAGCACCCCTGCTCGGTATTGAAGATCTCCAGGGGCTCGTATTGGAATAGTACTTCTTTCAGTGCCTCGGCGCAGAATCTGCTGTCCAGCGTGTTAGATACCCGCCTCGGCCGATACGCTTTCCGCAGCGGATGCCTGTCAGGGAAGCACGCCTGGAGTGAAGAACTCTATGGAAATGGCGGCGATGACACACCCTATTGCCTTGAAATTTCTCATGTAACATTCCTTCCATCGGCAGCAAGCGTGTGAATCAGCTGGTCATCATTTCCTCCCTCTTGGGATGGATACGTGATTTGTGTGCCATCCATGACGGCCATCGCCGTCATGGTGTGAGGCTTCGCACTTTTGGAGCTGAAGATATCACTGACTCCGATTCCGCGCACTAGAAGTGCATCGCCGATCAGGGAGCGATGACAGCGCCAAGGCACTGCCTCGGCACACATGACGGAGGTGGTTTTCTCCCTGGCCAGTTCAATTAGTTTTTCTATGGCTCCGACAAATTCCTGCGTCTGCATATAGTCGGCAAAACCGCGAAATGAAGCGTTGTGCCAACCCATATTAGGCGAATCGGCTCGACTATGGCGCAACCCTCCCAACTCTTTCATGTGTCGATAGGCAATGCGCCGGTTGCGTAGGAACCCACCAAGGGTGTCTTTATTGAACTGGGGATTGTGTCGCGAACGCGGGATCGTCCGCACATCCACCAGACGCTCGATACCGTAATGCCGGAGCAGTTCGACAAAATCTTCAAGACTGCGGGTCGAATGTCCGACTGTGAATATCACGGTCGGTTCTGATAATCTGTGATGTGTGTTCTTCACAGCAGCTACACCTTCTTGATCGCTTGGTTTGCCGCCACAAGAAAAGGATTTCAGGCGGGTGAATAGGGTGGCGCATAGCTTAGGTCAAGCTCTGCCAGGGATCCGTTCACGAAACGGAGATTTTTGTACGCTAAGGTCGGGTTCCCTTCCACTTGGTCTTGTACAGCTTGGATAGGGAGGGATGGTGTCCGTTTGAGGTATACCTTACCTAATGTCAGGTTTTGGGGTAGTGACCACCAAGCTGAAAAAAACGCCATTCGGCTTTTAATATTATTAGGCCCAGTGCCCTGTAGCGCAACATAGCACATCAACTCTTTACAAAAGCGCCTTTTGTAAAGAGTTACGACCCAGTTCCCCAACGGGGCTAATTGGCCATTTCCAGGTAGGCCTCTATTGGTATACGTTGATCCATGTCGAGATCGAACCGGCCGTAGGGATTGATGTGGGCATAGATCAACGGCGACAGTGCCCGATAGTCGACCACCTGCATGCGTTGTCGCCAGGTCGGTTCGCCCAGCTCGCGCTGAATCATCAAAGTATTCACGTAGACCAGGCAAAGCTGCAAGAGATGCAGCGCGAGCACGGAAAGCTCCTGATCTTCCAGACGGTTGCTCGATAATTCGCCGCCCTCACCATAGAAAATAAAACCATTGGCGCTGTTCCAGTTCTCCACGACGTTCAGCCCCGCGTGGATCTCACGCCTGATGGACTCCTCGTGCAAGTAGCGGCAGAGGAATGTCGTCTTGAGTGCCTTGCCCAATTCCGCCAGGGCCTGGTAAGTTGGGTGTTGCAGGTTGGCACGCGTGAAGCGCCGCAAGATTGCTTCGGCTTGCGCCGTGCCCAGACGCAGGGCGGTCGCATATCTCACCATTTCGTCGTATTGTTGGCGAATCAGCTCCCAGTTGATCGGGCGGGTCAATACATCCTTCAGGTTGGCATACTCGTCTGTGCAGCCGGCATCCGGCAAGTACAGCTTTTGCCTCGCGATAGCTTTCAGCCGAGGCATCAGCTCGAAGCCCAGTAAATGCGTAAAGGCAAATCCCACCTCGCTTTGGCCATGGCTATCCGTGTAGTTTTTCTGCACCTCCATGTCGGTTTCATGCCTTAGTACGCCTTCGATCATTGCCGCTACCTCCGAAGAGGAACAGCGCTTCAATTGCGAATAGATGCATACCGACTTGTCTTCGCAATGCCAATACACGAGGACACCTCGACCGCCATAGCGTACATGCCATTCAGTGGTCAGGTTCTGGTCGTAAGCACCGAATTTCTTCGAATCAGAGGCGCAGGTCGTACTCCCTTCGCCCCAAATTGCCGGCTGACGGATGGCGAAGGTGGCGTCGGCGACTTTGGCAATCGCCTCGCGCAGGGCGCTTTTGCGCACGAAGCGCTGTTTGACGTACAAGAGCTCCTTGTAGCTGATGTCCTGCTCCCCGGACAGGACCCGTTTCAACCCCGTGTTGGTGCCCATGCCATATAGACACAACAGCAATCGGCGTTGCAATGTCGCTCGGTCCAACACCTCACGCGATGCTGTGCTATGGAACACGTCACTGAAGTCGATGCGCAGCAGATGAATTTCACCGACATGTTCCCGGGCCAGGCGGATGGCTTCGCGGGGAGAGACTGCAGGCAGTACAGTGTACCCCTGGTGTTCGAGCATCACCGCTGTCATCTCGAGAACCATAGGTTCATCTTCCACCAACAGGATGGTCTCGTGTCCGGGGGCGGTCGGTTTCGCCGCCTCTGACACCAATAACCGTTCACGCTTGGCCACGAACCGA
>JAQUEZ010000506.1 GCA_028684915.1 Desulfobulbus sp.
GGCCAGCTCCGAGATATGCTTTACCCCTTCTATCCGGGTGGAGGTTTTGGGACGGACCCACCGCTGCGAGAGGGCGCTCAGGGTCATCTGTTACAGGAGCGACGGCTCCTGCTGCTTACTCCGCAGCACCAGGACCCCGGCCACGCCGACCAGCACCAGCGCACCCCCCAAGCTAATCGTCGGCCAGATGCTCAGCATCAAACGCTCTTCGGCTTGTCTTTGATGATCGTCTCTCCGGCCAGATCCGGAAAGACCACCTTGAGCCTGCCTTTCTCGACGTCGGCGGTCACCCCCTTGTAGGTGCCGGAGTAGGTGATGAGAAAGAGTTCGCGGGGCTTCATCTTGAGGATTTCGCTCGGCTTGATCCGCACCTCTTCGGTCTCGCGGATGGCGATATTGCCCCCCAGGGAGATGATCGGGGAAAACCGTTTCTCTTCCCCCAGATGTTCGGAGACGTAATTGGCGGTACTGGGATCCGGCACCCGCATGAACAGCTTGGTGTTGCAGTTGTCGAGGATGGTGTTGGCCCGATCCTCGCCCACCTCGGCATACAGCTGGCTGATCGATTGGCAGTAGCCGTGGATGAATACCCCGGCGCCACCGGCCTTGGCAAAGAGGTCTTCGATGCCCTGATAGAGGACCGACTGGGCCTCGTCGATATGGAGCACCAGCGACGGCGTCACGTTTCTGCCTGAGGAATAGACCCGGCCGACAAAGGCCTGGATCATGGAAATTATCACCTTGCCGGCGGTGTAGGCGGCCCGCTTGGTCAACAGTGAGCCCAACTGCACTACCAGGATGATGCCCTTACCCTCTTCTAACCGTTGGATGAAACGGTTCTCGTCGGCCTTGCCGATGATCTTGCCAACATTGCCCGAGGTTAGCTCGGTGAGCGCCACTCGCAGGGAACTGGCCACCTTGGAGTAGTAGTCCGCCGGCGTAGACAAAATCTTCTGGATGTCCAGGGAGAGTTGCTTGGCCTCCGAGCTGTCGATGTAATCGATCTTTTCCTTGAGTTGCTCCAAATCCTGATGACTGATGTGGTTCTTGATGTCGTTGAGGTTGAACGAGGGTTTTGTCCCGGCCTGCTTCGCCAGCATGATCAGGGCCTGGACCACCACCAAACTGACCTCGTAGGCCACACCGAAAAAGTAGGGTTCCCGGCCGATGGCCACCCCGGCGGTGATATGGGCCACCAGTTCCTCGGGCATGTAGTAGGAGGACAAGGGATCGAGGATGGCGCTGTACTGGGGAAAGATTGGGGTGATCAGCATCAGATCGTCGAGCCGGTCAGTTTCGTGGGCCAGTTGAGTGATCTTGGAGAACAGATCGATGTCGCCCTTGGGATCAATGGCCACCACCGAATACCCCTTGCAGATATCCTGCTCGATGATGTGTTCCATGATCCGGGTCTTGCCGACCCGGGTGGTACCAAAACACCAGAAATGGCCCTTGCGGTGGCTGTCGGGCAACCCCAGGTCCATGACCGTTTGTGGATGATCAAGATGCACGCCTTGTCCGATATGGGTCCAAGGCACTTTCGTCTCTCCCTGTTTTGGTGACTTCATGGCAAGGCCTTGACGATCCGGACCTCGATCCGTTCCTGGAGTTCCCGGTCAACCGTTATGATCACCTCGCGTGGAATCCTTCTTGTGGTCAGGACAATGCTCTTGTGACCGACGTATCGTTTCAGGCAGCGCAATTGGAACCGATGAGCCGCATCGCCCAGATGATAGCGGAGCAGGTTCTCGGTCAGGGTCTTGGAGACCCTATCAAGAACGACTTTGGTGCGTGGGGTGCCGTTCACCAGCACCGGTTCGATCCGGCGCAGATGGAAGGCCCGCCGCTGGCCAGGCTGAAAACGGCCGGCATGTCGTTCATGCAGACCTATCCGGTTGAGGGGGCAGATGGCGATGATCGGTTCGTTTGGGATAATTTCGGTTTCAATCAGGAGATGGTCACCGACCCTGTTGCGGACGACCCCGCCCCAGAGCAGTCGCCGTTCAAACCCTTTGAGTAGGCGAACCTCTTTAATGACTGCTGCCGTGGCCAAGTGATTTTCTAGAATGGTTTTGAATTGCTGGCGGGAGAGAACGGCGGGAAGATCGAGAAAGTGTTGAACAGGAAGGCCGTCCTTTTTGCTATAGGCCACAATCTCCAGGCGCATCTCCTCCCGGAGGAAGACCATGACCTCATGGCGGTACCACAGGGAGAGCTGGAGAGCGAAGGCGGATTCGATTTCCTGGATGACTTCGGCTGTGGAGAGGGTATGCCGGCTGGCTAGAGATAGAATGATGGACTGCATGCGTGATCATCCTCCTGGTGTGGATAAAAAAGGCGACCGTTTCAATCGGTCTCTCTTCTTTTTTCAGGGGTGATGACATCGCACCTGCAGCGTGACATCGTTTTGGGGGTAGTAGAGGGCAAAAACAGGGTGCGTTTCAGAGAGAGGTTGAAATAATATTCACCTGACAACGATAGGTGGCGAGGTGTTCAATGCATTGTATTTAAAACGAATATGACGGATGGCCACGGCTGGAAAAATCGCCACTTTGCGTAAGGCTTCATTTTTTTCAACAATGCGATTTGGTAAGAGAAAATCGGTGGTTTGGAATGACGCGGCGTTACTTGTATTCCTCTGAAGATCCGGTCATCCTGGCTGTTTACCTTTTTTCCCTCGATTCAAAAAAAATCGCCCGATGCAAGGTCACGTTGCACCGGGCGATTATAATGGACGATTTCAGGGCTCCACCTTCATGCAGGTGGATGACGCAGCTTTCGGTTATGGGTGTTGGCCCTTGCTCAAATGGTTGTCCATTGAGCAATGAAGTCACTCTGCTCGCAGCAGAGCACCGGCGTTCTCTTCTATCATCGCCTATGCATGGGGCAATGAGTTGGCATGGTGCCACGAG
>JAQUEZ010000507.1 GCA_028684915.1 Desulfobulbus sp.
GCACGGAACACGGTCAGATGCAAAAAAAGGTTGTGAGCTCAGCCTTCCTCATCGTGACACATATATTCCCCCATTTCATTTTGCTGTAACCATAGTGGATCTGCGTTTCTTCGGATAAATTCATCAGCATCCATACCACCATTCAGGCAATAAACAAACTGTAGCTGGGGGGTTGAAAATGTCAAAGATAGATATGGTGTCCCCGGAACTCGCAACGCTATCCAACCTCATTATGAGGCGATCGGCGAGAAGGCGCATGCTGCCAGGGTGAACCATGTTGACGAAACCCCATGGAAAAACAATGGCAAGCTCAACTGGCTCTAGGTAATGGCCAGTTCGGTGGTCGCCTATTTCATGGTCCACACCAATCGCTCCAAGGAAGCCTTTGAATCCTTGGTCGGAGGCTGGGAAGGCATCCTTGTCAGCGATGGTTATCGATTGTACCAAAACTGGGTGCATGCCCGCCAAACCTGCCTGGCCCACCTGATCCGCCGGGCCAAGGGATTGGCCGAGCGCAAAGATCCGGAGCTTGCTCGATGTGGAGCCTGGGCCCGCGATGAATTGCGCCGCCTCTGCAGGATGGCTAAGGATCCACCGACGAAGGCTGAGTGGCACGCATTTTACGCCCGGCTCAACCGGTTGATCGCGCTGTATATCGATTCCGACAGCGAAGCGGGGAAGCTTGTCCGCCATATCGACACGGAAATGGGCTCGCTCTTTACTTTCTTACTTGAGGAGGGCGTTGACCCGACCAATAACTTCGGAGAGCGCATGCTGCGCTATGCCGTGCTCTGGCGCAAACGCAGCCAAGGAACCAGCAGTGACAAAGGCAACCGCTGGGTGGAGCGCATTGTTTCGCTCAGGCAAACCTGCCGTTTGCAGCGTAAGTCATCCTTTCACGTCCTCGTGGGCGCGATAGATGCTTATTTCAAAGATCAACAGCCTGACCTGGAATGGATCAGATCGGCTACTTGAGGTGCACCCCCTGATCGGTTACGCTATGACGATCTGAACCGCACGGAACACGGTCAGATGCAAAGAAAGGTTGTGAGGTCAGCCTTCCTCATCGTGACACATATATTCCCCTATTTCATTTTGCTGTAACCATAGTGGGTCTGCGTTTCTTCGGATAAATTCATCAGTATCCATACCACCATTCAGGCAATAAACAAACTGTAGCTGGGTGGTTGAAAATGTCAAAGATAGATAAGGTGTCCCCGGAACTCCCTACTAATTGCAGTACGAACGGTGGGACCCAAGAAAATGGCAAACCGAATAGGCTTGCTAAATATTTCTCACGTACGAACCCATTGTGATGTCGTGTATATATACATGAAATAATCGTACGATGGAGATCACTTATTTGAGATGGCAACTTTGGTTCTGGCGAGTAGATACGATATGGAATGTAAACTGGCTCATTGTTAATTAATAACGGACCAATATCATCACCAGAAGGCGGATATGTACCAATAGGTAGAAATTCTAATACTGAATTTACATCGGACGATAGTTTGCCTGGGAAGGACCTAATATATTGTTTTTTATCTTCCGATGATAATTTCAAAATTGTAGCCTTATGGATTCATTGAGCGCCAACGTGCGGCTCACCGGATCCGCGCTGTTTGCGGGGTCCGAGTGAAGCCGGTTGTTAGTAATAAATTTACCAAATAAATATCGCACTAAATAATATATTTGCAGCAACTCCAAGAGATATCGCATAAACAAAATTCAAAATTGCTTTCTTTGCATCTTTTTTATATCTTTTTATAATTCCATCTTTATACGACTCTGCAGTCTTGTTAAATATGATAAAACGTAAAGAGTATGAGTATCTATCATGTGCACCAGAAACCATATCATCAATAAAGAAAAGACATAGGAAGGAAAATAAAATTGCAGTCAAGGTAGACACATATATTTTACTAGATACAACAAACTTACTTAATATATTTAAATTTTTTGATATATCTTCCAGAGAACTACCTGAAGCCATTGAAGACGTAGCAATAGACCCAATATTATTAGTATAAAGAAAAAACAAAAAGGCAATTCCAATAAATATTATTGTAATTACGATATTCCGTATCGTATCTTTGTCTGTAGGTATCCATTTGATCTGAAATTCCTCTGGCTTTGTAGATTTTTTAATTATTTCAGTTATTGAATTAGTCAATAACGAATCAATATCTGAACCCCATGATCGAGCAGTATTCTTAATTGCGTAATATATACCTCTAGCTACATCAAACGAAATGTAGATTTCTTGCTTCTCAGGTGTTTTGCTTTGTTGAAAAATAATTAGATAAGTGAAAGATAAATGTAGCGATCCAGGCACAACATTTCTTATCTCATTATAAGTAGCCAAACTATCTATGTCATTTAATTGTATTGAAGAGTCATCGCTCCAATGTATTATTGCTGTAAAAGATACTAAATTTGCACGATTTTGCTGGTGTATTCTTTGTTCTATTAGATGGTATAAGCTAACGATATCTCCTTGATTGATCTCAAAAGACTTATCAAAATTATTTTCAATCGTCTGTGCTTTGCCAAGTAGACTTTTTACAAAATCCGTAAAATCATCTTGAGAACAAGGCAAAGTGACTTGATAATCAGTTTCCCTAACTACTTTTATATTTTTATTCATTATCTATCCTTTACTAACGTTGAGCTAACAGGCTGCTGGCACCCGAGATGTTTCCAACAGTGAATATTTCGGATTTACAACCATCGTTTTTAAGAACGATTCGCTAGCCTGCCAGCAGTCCTAGTTGAGCGCCTGGTTGGACGAAGCCGCTGCGCGGCAGACAAGCCCCGAGCGCCCCTGATTGCTCATAATGAACATGTTGTGATCTCAGACATACGGTAATAGGTAGAAAGCGGCTGGACCAAGGCAAGGTCGGCCGC
>JAQUEZ010000508.1 GCA_028684915.1 Desulfobulbus sp.
TCGCTTGCTGCTGCCTGTCCGGATGCACGAACAGATGCAGTTTCTCTGCTGTTGAGCCGACAACCTCTTCCCGGTCGTACCCGGTGACGAGGCAAAAGGAGTCGTTGATCTCGATAAACCGGCCGGTCACAGGATCGGTCAGGGCGAGGGGCGCTGGGTTGGCATTGAACAGCCGGTTGAAGCGCTGCAGAGCTTCCTGTTCCTTACTGAGATCCTTGCACAATCCAAAAAGGCAGGGTTTCTCATCCCATTGGCCATGCCAGACCCGGGTTTCCACGGGCAGCAGAGTGCCATCCCTGGTTGCCAACGGCAGCGGGCAGGTATCGGTCGCTCCCTCGGCCATGGCCTTGAGGATGCCTGCCGCTTCCCCGAGCAAATGCGGCGGATGCAGATCGATGAAGTTCATGCCCAGCAGCTCGGACCGACTGAAACCCAGTATCGCGGCAGCGGCGCTGTTGCAGTGCATGATCACGCCCTGACAATCGCCGACAAAGACCAGGTCAGCCATGCTGTCAAAAAAGGTGCGGAGATTCTGTTCGCTCTCCCGTAGGGACTGCTCCCGGCGGCTGATCAGTTCCGTGGCGGCCCGGATTTTGATGTGGAGTTGCAGGTTCCACACCCAGGCCGCCAAAGCCAGCGCGAACATCACCCCGGCCAGGCTCGCAATCGGCAGACCATACCGACCGAAAAATGTCTCCCGCGCCCCATAAGAGGGGCCCAACCACTTTTTGCCGATTTTGTCGAGCACCCCGGCCCGTGCGGCTGCATCGATTCCCTTGTTGAGGATACCGATCAGTTGGGCGTTGTCGAGGCGGGCAGCCATGCAGTTTTTGCCGATGTACAACGCCGGTCCGGTCTTCTTGATCCGGTCGCCCAGATGCTGGCGGTGGAGATGATAAAGAACGATCTGTTCATCGCCTATTACCGCGTCGGCCTGGCCGTCGATCACCCGGTTGGTGGCCTCGGCGAAATCCTCGGTGCTGAGGATGGTGCAGCGGATTCCCCTGGTTTCGAGAAATTCCCTGGCAAAATCACCTTTCTGCATGGCGATGGTTTTGCCCTGGAGATCCGCGAGGGTGGTGATGCCGGTCTGTTCCGCCCGGATAAAAATCGAAGCCGGCACCTCGAACAGCGGCCGGGTAAAAGAAAACCACGCGACCCGCTGTTCACTGTGAAACAGGCTGGTGAGTACATCCGCCCGCCCCTGAAGCACCGCTTCCTGGGCCTTGAGAAAACCCATGTCGACGAATTGGGGCTGAAAGCCAAGTTCAACCGCCAGCCAGCGCACCATATCAAGCATCATGCCCTCGCGCTGCCGGTCGGCGGGATCGGTGAACTCAAAAGGAGGGTAGTCGGTCTGGCTGACAAAGACGATGGTGCCCTTCTCCCGGAGAAAATCCCGTTCCTCGTCGGTCAGTTCAACGGCAGCGGCGACTGAGCCGATCAGGCAGTGAACCACGAGGAAGAGCCAGAACAGGCTTCCCCGGGCATCTCGCGTGGTCTTCCTTCTGCCTGTTTTCATGACCATGCAGCCACTTTCCTTGACAACAGGTTCCTTGCAAAGAACCAGAGGCTTTGGGGATTCAAGTTTGACGTCTGGCGCACAAGCACACCCGCATATCCTGTATCACGATCACCCGGCCAAGGGCTGAGGTCTTCTGTTTTGGTTCGATCAATAACGAGCATTCATTTTTTCCTTTCGATTTCTGCCGGCATCATTGCCCCAGCGCTTTGCGGATATTCGCCGCCAGGTCCGTCATCAAGAACGGTTTCTCGAGGAAGTGCACCCCTTCTTCCAACACGCCGTGGTGGGCGATGACGTTGGCCGTATAGCCCGACATGAACAGGCATTTCATGCCCGGATAGAGCGCCAGCAGGTTCCCGGCCAGGTCGCGGCCGTTCATCTCCGGCATGACCACGTCGGTGATGAGCAGATCGATGGAGCCGGAGTGCTCACGGGCCAGGCGCATGGCCTCGCCGGGGGTGCGGGCTGCCAGCACGGTGTAGCCGAGCTGCTCCAGCATGGACATGGTCAGTTCAAGCATCATCGGCTCATCCTCCACCAAAAGGACGGTCTCGCTGCCCCGCGCTGCCGCCTGTTGGGGTTCTGCCGTTGCCTGCACCACGATGTCAGTGTGGCGAGGCAGGTAGATCTTGAAGGTCGTTCCCTGGCCGGGCTCACTGTAAGTATTGATAAGACCGTTGTTCTGCGTGACCGCGCCATACACCGAGGCCAAGCCCAGGCCGGTACCCTGGCCCACCTCCTTGGTGGTGAAGAAGGGCTCGAAGATGCGGGAGAGTGTCTCGGCATCCATGCCGCAGCCATTGTCGCTGACCGCAAGCAGTACATAGTCGCCGGGGACAAAGCCCGCGTGCCGGGCGCAGTATTCCGCATCGAACACCGTGTTGGCCGTCTCGATGGTGACCTTGCCCACACCGGCGATGGCATCCCGGGCGTTGACACACAAGTTGGCCAGGATCTGGTCAAGCTGGGAATGGTCCATCTTCACAGGCCACAGTTCCCTGCCCGGCAGCCAGGCCAGATCGATGTCCTCGCCGATGAGCCGCCGCAGCAGGCGGAGCATGCCCTCCACGGTATTGTTGAGGTCGAGCACTTGAGGCGCCACGGTCTGCTTGCGGGCAAAGGCCAGTAGTTGGCGGGTGAGATCGGCGGAGCGCTCGGCGGCCTTGTGGATTTGCTGCAAATATTTTGAGAGCGGATCAGACGGGTTCGTCTGTTCGAGGACCAGTCCAGTGTAGCCCAGAATGACCCCCAGCATGTTGTTGAAGTCATGGGCCACGCCCCCGGCCCATCGGCCCACCGACTCCATCTTCTGCGCCTGGATGAGCTGGGCCTGGAGAATCTCACGCTCCTCCTCCGCCTGCTTGCGCTCGACATTGACAAG
>JAQUEZ010000182.1 GCA_028684915.1 Desulfobulbus sp.
CGTTTGACGTGCTGGCATGGATTGGAACCGATTGGCCGCAGGTTCCATTGTTCGCACAGGCGGAGGAATTTCGACACGAGGGCAACGGTGCGGTTTGCTTGATAGGGAATGTTTTTCATGCCATCATGCAGCCGGTACACTTCCGGGTAGGCGATGACATCGACAGGGAGATTTTTGAACCAGTCGGGGAAATGTTTTTCGTATATCCGCTTATCCTCGCTTGCGGTCTTTTTGCCTTCGGCATGTTCTGACCAGTAACGAGGCCAAACAGTGGCAACGGTGACGGCCTGGAGGGGTACCTTGCGATCTGAAACAGGATCTTCGCCGAGAGACACCTTGAAGAGCATGTCGCGCGCTGCCCGTCGTGCTTGGTCCAGGGTGATGTTTCCGTAATCGCCGATTTTGGGCCGGCGTTCTTTCCCGGCTTTGGTGCGGAAATAGAGGTAAAACGATTTGCGGTTTTCGAAGACTCTGAGGTGGAGGCCGGTGACTTGGTCGTCTCGCAATATCTCGCCAGGAATCGCCGCCTTTATCTGCGCTATGTTCACAACGTCCCCCTTTCTGCTGGTCGCACATTGGTCGCAACACATCATGTTTTATGGTGGGGGAACGTACAGGCAATAATGTGGAAAAGCAAGGTGTTATGATGAATCGTTGACTATGCGGATGCTATGAAATCTGATTCGTAATCAGTAGGTCAGCGGTTCAAGTCCGCTTATCGGCTCCAAAAAAATCAAGCACTTAGCAAGCAATTGTTAAGTGCTTTTTTTATTGGTTACATGCCGGTTACATGAATTTAGCCTGGGTCGAAAAACTATTGGCAGGTGCTTCAAAAAAATAAAGCAGGGAGGTTCTAAAAAAAATATTCTTGCCATTCCAGTAAATTACCAGGAAAAAAACACGCAGGGTTCCTTAAAAAACATCGATTTTTTTCAAAACAGGTCAAGGACTCGGAAAAATGGAATTGAAAAGAATGTGATGGAGTTTGATATG
The DNA here is from genome assembly GCA_028684915.1 of Desulfobulbus sp. The sequence goes on from JAQUEZ010000182.1 coordinate 994, forward strand.
TGATGATTAAAATTTCAACCTAACCCTTGCGACTAGAGAAGGACAGTATGTCAGAAAACTTAACAATTCCAGAAACTCTTTTGACTCGAAACGAAGCGGCAACCTTTCTTCGAATGAAACCGCAAACATTAGCTGTCTGGGCGACGCGGGGTGTTGGCCCCAAAGTGTGTAAAATTGGAAGGAAAGCATTGTATCGCCTTAATGATCTCCAAGAGTATGTGTTTGCCTGTTCAACACCTAGAAAACACATTTAAAAAAAATAATCTGAATTAATTGTTAGCAGTAGACCAGGCTATACATTCGTTATTTAGTCGCATTTTCTAACTTTTCCAACCGCGCCTCAAGCAGCTTGAGGCGCTCAGCGCCCCCTCCGTTTTCTCCCCCATTCTTCAAAGTCTTGTGTAACGTACTGATAATTTCAACCAAGACGGCACAATACTCTGTTTCTGATGTGAGTATTTCCGTGGCTTGTTGCAAAGCCTTAAGGGAAAGGTCATTTGAAACTTGATCTGCCTTAACCTGGAAGAAAATCGGTGATTTTCGCGCGATCCAAGATTTTGAATTTTCTGTATCTTGAGACAGAACTCCCTCCTCGACCGCCCGTCCGAGGATGAGCATCGCTTCATACGTCATGCCGAAGTGATTGGCAATTTTAAGACGGATCTCCTCTGCCGCCGGCTTTCTCCCCTTGATCACCGCATTGAGATAACCGCGATCAATGTTCTGTGCGGTGGCAAGACGCACTTGCGCCCCCCTTCCTTCCTGATGGAGCAGGAAGTTCAGGGCTGCCCGAAACATATCTGCGATGACATTGCTCATGACACATAGATAGAGCAAATGCTCATCAAAAGAAAGGGTAAAATCATCTGTGTAATGAAATCGTATAGTTATGCAAAAAATGTAAAGTCGCTTGCACATTGTTCAGCGCAAGAATTTTGTTGAACTTTCATGGCGCGAGTTTGTTTTCGCTCGTCATTTTAAACCTATAGCGCAATCGCGTTCCAGGAGCCCTTCGCCATGAAAACGTTCTGCTGCAAGGCTTGTCGACGAATCACCCCTGTCAATCCGAGGAACCTCAACCAACAATACTGCAACCGTGCCGATTGCCAGCGAGCACGAAAACGAGAATGGCAGCGAAACAAAAGAGCCTCAGATCCTGATTACCGACAAAACCAAATCGATTGTCAGAAACGGTGGCGGGAACGACATCCCGGCTACTGGCAAGACTACCGAGAAAGAAAAAGACGCGCACCACTCCCGAATCCGCCCGATGTAAAGATGGACGGGTCACTCCCGGATCTCTCTATACTTCCAGGCACATACCTCCTGGCTCCTGTTCATGTCCAAGGCATCAACATGGATGCGTTCCAGGCCATAATCTTCCCCATTCCAGCCAGTTACGATCAAGCAAAAGACGACATTATAGGAAAGTTCGTCGCCATTGCCTACGATCATCTGAAGAACAACGGACAACTTCCCCCCCTGCCCAGTTGTTCCCAATAGCACCAGCTTTCCAGATCATCAGCGAGTCCTTTTGCTTGCCTTTAAGGGGCAATGAGAATGTGAAAACGCATGACAATAAAATTGAGCACATGCTCACGACTTGAGCAATTGCTCAATTTTATTAATAAAAACAGAGTTTTATCTGTAAATTTTTCTTGACGAACCCCTGATTATTCACCAGATAGTTGACTATGAGTGCAACTAAAGAACGGATCACCCAAAAGCAGATTGCTCTCCGGGCGGAAATCTCGCCCGACTTTTTCAGCCATATCCTTCATGGCAGACGGCCCTGTCCGAAAGCGGTGGCGGTTCGCCTCGAAATGGTCACCGGCATCAGTAAGGTGACCTGGGTATGGGGCTCTCCCGAGCAAATCCGAGCGGAGGTTACCAAGGTATGCGCCAATGATACGCAACACATCCATGACAATCGATGAGGCTGCCCAACTCGCCAAATGCAGCTACCACACCATTCATCGGGCAATCAAGCGGGGTGATTTGGCAGCCTACAAGCCGGGGAAAACCGTGCTGATTTTGGAAGCTGATCTGAATGCCTGGTTTGAAAGCAAGCGAATTCGAGCAGTGAAAGCTGGGCGTCCTCGTCGGTCCATCGACATTCGTAAACGATGATCCGCTTCATCGAACCAATCTGAAAAGAGGAGGCGGGTATTTCAAACAAATTCTTTCCCTCAGAACCACAGCCGAGCGACCTGCTCAAGCATCGCTGCTTTGACTCGCTGCCACCGGAGATACGGCAGAAGATTGAGGATTTTGAGCAGATCCCTCGGTTTCCCGACTGGCCGGAGAAGACTCGCGGCATACCCAATGTTTGCCTGCGCTCCGCGCTGTTTGCGGTGATCAAACGGGGGCGACGAAGAGCTGTTGACCGAGAACCCATCGCCTCGCTCAAAGGGGTGACGATCCACTATACCGGCTGGCGATTGGATCAGGGTGATTTTGACGTTTTGGCGCAAGCGCTCCATTTCCTGGCTCGAAATCCAGATCCAAAAGCGCGGCAGTGTCTCCGCATCAGAGCCAAGCCCTTCCTCGCGGCCATAGGACGGCAGAGCGGTAAATCAGGCCGGGAATGGCTCAAACAATCACTCCGTCGACTGGCCGGCTCGATGGTGGAGATCATCATTGATCTCCGGCACCGTCCGCAACAGGGGAGCTTTGCCTACACCGGCCCTCTCATCGATGAAATGTACTCACGCGATGAAGAGCTATTCTCGGCAATCAGCATCAATCCTAAATTGGCAGGTCTCTTCGATGTCGGCTGGACCCAGATGCAGTGGCAGCAGCGGCTGCAACTCAGGACGGATCTCGCCAAGTGGTTGTATGGCTTTTACGCAAGCCACAGATCGCCCTTTCCGGTGAAGGTCGCCACCTTGAAGCATCTGTGTGGCTCGGAGTGCGCCCGCCTGGTTGACTTTCGCCGTGGCCTGCGAAACGCCATGAACGAACTGATCGAGGTCGGTGCAATTTTGGGGTGGAGTATTGATCAGGACGACAAGTTGACCCTGGTCCGCCTCTCCCCAATCCCCCCGGAATAATGGGGGCACAGCAGTCACTTGTAGTGGGCATTGCACTCACAAAAAGGTGGGCATTACACTCACGTTTTGTGGGCACTGCACTCACGACTGCTCAATTTTTCAAGCATCCAAATTGCTGCAAAAACTAGGTTTTTCCGGAGGGGCATGACCACTCTAATCATCTTTAATCTTTTTTAATCTTAAAAGAAGGGCGGAGCACCCCCAAGTCATCATGACAGCACCGAGCGCCATCCAGCCAACCACCGACCATGAAATCTGGCTCACCGCCATGGATTGGGTCCGTTTCCACATGCACATTGTCCACTGGGTAGCGAACCCCTATCGCCCCTACATGGCCGCAGATGAAGACGACCTGTTCCAGGAGGCAATCATGGCGGCTGCACAAGCACTGATCACGGCGCGGAAAAAAAACTCCCCCCAGAAACTGCCACCATTCTTTCGCGTCATCTTCAAAACCCACTGCCTAAAAATGGCTGCCGGTGTCCAACCGGTTCACATGCCACATGACCTCCTGCCTTGCTCTGCACTCCAAGAAGAAGCTGACGATCATTTTGAACCATGTCCTGGGCAGATCGATAGAGCCCTCCAGGGTATCAACGGTCGAAAACGGGAGGTCTGCGCCTGGATCCTCCAGCAAGATTTGCCGGTGACCACCCTGGAGGTAGCCCATCACTTCAACGTAAGCCGACGGCAGGTCTGCCGTCTTCTCCACAACACCCTCCTTCAACTGACTGAGGCCAACTGATGAACGACCACTGCCCAACCATCACCGAGTATGCCCGTCAATCCCCCATTCCCAGGAAAATCCTGCTGCTCATGGAGCGTGAGGAGATCATCCAGGATCCGCTCACCCAGGAAGATCTGATCGGCCTGCACCTGGTGGAACAAATCTGGGGTAAAAGAGCCGTGCTGCGTGCACAACTCAATCGAATGTCACTGCATACCAGGGAGCGATTCATCCGAACCGTGGCCCTCAACTCGAAATGGGAACGCTACGCCTATTCCCGTTACTTCAACCAGAAACCAGAGAGCCGTTTGTCCCTGACACAAGTCATCGAAGAAATCCAGATCACCTTCCGCTTCGAGATGACCCGAAAACAAATAAACCGCATCCGAAAAATTCGTACCCAAGCGCAGGTCGCCAGGCATCGGGAAAAGAAAAAAAAGGAACGGGACGATCTCTTACAAAGCACAAACTAAGAAGTAAGAAACAACGTTTCTTGGTGATTACCAAAGCCCATCCAAGTGGCTCGACAACGAAAGGATCAAAAATCAGGTCACCACCCTGAAAAAAAGAGAGTGAGGAAACCATGAACCTACACCTGATCTGCATACTGGCCCTTGGCCTGCTCCTGAACGGATTCCGGCTGATGGCCCGGGAGATTCGCCAGGAACGTTTGTCCCTGCTGAACGAGGTTGTGCTAGTGACGGACCGAGAGACGTTTGTCCTTACCGGCACCCCAAACCTTCGCCAGTCTGCTTGTGGCGAACAGGTAGCAGGAGCCATTGACGGTTGTAGGCTTCCAGTGGTGCGGTTCCGACTCGATAGTGCCGAATTGTCGGACATCGAGCGAGAGTCAATGCTGACAGCCCTGGCACTCTGCACCATTGCTCCCGATACCGGGCTGATCGTCACCGGTCACACCTGTTCGCTGGGCACGGAAGACCGCAACCGCGCCCTCTCCCAAGAGCGTGCGGAACAGGTGGCAGCGGTTCTTAGCTCCCACGGCTACACCGTCTTCGAAGTAGCGGCCATGGGCTCGCAGCAACCCCTACTCGGCAACGAAGACCTGATCAACAACCGGCGAGTCGAACTCGCCGTTATCCAGCCGTAACCTGCCAAAACGGCAGATATTGCAAACACTCTTTGAAGGAGACCACGATGAACCCAATACACCGTTTCCGTAAACATTTGTACATGACCACCTGGATGGCTGCTGTGCTGTTTTCCCTGTTTCAAGCAGGAAACAGCCTGGCCATGACCGTACCGGCAACCGGCTCCTTTGCCTATGACCTCTACGACATCGGCGTCAACCAGATCCTACTTGGCCCGGTGGGTTTTACCGGCGGGGTAGCCTGCATGTGCGTGGCCGCGAGCCTGGCTATTCGCCAGATGATCCTGCCGGCGGCCGGTGTGGTTTTGGGCGGTGCCTTTCTGCTGCGGGCCAACACTGTGGTTGAGACCATCGGCGCCTTGATCTGTTGAGGGAACCATGGCCAGCTCATCCCGCAAATTTCCCCAGTATCTCTCCCGACCCTTCCAGGTGCTGTGGTTTGAGGTCGATGAGCTGGCCATTTTTCTGTTCACCCTCACCGTTGCCCTGATCTACGGCGGACTGGCCTGGATTGTCTTTGTCGGCGTCCAGTACGGCTACATCCGCACCAAACGGAGCAAACCCCGGGGATTTCTCAAGCACCTACTCTACGCCTGCGCCTTGCTGCAGATGAAAAACTACCCCGGCTACTTTGAACAGGAGTTCCACGAGTGAAGCTCAACACCTATGTGCAACAGAGCAGCAACCTCTTTGCCCGCAACCGCTTACTCCGGTTTGTGGTGATCGTGCTGGCGGTCTGTCTGGTGTTCACCTCCTTCATGACCTACCGGGCGGTGCGCTACCAGAAGGTGATTCTCATTCCGCCACAGATGACCGGCACGGTGGAGTTTGTTCAGGGCAGGCCAACCGAGGCTTACATCCAGGACATCGGCCGGCGGATCATCTCCCTGGCCACCACCTACTCGCCCAGCACAGCCCGCAAGCAGTTCAACGAGCTGCTGGTCTACTACGCTCCCGAGTCCTATCCCGAGGCTTCCACCCTCTGGTACTCGCTGTCAGGGCGGATCGAGGAGTCGCAAGTTAGTTCGGTGTTCTATCCGCAGACCCTGACCATGAAGGACAACCGCATCGAGGTGTTCGGTGATTTGAAGCAGTACACCGGCAATACCCGGCTGGAGAACACCACCCGGACCTATTTCCTCGACTTCCAGATCCGTGACGGCCGCTTCACCCTGCTGGCTTTCAAGGAGAAGGAAAAATCCGGAGAAGAGAGGAGTGACAAATGAAGAAAGTATTCTTTTCAGCCTGCTGTCTGTTTCTGACTGCTGGTCCTACCCTTGCCGGTGAAGGAGTTCCCGCCGAGGTGCCCACCATGGTGGAACTCTCGGCTAAGGAGATCAACCGCATCGTCTGCCCCGGGCAGATGAGCGATCTGATCTTCTCTGAAGAGAAAGGGCTGACCGGCCATTTCTCCGGCAACAACGCCTTCATCAAGTTCACTGCCGAGGAAGTGGGCGGCAAGCTCAAATACAGCAAGGAGCCCAGCGAGATCTATGCGGTCTGCAACGGTTCGGTCTACACCATCATCGGTGCCCCGGCGGAGATCAACGCGGTCACAGTTCGGCTCGCTCTGCCCAAGAGCGAGACCGTGGAGAAGAACATTGCCCGCTACAAGAACATGCCGCTTGAGAAGCAGGCCCTGCAACTCATCAAGGAGGCCTACGACGGAGTCTTTCCCTCCAGTTATCAGGTGATCGACAAGGCGGTGCCGGTGCACCTCTGTCAGGACCTTGATCTGGTGCGGCAGCAGGTGGTCGAGATCGAAGGCGTCGGCCTGCGGCTCAAGTCCTTCAAGGCGACCTCACGACTGGCCACAGATCTGGAGTTGGCCGAGAAGACCTTCCTCATCGCCGCTGTCGGCAACCCGATTCTGGCGGTGGCCATCGAACAGCACAACCTCAAGCCTAAGCAGTCGACCCGGGTCTTTGTGGTGGAACGCAAGGATTTGCCAGCAGCAACCATGACCACCCTCGATATCGGTGTCGAGCCATGAAGATCAAGGAACGGTTCAACCGGCTCGCATCGGCACGCAAGAAGATCGTTATCTGGTCGCTGATAGGGGCTGTCCTCCTGGTGGTTGTGGTGACCGGATACAGCTCAAGGTCGACCCATCAACCAGGGCAAAGTGGCGAACGCGGCCAGAATACCCGGCTTGACCCGGATCTGATGGAGAAGACCATTGTCCGCGAGTACCGCCGCAAGCTGGAGGAACTTGAAGGGCATGTCTCCACCATGCAGCGGGATCTGGAGCGGGGCCGGAAAGACCTGGAAGCGACTGAAAGGAGCAATCAGAAATCTGTCAGGGAAAAAGAGCTGCCCAAGATACCCGAAGCCGGCGAGATCGAACGTGGCAAGGCGGCCTTCCCGCCACCCCTTCAGCAACCAGTGGCCGGAGGTGAGGAGAATCCGCATATCGCACCTGCCGGCAACCAGAAGGACAAAAAGCGGATCGGCAAGATCACGGTGGTCAAGAACGATAGCCTGCCCAAGGGGGATGCCAAAAAGAAGGGCCGGACAGTGTACCTGCCGCCATCATTTATGGAGGCCAACCTGCTGACCGGCTTTGACGCAGCCACTTCGGGCACCAGCAAGAACAGCCCGGAACCGCTGCTGCTGCGGATCAAAACTCCAGCGGTCCTACCCAACGACATCAAGGCTGAACTCTCCGGTTGTTTTGTCGTTGCCGAGGCGGTGGGCCGGCTCGACAAAGAGCGGGCCGATGTGCGGCTGGTCTCGCTTTCCTGCTTGAGCAACGAGGGCAAGGCGGTGATCGATGCCCAGGTCAAGGGCTTTGTCACCGACGCGGATTCCAAGGTTGGGCTTTCCGGCCGGGTAGTCTCGCGTATGGGTCGGCCACGGTCCGGGCCATTGTCGCCGGCCTGTTCGAAGGGGCGGGCGATGCCCTCAAGGCCTCGGCCACCACCACCTCGACCTCACCGCTCGGATCCACTTCCACCATCGACGGCTCTCAGGTCGGCAAGTCCGCTCTGGGCACCGGCCTTTCCCAGGGCGCTCAGACCATGAGCGACTTCTACCTCGACCTGGTCAAGCAGACCACCCCGGTGATCGAGGTTGGCGCGGCCAAGAAGATTACGGTCATCATCTCCGAGGGCAAGGAGTTGGAGATCAGGGACATCAAGAATAATGAGTTTGCCCAACAGTGAACAAGGAGCAGCCATGAAACGAATACTCGCCTGCCTCGCCGTACTTACCCTGGTCTCCGGTTGTACCGGGGTCAAGAATGCGGTGAATCCCTATGAGGAAAACTTCCGCTGCAAGGCCAAGGACAGTGAGGGCAAGTGCCTGGATACGCCGACCGCCTACAAAGAAGCCCGGCTTCCTGATAGTCAAGGAAATGAAAACAGCAACGCCTCCCAGATCGAAGCCCAAAACAGCCGCTACAAAGCCTTGACCGATCTGCTGGAAGCACCAGAAACTCCGGTGCTCAACCCGCCGAAGATCCTGCGGGTATTGCTACTGCCTTACAAGGGCGAGAACAACGAACTGTTCATGACCCGGTATGCCTACCTGGAAATTGAACCCTCCCAGTGGGTGCTAACCGAGGTCAGCGAGAAGAAGCCATGACTGCCCTGCTGGAAAAAATAGGCTTTGGCCCTGGCGCACATCTCAAGCAGGCGGACCTTGAGCGGATGACCAGCCGGCATCCGTTCTCGGCCTACCTGAACTATCTGGCCTATGACTACAACCTCGATATCTACCTCAACCAGGATTGCAGTCTGGGCATACTCTGGGAATGCACACCCCTGACCTTTGCCGGTCCCAAGGCCCTGACCTCGCTGGAGGGGTTGTTTCGGGCCGGCCTGCCCAAGGGGAGCGTGCTCCAACTGATCCTCCATGCCGACTCCCATATCGCCCCGATTCTCTCCAGCTACCGCGAGAGCAGAACTGTGACGGATATCATCGTCCGCACCAGCACGGATCAGATTGTCGATTTCATGGAGCAGGGACGGCGAGGTCTGGCCGCCTGCTCCAACATCCCGGTTCGCAACTTCCGTCTGTTCGTCGCGGTCAAGCTACTCGGAGATATGCAGGATGCGCCGAATCCCGAAGACTTCATCGACCGGGAGAGAACCAAACCCCTGCAGGACATCAAGCGGCAGATCACTGAAACCCTGAAAGCGGCGCTCCTGTCTCCGCGCTCCTTGCAGCCGGGTGACCTGCTTGAATGGGTGCGACGGTTATTCAACCATTATCCGGCCGGGTATCCGGAACACAACTTCACCAGCTACAACGACACCATTCCTCTGCGCAAACAAATCCTGAACGCCGATACCGTGGTCCGGGAGGCGGGCGATCATCTCCAGGTGGGCGATAATTTTTTCTGCTGCACCACTCCCAAGATTATCCCGACCGAGGTCGATCCCTTGCAAACCAATATGCTCTTCGGCGGCATCTGGGGCCTGGTCTCGGATATGGACCAGATCAAGACCGGATTCCTCTACACCCTCAACATCCTCTTTGAACAAGGACTGGAGACCAGGATTCATGCCAAATGCAACCTGCTCTTGAATCAACAGGCGGTCGGCTCGCTCTCCCCATTACTGCGAAGGAAGCAGGAAGAGCATCTGGAGGCGACCGATGCCCTTGAGCACGGGGTCAAATTCGTTCGCATCATTCCAATCCTCCTGGTCTGGGACCGGGATCTGGAAGGTGCCCGCGAGTCCTGTACGCGGGCACGGCGGATCTGGGAGGATAACGGCTACGTCATGCAGCAGGATTCTTTCATCCTCAAAATCCTCTTCCTATCGGCTTTACCCTTCGGGCTCTACACCACCGGCAGGAACATCGACAACCTGGAGCGGGATTTCATTGCCCCTGTGCCTTCGGTCACACCCTTGCTCCCAGTTCAGGGGGATTTCGCCGGCACCGGTGGGGTGCCGAAGCTAATCTTCACCGGCCGTAAGGGCCAAATTGTCAGCCTGGATTTCTTTGCCAAGGGGGCGCCCAACCACAACACTGTCTGTTGCGCCACAACCGGTTCAGGCAAGTCCTTTCTGGTCAACTTCCTGGCCTTCAACTACTACGCCTGCGGCTCCCTGGTGCGGATCATCGACATCGGCGGCTCGTATAAAAAAATCGCAAACATGCTCGGTGCCCGCTACCTCGACTTCCAGCCAGGCACCACAGTCTGCCTCAACCCCTTCACCTCCATCCAGGAGCCTGAGGAGGAACTCAAGTCAGTCACTGCGGTCTTTGCCCAGATGGCCTACTCCAACTCGGATACCGACAAGTGCGACGACACCGAGTTGAACATGATCCGCAACGCGGTCCGCTGGGCCTGGCAGCAGAAGGGGCAAAAAGCTGATGCCGATACGGTCTATGCATTTCTCGCCAAATTCCCCGAAGTGCCGGCAGCGGATTTCGATTCGATGAGCGATAACCTGGCCCTGGTCGAGGTGGCCAGGAAGCTCGCCTTCAACATTCGCGAGTTCACCAGTCACGGCTTTCACGGCAAGTTTTTCACCGGCCCCTCCACCTTTGACATCCACCGCGATGCCTTCGTAGTCCTGGAGTTAGAGAATTTGAAAATTCAGCCCGATCTTTACCGCGTCGTCACCCTGCTGGTGCTCAATGCGGTCACTCAGGATCTCTACCTCTCCGACCGCTCCCGCTCCCGGCTGATCATCTTTGACGAGGCCTGGCAGTTTCTGGGCAAGGCCGCCATGCTGGGCCCGGTGATCAACGAGGGGTACCGTCGTGCCCGCAAGTACAACGGCAGTTTCATGATTATCACCCAATCCATTCTCGACCTCGACAGTTTTGGCGAGGTAGGCCGGGTGATCAACGGTAACTCGGCCTACAAGATCTACCTCGAATCCTCGGATTTCGATCAAGCCCGCAAGCAGGGGTTGATCGAGTACGACGACTTCGTGCTCCAGCTCCTCAAAAGCGTCAAATCCAACCCGCCCAAATACTCGGAGGTCTTTTTCGATACTCCCTTTGGACTTGGTGTGGCCCGGTTGGTGGTCAACGACTACGACTATTTCATCTATACCTCCAAGCCCGCTGAGATTGCTGCCATAGAGACCATGGTCAAAAGCGGCCTCAGCTATCACGAAGCCATCCTGGAGATGGTTACCCGGAGGGAGAAGGATGGACTCTAAGTGCTTATCTATAAATAACCATAATCTTGTTCAAGACAATCATAGCGGCCGCCAATGTGTTGAGTGCAATGTATGAGAGGTCCGTCTTCTCATATCGCGGCATCAATTTTCGAAACCGGTTGAA
>JAQUEZ010000509.1 GCA_028684915.1 Desulfobulbus sp.
CATTTTTCGTTGGGGCAGAAACATTGATCAAGCTCAGCCATCGATTGCCTCCTAATTCAAAATTAAATTCGATGAGGCAAGTGTAATGCAAGTCATGACTTTTTGTCAACCAAGTGGGGACATCGCCCGATCGACACCCTTGGCAAATTTTATAAGAGGTTTTAATCCGGTTTCTTTTGCCCATTGAATCCAGTTATCGAGAAATTTTGAGGCCCACTTCGGACGAACATAGGTCCACAGAGTGCTGAACGCATCTTTGAGGAGATAGTCCTGAAATAAGGTCTCATTTGCCTCAAAAAGCCGAGCGAGATCATCACATTGATCATCGCTTAACCTGTGGGCATTGCGAAGAAGATTGAACCATTGCCTCTTGATGAAAGTTTTTTCCTTTTTGTCCGCATCTCGCCATTCGGAGCGACGAACACCTTCCAGTGTTCATCGAGGTGGGCAAACATCATGAAAAAATTCACACTCATACACGTCAAATCACAGATCTTTACCGCAGCGGTGAAAAAGAAATAGCCAATCGTTTAATGGCAGCTTTTGAAAGCGAACGAGAGGACCTTCTCAAGAAACTTGATGAGCTGTATTTGGTTTAATCACCTCAAGGCTTTATGCGATTGACGCCATAAAAGGAGGCAGTAATGTCGGATATTAAGATAGTCTGTACGAGGAACATTTTGCTTGGTGCTCTTGCCATGTCACCATGTTTATCTAGCACATCAGCATCGGCTCTGGAGGCGATTTTATCGCCCATCCTGTCAACGGCCCCCAATTTTAGGGATCTGGCTGGAATCTCGGCGAGTAATGGGGGAAGCGGCTTTGTTGACACGACCAGTCACGGTGGAGTAATGCGGACCGGGGTTTTTTATCGTACCAATGCACTGAATAAACTCAGCCACGCGGATTGGATCACCCTTTCGGCACTCCATATCGACCGTGATATAGACCTGCGAACCCCTGATGAGATCTACGGTACTCTCGTCCCCCCGAGCGCGGCGGCGCAAGATGTGGTACCGGAAGGCGCTACCTGGACCAATATCAATATCTATGGCACTCAGGGGCCGATACCTTCACCATTTTGGGAGACACCAGCAAATGCGGTCTCCTTTATGCAATCGGGATACCAGGCGTTCGTCAGCGATCCTGTCCAGCAAAACGGGTTTCGCACGGTTTTGTTAACCTTGGCCAATGACGCCGGTCCTGATGTATGGCACTGCTCAGGCGGCAAAGACCGCACCGGCTGGACGTCCGTCCTCCTGCAAAGCATAGCTGGCGTCTCGGAAGCGACTATCATGCAGGGCTATTTGGCCACCAACAGCTATATAGCAGAGTTAATTGGTACTACCAAGGCGTACCTTCTGGCAAAGTATCCAGGATGGGACCCGGAGACCATCGATGCCTTGCAGGGGGTTCAGTCCAACTATCTTCAGGCCGGACTCGATCAGGTGGTCGCTTCCTATGGGTCGATGTCTGCTTATTTGACGCAGGGGATAGGCCTCACGCAAGCAGACCTCTACGTTTTACGCGCGAAGATGGTCTACTATTCGGAGTTGCCCGGTCAGAGTGGGTTTGTCGGCAATGCCGCCTCCGGTGCTGCGTTTTTGAACGCGTTGCAGAACTCACCCCTGTCAGGCCACTATACCGATTACAATTACTATCTGCAGTCAGCTGTCGATCAGGGCACACTGGGAGGCGTCGAGACACGGGTCGGCGGCCAAGTGTATGCCGATGCCGCCTCGTTTCTCCTGCGCCAGCCGCAGCGATTCGATGAGGTGATCACGCCCTATACAAGCGGCCGTGATCTTCCCCAAGGAAAAACCCGGATGTGGATGACAGGCAATGGGGATAATTATTCCATCTCTGGTCACGATGGTCTCGCCGGTAGTACGGAGAACAGTGGCGGCTCAATCATCGGTGCAACCCACCGGATAAGTAATCGGGCCTCGGCGACAATGGGTCTTGGTTATAACTGGGGTTCGGTCGACAGCGCTGGTACGAACGCGACGGTCAACACCGTTCTGGGCACCCTTGGAGGACGGTACGGCTTTTCGGCTCTTGATGCCGGGCCTTTTATCGAGGGACGTGCGGATGCTGGCTGGGTGGATTACGAAAGCGAACGCAGTTTAGGGGGCGGCCTGGGGGCCGCAACCGGTTCCACTACCGGTGTCGTGTATAGCGGTCAGGTTCGGGTTGGGAATGCTATTCGCCTGATTCCGTTGACTCTTACTCCCCAGGTTGGGGTTCGGGTGAGCGGGGTCTCTCTCGACGGCTTCAACGAAGGCGGCAGTGATCTTGCGTTGAGTGTCCATGGGATTGACGAAACGTTTTTCAGTCTCTTAGCCGACCTAGATTTCAGCCTCGATCCGAAACAATTAGGGGAATGGACAATCGTGCCTGTCGTTACCCTCGGTTACGAGCGGATACTTGGCGATCCCCAGGTCGAAAGCACCGCGACCCTGTACGGTTTTACCATACGTCAAGAATCAGCCTATGATAGCCATGATCTCATGAAAGCCAGTGTGGGGCTCTCGGCAGAGCAAGGCGCTTTTACTGTAAAAGGAAGGGTGAGTGGGGTGATGGGCGATGAGGCGAACAGCACAGGCATTAGCGGGCTCCTCTCGCTTGCTTACAGTTTCTAGAGGTTCTTCCATCTTTGATGGCGTCGTAAAAACTTCGATCTACTGCGTCGCAGCGTTTTTTCTCGACACTCGACATACCTTCTGTATGCCTTTGCGCCGGTAGAAACACTGCTCCTTGTCAATCTATGTTTTTAGGCTCTCACCCAAAACGGGTGGGTAAAAAAGGGTTGACTTTCTGAAGGTTGAGTTTGCCGGTAAGGAGGAAGGCTATAGTGGCAAAGTGTTTTTTGCCATACCCTCTGGCTTTTCGTTTAGCGGC
>JAQUEZ010000028.1 GCA_028684915.1 Desulfobulbus sp.
AGGGTGGGCAATTCCTGCAGTTGGATGGTCTCAACCGGGACCTTCATATCGTTGTTAAAGCCGGTGAGGTAGGAGGTAACCGTGGTGACGACAACGGCTACCAGGACTGCTGGAATCTTGGGATTGATTTTTTTCAAGACCACCATGATTGTCACCGCAGCAACACCGTAGATCAAGGTTGGCCAATGGGTGAAATCCATTGCGGCCTGGGCCACCCGGATCATGGTCTCGTAGTGGTGTTCGGAGGAGTCGACAGAGACACCGAAGAATTTGGAGAACTGGGAGGACGCGATGATGATGGCTGCGGCATTGGTAAACCCGTTGACCACCGGATGCGAGAGAAAATTCACCACTAGGCCTAAGCGGAGCACGCCCAGGCTGAATTGGAATACACCGACGATGAGGGCAAGAATGATAGAGTAGGCAATAAAGTCTGTACTGCCGGCAGTGGCCAGCGGTTGCAGGGATGCGGCGGACATGAGCGAGACAACGGCAACAGGGCCGGTGGCCAACTGCCGACTGGAGCCGAACAGCGCGGCAACCATCGGGGGGAGAAAGGCGGCATAGAGGCCGAAATAGGCTGGCAATCCGGCCAGCTGGGCGTAGGCCATTGATTGGGGAATCAGGACCAGGGCTACGGTCAGACCCGCAAGGGCGTCTACCTGGAAATTCTTGAGGTTGTAGCCTTTAATCCAGTCAATAAAGGGGAAAAATTTTGTGAGTATCATGTCCGTTCGCTCGAGTTTGTTGAAGTCAAAAGTTGATCATCAGGGTTTTAGCCAACAGCGACACGACTCGATAACCTCATCATAGAGTGACGTCGCCTGGTACAAATTGTAGGTATCCAGTCGGACCAATCCGTCGATCAGGGTAAAAATCAGCAGGGCTTTTTTGTTGGGTGAAACCTGACGAATCGACCCATCTTCCATGCCTCTGATGATTGCCTGCTCAAAAAGACTGATCAGACCGCTGTAGATCTCTTCCAGATACTGCCAGCACTTCGGGTTCTCTGGCGCAATTTGGTAATAGTGATGGCGGTGCAGCAGGAGAAAACGTTCCTCCATGACACTGGATTGGTACAGATAGAAGGAGATGGCGCCTTCGACCATTTCCATGCCGGAGGCATAATGGTTTTCCTTAAGGTGCTGCTTGAAATTACCGACAAAATCTTCTTTGAATTTTTGGAGAACGGCGAGAAACAGATCTTCCTTGCTTTGGAAATGATAAAAAATTGTCCCCTCAGCCACTCCGGTAGCCTTGGAAATGTCGTTGACCGAGGTGTCCCAGTACCCTCGTTCAGAAAAAAATTTAGAGGCTGCCAGGAGAATGGCTTCTTTTTTGGTTTGTGGTCGTGTTGTCACTATGTTGTTTCCCGTGGTCAGTCTTAAGTGAGTGATCACTCAAAAAATCCTCGGTAGGCACTTTCCGACTGAGCGCTCACTCAGGATTTGAATGTCCTTTGATACCCGCGAATCGGCAAAGGGTCAAATCATTTTTTCTTATATCAATAATATTTATAGAACATCGATGATTCAGTGAAGAGGAAAGAAATGAAAAAAGGAGGGACAGAAAGTCCTGGATGTATAGGGCGGGGAAATGAAAGATAACAGCTTGTTATGCTGAGAGCGGATTAGCGGTATCCTTTGCGTTTAGGCGTGGTCGGTGGTTGCTTTTTTGGCTGGGCGCCACGCGATGTCGGGGCGGTGAGCACGGATTTCTGCCGTTCTCGAGAGGCCGCGTTTTTCTCGACAAAACATTTGCCTCGATGCCATGGATTGTTTTCGGTCCAGTACATCAAGGTGGACCAGGTGCAGGGGGTGGGAGTGAACAACTGGACCTGGCGAGGAAGTACGTGCAGTTTTTGGCGGCAAAAGTCACGCAGCCTTTCCATGGAGGCTTGGGTACAGCCGGGGTGGGCGGCGATAATGTAGTAGGTGAGAAATTGGTCCAGTCCTTCTTCGCGGGTCAGGCGCATAAAGAGATCGCGGAAGCGAAGCAGGTCCTCGGTTCCCGGCTTGCCCATGGCGGCAAGCACCTCGTTTTCCGAATGTTCGGGGGCGATTTTCAGTTGGCCGGAAACGTGATGGCGGACCAGTTCCCGCAGGTAGGCGAGTCCGTTTTTTTTGTCCGCCAGAATCAGGTCGTAGCGGATGCCGGATGCCACTGCAATTTTTTTGATATTTTGGATCTTTCGTAACTGCTGCAACAGGTTGATCAGCGGGCCGTGGTCGATTTTGAGGCTGGGGCAGATGGAGGGGAAAAGACAGCGTTTGTCGCGGCATGCGCCTTTGCTTTTCTTTTTGCCACACTCAAAGCCGAACATGTTAGCGGTCGGCCCGCCCACATCGGCGAGCATTCCCTTGAAATCAGGATGTGCCGCCAGTTCCCGGGCCTCCTTTACGATGGAGGTTACGCTTCGCTCCTGGATGGTGCGGCCCTGATGGACAGCAATGGCGCAAAAGTTACACTCGCCATAACAGCCCCGGTGGGTGGTGAGGGCAAAGCGGATAGTGGTGAGTGCCGGGACCGGACCGCCCTGGGCGTCAAAGGGATGGACCGCCCGTTCAAAGGACAGTGCATGCACCGCATCCAGCTCTGCAGTCGTCAGCGGCAACTGCGGAGGGTTATGGATGAGAAAACGGCTATCCTGGTGTTGTGCCAGTATTTGTGCGGTGAGGGGATCGTTATTGCCGTAAAAGGCGGCAAACATTTCGCTAAAGGCCTGTTTGTCTTTCGCGACCGTGGCGTAATTGGGGAGGATCAGGGCATTGGTCGGAGGTTCTGCTGCAGCATAGCAAAGCCCGCGAATAGTGGTGGGCTCGCGGCCTTGGTTTAGGGCATGGGCCAACTCGACAACCGCCTTTTCCGCCATGCCGTAGAGGAGAAAATCTGCCTTGGCGTCAAAGAGGATCGAGCGGCGAATGCGGTTGTCCCAGTAGTCGTAATGGGCAAGCCGCCTCAAACTGGCTTCTATGCCACCGATGACCAGGGGGACGGTGTTTTTGAAGTGACGGCGAATGAGGTTAGCATAGGCGAGCACTGCCCGGTCTGGACGCCGGGTATTTTGCCCGCCGGGGGTATAGTCGTCGCTCTTACGTCGTTTGCCCGAGGCGGTGCGATTGGCGACCATGGAGTCGACCGAGCCGCCGCTGATTCCCCAAAAGAGCCGAGGTTCGCCCAGGCGGGTGATGTCTTGGCCGCCAGGATCGGGCTGGGCGATGATACCTACCCGAAAACCCTCGCGGGCCAGCAATTTGCCGATGACTGCCACCCCGATAAAGGGTGAGTCGATATAGGCATCGCCGGAAACAAGGATCACGTCGAGCTGCTCCCAGCCCAGTTGTGCCATCTCCTCAAGGGTGCAGGGGAGAAACATTTTAATCCTCTCGGGACGGCGCTGACGAATGAGCCGCCGAGCATCCGGCCAGCCAGCCGGTGGAAAAGGCAGCCTGGAGATTGTAGCCGCCGGTATCGGCCTGGATATCCAGCACTTCTCCGGCAAAGTAGAGGCCGTGCACCAGGCGGGACTCCATGGTGCGTGGATCAACCTCCCGGGTATCGATACCGCCGGCAGTGACAATCGCCTCGTCGATGGGGCGATGGCCGATAACCTGCACCCGAAAATTTTTCAGCCAATGGCGTAGCCGTTTGCGTTCCTCGCTGCGAATGGTTCCCGCCAGGCGATCCGCCACGATTTGGGCTGCCTTCAGGGCCATCGGCACCATCTCTTTGGGGAGAAGTCCCCGTAAAACACTGTCCATTGTCTCGATCCGCCGTTGTTCGAGATCTCGCAGGAGGCGGGCGTCGAGTTTTTTTTCATCCAGGGCAGGCTTCAGATCAAGCATCAGGATGACCTCGCTCTTTTGCTGCAGGGCCTCGACAATGCGTCCGCTTAAGGTGAGGATTATCGGGCCAGTCAAGCCAACCTCGGTGAAAGCCAACTCGCCAAAGGCCTCGGCTATTTTTTTGCCGTCGATGAACAACCGCACTTGGATGTTGCGCAGTTGAAGCCCCGCCATGCCCGCAACTGCAGATCCTTGGGTGATGATCGGCACCAGGGCCGGCAGGATGGTGACAATACGGTGGCCAGCCTGCCCGGCCAGCCTGTACCCGTCGCCGGTGGATCCGGTCAAGGGGTAGGAGGCGCCACCGGTGGCAAGAATCAGCCCGCAGCACTCCACGATTTTTCCATTGCAGACCACCCCAGTGAGCCGATTTTTTGTGATGCAGAGCTCTTCCACTTGGGTACCTGTCTGCAGTTGCACTCCCAGACCTCGCAGCCACTGCTCCATCACCGCCAAAACCTCCGGCGCCTTACCCGAAGCGGGAAAGACCCGCCCTCCACGTTCGGTGACGGTCTTCAGGCCGAGCTCGGCAAAGAATTCGAGCAGATCCGGTGCGAAAAAGCGGTGAAAGGCTTGGCGGAGAAAAGGGCCGGTGGTGCCGAAATGGTCGAGAAATTCAGTCAGCGGTGCAACATTGGTCAAGTTGCAGCGGCCCTTGCCGGTGATGCAGAGTTTGCGTCCGGGACGGCGCATCTTTTCCAGTACCAGCACCTTGGCCCCGGTAAGTGCGGCCTGACCGGCCGCCATCAGACCGGCAGCGCCACCGCCGACCACGATCAGGGGGGGGTTGGATTGCGGCATTGAGATGCGAGATTGAGAACTGTTGCGTTGCAAAGAATTCATGGGGGACTACTACACCAAGTGCAGGGAAAACTCACTGCAATCTTAAAAAAAATCCGTCCGTAAAAATTCAATCCGATGCTGGTGGTTATTGACAGTAGACTCTTGCTCCACTACTCATAGTGGTATCTTATAATTATTTCGCCGGTAAAGGCAGATCGATAGCCGGTGAGGGGGGCGGATGATGAACTATGCTCTACCTGGGGTTCTGCTGACCGGTGCCTCGGGCTTTGTCGGCCGCAACTTCATCAAGGCAGCCAGTGGACGCTACCGTCTGTTCTGTGTCGCTCGCCGGTCCATGGAAGAGGCAGGCGTTCAGGCCGATGCCAATCTACGCTGGATTCAGGTCGATATCGCTGAAAAGGAGCGGCTGCAGTCGCTGTTGCATCGGGTTCGTGGTCACGGTGGGGTCGATTATGTGGTCAACCTTGCCGGTTACTACGATTTCACCAACCAGGATCATCCCGAGTACAACCGCACAAACATCGAGGGCACGCGCAACATGCTCGAGATCGCCAGGGAGCTGGCGGTTAAGCGCTTTGTCTTTGCCAGTTCCCAGGCAGCCTGTCCCTTTGGCCCGGTGATCACCGAGTCCACCCCGCCGGATGCCCCCATTGCCTATGCACGCAGCAAACGGGCCGGCGAGGAGCTGCTACGCGCCTACGCACCTACGGTTCCCGGGGCAATTGTCCGTATTGCCGCAGTGTTCAGCGACTGGTGCGAATATCCGCCGCTCTACACCCTGCTCAACAGCTGGTGTTCGGGCAAATGGCTCGAGTCGCGCATGCTTGCCGGACGCGGCCGATCAGCCCTCCCCTATGTGCATGTGCAGGACCTGGTGCAGTGTTTTCTCAAAATCCTGGAGAAAAGTGACCAGCTCGAGCCGCTCTGCGTCTTTAATGCCGGTCCCGACGGCACGGTCTCCCATGCGGAGCTGTTTCGCATCGCCACTCAGTTTTATTACAACAAAACGTTGAAGCCTTTCTATGTTCCCCGATGGCTGCTGGCGCCGATGATTCTCCTTCGCCGTCTGCAACGCCGCCTGCAGGGAAAAGAGGCCTTCGAACAGCTGTGGATGGCTCGCTACATCGACGAGCGTCTGGTTGCCGACAGTTCCCAGACCCGACGTATTCTCGGCTGGCGGCCGACTCCGCGTAAATCCATCACCAGGCGCCTGGTATTTCTGATCGAGAATATGAAACGCAACCCGGAGCTGTGGCGGCAATGGAACGAGGCCATGCTGCACAAGGAGACCTCCCGACCCCATCTGGCTTTGCACGCGTTGCTGTGCGAGTCCCTAGAAAGTGCCCGCGAGGAGGTGGTCACCTCGATCACCGAGCAGTTGCTCTCCCGCGACGAGGTGGTGCGCGAGATGACTGCCCAGTTGCTGGACAGCGAGCAGCCGCAGGGTTATGCCGGCTGTATCCGTGCCCTGGAGGCCATGCCCCAGCCGGTAGCTGTCTCCTTTTTACGGCTCTTGTATCAGTTGATCCTCACCGTGATGCGTACCCGCAACCGGCCGATGATGCAGCAGTATGCCCACACCATCGCCTTTTTACCCATGAGTGCCGGTATTGCCCCAGGCATGGCCAGTCGCAGTCTGTTTATCCTCGGCGAGTATTTGATTCAGCGTTACCGAGGGCGAACACTGTTTGAGCGGGTGACGCCGCGCGCCGACGACTACATCACCATGACCATCCACATGGCCATCGACCGTATTGAGGATCAGATGGAGCTGGCCAGGCTGCAATCCCCCAATTTATTGGAAGAACTGGGGGCGATGACGCCGCCCTTGGACAACAGCGAGTTGGAAAAGGTGGTGGCCAAACTAAAACAACTGTGCAGCGAGGCCGCCTCCGGCCAGTCCTGGACCAGTCCGTTGCTGCAGGAGTGATGTTTGTGTTGAGTTTCAGCGATGAGGGGGTGAAAGAGGACTGGATTTTAAAAAAAAATGTGGTATGCACAATCGCAACGGCTGCCGCCCCCTCTTCCTTCCACTGGTTGGCAGGTGAGCGAGCTTTTTGTTAACGATTATTTCAGGATCTCTTCTATGGCACAGTGTTTTTGGAGCAGGTGGTGGCGCTGGATGCGCGGCTCGACAACGACGACCGGCGCGGAAGCGGACCCCTTAGAGGTGCGTCTGGCAGAGGTTCACGCCACCCTTGGAGAAGAGTTTCGCGGCGTACGCAAGATGCTGCGCAAGCAGGCGCAGGTGCTGGAAGAGCTCCACGGTCGACAGGGGCACGAATCTCCAGCCGTCAAGGGGCGGACCAAGGGGAGTTCAATCGAGTTGGCCACCGCCTTTTTTCATCTTCATCAGTCGCTGCGTGAGCGTGTCGCCGAATCACCGGCTCACCGCGAGGCCATTGCCCTCTTCTGGTTGCAGCTCGATCGGAGTCTGCAGGAGATCGATGTGCGCATGATCCGCGAAGAGGGTGCGCCCTTTGATGCTCGCCTGCATCGTGCGGTCTTGTCGCGGGGAGAGGGAAGCGGAGAATGGGTGGTGGTGGAAGTGCTGGAACCGGGTTTTATCCGCGGGGATATGGTTAGTGTTCCAGCCAAGGTTATCTTGGGGCACCATGCGGCCCTTCAGTGTGCAGACGAGGAAAATTTATGAAAGAAGTGTGTTGCGGTATCGATCTGGGAACGACGAACTCGGTGATTGCCTGGATCAGGAACGGGGTGCCCGAGGCGATTAACATCGAGGAGGGCCAGCCCATCGTTCCCTCGGTGGTCAGTTTTTCGCCCGAGGGAGGGCACACCTATTTCGGTCGTCAGGCTGCCAACCGTTTTGTCGCCTTTCCCGAACTGACCGTGAAGTCGGTCAAGCGATTGATGGGCACCAAGGAGCCCATCCCGGTGGGCGAGCAGCGCTCTCTGCCCGAGGAGATTTCTGGGATGCTGCTTGGCCACTTGGCAGCGGAGGCGGCCAAGGTCCTTGGTCAGGCCGTACGCAAGGTGGTGGTGACCGTGCCCGCCTATTTTGATGACGGCCAACGCCGGGCCACCATCCGCGCCGGCGAACTGGCCGGACTGGAGGTGATGCGCATCATCAACGAACCCACGGCCGCCGCCTTTGTCTACGAGAGTCCGGCCGCCGCATCGGCCGATGGGGAGCTTGTCCTTGTTTATGATCTCGGTGGCGGCACCTTTGATGTCTCGGTGGTGCAGCTCAGGGGCGATATCAAGGAGGTGTTGGCCTCCTGCGGTGATACGGCCCTGGGAGGCGATGATTTCGATGCCCGTCTCAAGGATTATTTCCTGGCGCATCTGGAGGAAAAATGCGATCAGGATCTGGGCGAGGATTTCGCTCTCCAGGTCCGGCTCACCGATATCGCGGAACGCACCAAGATTGCCCTCTCCACCCAGCCCTATGTCAGCGTCGACGAGGTGGCGGTGACCTTGGTGGATCAGGTCCCGGTCAACCTCAGCCTGGAGGTGTCGCGGCAGGAGTTTGACGAGTTGACCGAGGATCTGCTCGACAAGACCCACGCCAAGGTGATGGAGGCCCTGGATGAGTCGCACCTGAGCGTCGAGGATATCGACCGCATCATCCTGGTGGGTGGCTCAACCCGCATGCCCAGTGTGCAGCGCATGCTGGCCGAGCTGTTCGACCAGCCCATGGAGCATTCCATCGATCCGGACCTGTGCGTGGCCCTGGGCGCAGCAGTGCAGGCCGGGATCATTGCCGGCGAGCCGTTGCAGCATATTCTTATCGATGTTGCCGCCCACTCCCTGGGGATGCGCACTATCGACGAGATCGATCCGGAAACGGGCGATGCCGATCATTTTTCCCCCATCATCCGCCGCAACACCCGTATCCCTGTTAGCCGCTCCGAGATTTTTTACACCATGACAGAGCGGCAGAAGCAGGTGGAGGTGGATGTCTTTCAAGGGGAGAGCCGTTCCTGTCGCGATAATACGCTTGTTGATTCGTTCTGCTTTGATCTTAAGCCAGCGCCGGCCAATTCGCCGGTGACCGTGGAGTTCTCCTACGATTTGCAGGGTATCGTCCAGGTGACCGTCAGTCAAAAGGGCTATGACAACACCATGACCGTGGCCGTGGATCTGAAGAAGGCCCGAACCGGTGGGGACGAGGAGGACATCGCGGAGGTGGAGTTGAACGACAAACCGATCAACTCTATCGCCCAGCGGGCGCGGGCCCTGCTTGCCAATCCCCGTATCCCTGCTGTTGCGGTCAAAGAGCTGAAATCGCTCACCCACCGCTATGAAGCGGCCATTGTTACCGGCGATGATGAGGGGCTGATCGACGCCCTGGAGGATGACCTGCTGGAGTTGATGGATCAACTTATGGATGATCTGGAGAGCCATGGCTAAGGCAAAGCTGAAGCGGGAAAAACGGGAGGCTGAAAAGCTGCTGCGGGGTGGCCGTTACCTGGAGTGGCTGGTGGCGGTGCGCGACGTGCCGGTGACGGTGGAACACAAGCGCGATCTCGACAAGGCCTGGGCCGAGGTGCGGCGGCGCTCCCTGCGTACCCGCGAAGGGTTTGAGGAATATTGCCGTCTGCGTTCTGAGCTGGGCACGATTCCACAGCACCCGGAAAATCTCTTCCTTGAGGCCCTGGTGTTGCTGATGCAGGGCGAGAGCGGTGCGGCGGAGGTACTGCTGGCCCTGCCCAAACTGAGTGGGGCCTTTCTTGCGGTGCAGCAGCAGGTGCATTCGACGCTGCATCAGCAGGACCTGAACTGGAATGAAGTGGAACGGCAACTTAACGTGATAGTGCAGGATCCGAGCAAGATATCACGTAAGCAGATGCACAATCTGGCAACCTGTTTCAGTGGAACCCAGCTTGCCCAGGTGTTTGAGGCGTTGGGGCAAGAGCTGATGACCTTTCGCAAGCTCAACCACAAGATACACCTGCATAAGCCGCTCGGTCATGGATTGCTCGATGATCTCGCTGATGCCAATTTTCATGCCTGGCAGGTAACTGCGGATTTCCCTCCGCCGTTACGACGCTTGCTCTTCCATCCCATGATCGAGCAGGTGCGTCTGCATCTCCAACAGGCGTCGCCCACACCCGGTCCACACCAGGTGCGGGACTTGATTGATGCGGTGCGGCACCTTTTTTTTGAAGTGGCTGGTTCGTATCTCTCCGACGAACTGCGGGTACAACTCAGCGACCGCGACGAGGATGATTGCTCCGATGCTGCCTGCAACAAACTGGAACAGCGTTTTGCCACCGCCTCCCTGGAGGAGCGCTTGGCACTGCTGCGCGATTTCCGTCAGGTGGTGCGGCGGGAGGCGCTGGCTGCGGACAAGGATAGCGCCGCCTCCTTTTTTTCGTTTGAGGACGGGGTTACTCCGGCCATGGAGCGGCTTTTGCTCCACTGCCACCGGCAGGTGCTTGCGGAATTCGCCCGGCGGTTGCCGGAGTTGGCTCCACGGGACCGACGCAGCCTGATCACCTTTTACGACCGGCTCCTTTCCGAGGACCTGACCCTATTGCTGGTGCCTGATGCCGATTTCCCCCCCCTGACGCAACTGGTGCAACAGGCTCTGGAGTCCGGCTGTTACGGGATGCGGCTGGCGTTGCTTGCGCCCCTTGCGGCGGCTGCCGGCCGTAACCGTAGTTTGGCACGACTTGCCGAGCAGACCCTTTTGGCCGGGGCCGTTCCCGCCGAATCGGAACTGCAGTGGTTTGTTGAGGGATATCTGGAGGTGGCGCTGCGTTTTCCGGCATCCCTGCGGCCCCTCTTTGCTCGCATTGGGGACAATGTAGCCTTGGCCGATTATGTGAGTCGGGCCATCTGGAAAGAATACAGCGACGCCATGCTGGTGGAGGATTTTGTGGAGGAATTCGGCTCGTCGCTTCCAGGAAAAGAGATGGCCGAAGAGTACGCGATGTACTCCCATGAGGTGCGCAAGGGATTACTGGAGCTCGCCGCAGAGGTGCCGCAACTGGCGCAGTTGCGCCGATTTTTGCAAGCCTTCCCTACGGGGCGGGTTAACGTGGTCAACCTGCGGCAGTGGTGTGAGGTAGCGTGGAGCCCCGATGAGCAATGCGCGGAATTTTTACACGTCGCCCTGCCGCTGCTGCACGAGGCCAAGGAAAAGGCTGAGTTCATGACGGCGTTCAAGTCGCCCAATATGACGAAAGCGCAAATGGCCCACATGAAAACGAGCGTTCGGCAACTTGCCGAGGTGACAGATTTTCTCCGCTCGCGAAGCGATGATTTTCAGGTTTTGCCCGTCTCTGTGCTCACCACTCTGGTCATGGAAGTCTTTCCTTGTCTGGAACGCCAACAGGGATTCGACTCGCTGCTGGTGCGGACCTACAACGCACTCTGTCTGCGGGTCAAGGCCGGGGGGAAGAACTGTGCGTTTCTTCGCGACGAGGTGGAGCGGCGCATGCGCAAAAAAGCCGCTCACCGGCGTTAACCATTTTTCTTATGAAATTTCTGTTCTGACGAGGATCCATGCTGACACGGGAGCAAGCCTTACACCACATGAATCTGCAGCACGAGGCCAGCAGAGAGGAAATCGAACAGAGCTATCGCCGCCTGGTGCGCCGATATCCGCCGGAGTTCCATCCGGATCGATTCCGCCAGATCGATGCGAGTTATCGTACCCTGACCTCGCTGTCCTTCATGGTGGAATCCATTTTCAATGCTAAAGATAAAGGCGAGGAGGGGAATCTAGCCCCGCAGGTAGCGGAACTTCCCTTGGCTGCAGAAGCAGAGGCGGCAGTCCAAGGCGTGGCAGCGTTGCGGAGAATACTCCTGATGGAGGCGCTGTGGCCAAGAAGGGGGCAGCAGTTGACAGAAGAACAGGCAAAACGGGATTTC
Source organism: Desulfobulbus sp. (assembly GCA_028684915.1). Next base: position 11,493 of record JAQUEZ010000028.1, read on the forward strand.
CCCCGCAAAAAGGGTGAGATCCCATTTTAATGCCTACCAACAGAGGGGGCGGTTTTACGGGTTGATCGGAAATTTATAAAAAAAATCAATTTATTACAAATGATGACGTCGTAAAAACTTCGATCTCCTGCGTCGCAGCGTTTTTCCCGACGCTCGACATACCTGATGTATGCCTTCGAGCCGGAAAAAACACTGCTCCTTGTATCTCTTTGTTTTTACTTAGCCATTTCTTAGAGTGTGATGGACTTTTTATGTGTCCATCAATATTGTGGGGGCGACATTGTTTGATTATGCCAACAGAGCGTTCAGCGGCCGTGGACGATACTCGCCGGAACCTTCTTCACATCGGCGGTCCCGGTGAGGAGCATGGCCTGGAGCAGCTCGTTTTTGAGCTGGTTGAGGTACATGGCCACGCCTTCCCGGCCTCCGCCAAAGGCGGCGATGATCAGCGGCCGGCCGACAAGTACGGCATCGGCCCCCAGGGCGAGCAGTTTGAGCACATCGGCACCGCTACGCACGCCGCCATCGGCAAAGATGATCGCCTTCCCTTTGATCCGGGCCGCGATTTCCGGCAGGACCTCGGCCGCGCCGGGGGTGAAGTCGAGCACCCGACCGCCGTGGTTGGAGACGACAATCGCTGCCGCTCCTGCCGCAACCGCTGCTTCCGCCTCATCCGCAGTCATGATCCCCTTGACGATAAAGGGTAGTTTGGTGGCTCCAATCACTTCCGCCAGTTCGGCCGCTGTCTTGGGGCCGACCGGCTGTCCCTTCATGGCCATGGTCACCAGGCCTGCACCGTCGATATCCATGCCGGCGGCGAGTACACCTGCCTCTTCCGCAGTCTTGAGGTGGGCCTTGATGACATCCTGAGTCCGTGGTTTGATGATCGCAATCGAGCCACCCTTATTGGCTGCACCTGCCTTGATGCCGCTGTCGAACATGGTTGGATCGGCACCGTCACCGCTCATGCACAGCGAGCCAGCCATTAAGGCGCCGGCGACCATCTCGGAAATAAAGTCCTCCTCGGTCATCTTGCCGCCCATGTTATAGGTCGAGCCGGTAATGGGCGCGCCAAGGATTGGCATGGCCAGCGTTTTTCCCCAGAGGTTGAGAGAGAGATTTGGCTCTTTGACCCCATGCACGGTGCGCATGTTAAGTCGGACTGACGCTAGGGCTTCCATGTTGGATTTAAAGGCGGATCCTGTGCCCACGCCACCCATACCCGGTACCTCGCCGGCACAGGCGCGGCCGTCGCAGACCGGACAGACTCGGCAAAATCCTTTGAGTTGTTCTCGTGCCTGGGCGCGTACGGTTTTCATATCCATGGTGTAACCTCCTGCCCTCAGACGGCTGCTGTCGGTGCGCCGGTACTGAGGTGAAAATATGTTGCTGAGAGAAGACTGGAACGGGTGTTGCCGGAGTAAGGGGCGGGAATGTTGTCTTGAGCAATCGGCTCCCCAGTAGGTCAACACACCGGGAGGTATTCAACCACTTTGGGCGGTCTCTTTTCAACTCTTTTACGCGTGGCGAGATTTGTGAGGGCCAAAACAGAAGCCTCCGTCCCTGAATCCTGCCGTCATGGATGTGCCGCCTGATCAGAACAACGCGTTAGGCGGACAGGGTTTGAAACGATTGGCGGCGTCGCTGCAGGGTTGTTTTTTGGGGGGAACGGATGGTCGTTTTCGCGGCTTTTTTCGTCGATCCGGTTGGCGCAGGTAGATGATCAGCCAATCCGGTTTAGGCTCGATTTGGAGTTCCTCGCAAAAGACTTGGACCGAGTGTTTGGGATCAAGGGCAAAAAGCGGTACCGCCCGATACCCATGGCGTTTAATAAAATCAGCGAACCCGAAGTGATTGGTCAGTTTGGTGGTATGGATACTGCCGCCGTGGGCCAGAACCCAAGAAAGATAGGAGTGGGTTATGCTGCTGTTAAACAGGGTTTGCGACAGACGTTGAATCGGCAGACGGATGCGTTCCGAGACCCGTTCGCGCAACTTTGACTGGATCACAAAGACTTTGTCTGCGCCCAATTCATTGCGATAATGCATGGCTGCGGCCACATTGATCGTCTCATGGGAGGACATGGCTAAAATTCGTCCGATACCCGTCAGAGGGAGGTACTGATCGGCATGTTCGGAAAATGGATTGCCGAAATAACAGGTAAGGCCTTCTATTTTGGCCTTGGTCACATTGCCGCGAACCGTATCCGCCAGAAGCACTTGCACCCCGTTATGCGTGAGGGCCTGAGCCAGTGATCGGGCAACGACATTGGCGCCGACAATGAGGAATCCCTTGGGCTCGAGCTCGATCACCTTGAGCCATTTGGCAAGAGATCGTGCCGTGGTACTCTGGAGGAGCACCGTGGCGATGATGACGAAGAAGGTCAGGGGGCTGAGCAGGTTGGCATCGGCAAACCCTGCTTTTTCCAGCTGCACTGCAAAGAGGGCGGAGATGGCGGCGGCGACAATGCCCCGTGGTGCGATCCAGGCCAGGAAATGCCGTTCCGGCCAGGAGAGTTTGGAGCCGGTTGCCGAGATGACGATGTTCAACGGGCGGGCGAGGAACTGAATGGCAAGAAAGAGAAGGACAGCTCGCCAGCCCAAGTCGATCAGCGCCTGGAGATTAATCCGTGCCGCCAGGGTAATGAACAGAAGCGATATCAAAAGGAGACTGATACTTTCCTTGAAATCGATGATTCCCTGTACATCCACGTCCCTCATGTTGGCCAGCCAGATCCCCATCACCGTCACTGTGACCAAACCGGATTCCGGTTGCAGTGCATTGGCCACAATAAAAGAGACCAGGACTACAGAGAGTGTGCCGATATTGCGCAAAAAATCGGGGATCCAGTTGGAACGAAGCGCTGCTCCCAAAAAATAGCCGCAACCAATGCCGATCCCGGCGCCGACAATGAGCAGGCGGAGGAAAAACAGCAGGGTGTGTCCCCAAGGCGAGCCGGCCGATGCGGTAATGATATATTCATACACCAGAACCGAGAGGGCTGCGCCGATAGGATCGATCACAATACCCTCCCAGCGGAGAATATTGGCGATATTGGCCGTTGGCCGCACGGTGCGGAGGATCGGGGAGATAACCGTTGGTCCGGTGACCACGGTGATCGCACCAAAGAGAAAGGAGATCTGCCAGCACATACCGACTACGTAATGGGCGGTGACCGCAGTGATCAACCAGGTGATCACCATGCCGAAGGAAACCATATTACGGATCACGGTCTCAAAGCCCATGATTTCCGTGAAACGCAGGGTCAGGCTTCCTTCAAAGAGAATGACTGCGACCGAAATCGAGATAAAGGGAAAGAGAAAGTTGCCCAGCAGTTGTTCCGGATGGAGCAGTCCCAAAACCGGGCCGACCAGAATGCCGGTCAGGAGCAGGAAGAGAATGGCAGGGAGCCGAACCCTCCAGGCTCCCCATTGGCAGAGGATGCTGGCGGCTAACAGGCCGGCAATAATAAGAAAGATTGATTCCTGGTTCATGATGCAACTCCCTGGCGGATCGCCAACGGTCGAAATACTCTCACTGTTCCGTGCCGGTCCCGAACCATGTATTGTTCAGCTTATCCATGGTCCCGTTTTCAAAGAGTTTGAGCAGGCAGCGGTCGATCTGTTCTTTTAGGCGGCTGTTTTCCGGGAGGAGAAAGGCGTAATCCTGTTTATCGAACATCTTGCCCACCAACTTGACCTTGCCTTGTCCTGCCGTGTTGGCATAGTACTGCAGGCTCGGCAGATCGTGGACCACCGCATCGAGTTTCTTCTCCTCCAGCAGCGCGTACATATCCTTGGCGCTGGGCACGATTGTCAGCACCCCCAAGTTTTCTCGATGCATGTACTCCTCGCTCACACTCCCTTTGATTACTCCAACTTTTTTCCCAATCAGATCCTTAGGCCCATGGATATAACTGCGGAATTCATGGAGGGCGAAATCGGAGGAGATATTGGCGACAAAGACGGCAAACATCGGCAGAGAGACAATAATGATCAACACGGCAAGGGTTTTGCCGACCCTGCTTTTAGGAATGTAGTCACCGTAACCGACCGTACTGGCGGTGACAATCGACCAGTAAATCCCTTCAAGTATTCCGGGAAAGTAGTTGCGGTGAAAGGTATGCTGGTTGCGCCGTTCAGCCAGCCAGATCACATGGGCTGAAAGGAGGAGAAAGGCAACAAAAGAGCCGATTTTTATTATTCGTTCCTGGGTGAAAAAAGAGGCTCGAAAGGCTGAAAAGGAGTAGCTGTTTTTGGCTGAGGTCATGATGCCTAGGCCGGTATGGAAGTGGGAGAGGCCGAAATCGAACTGGCTTTCCCGGTTTTCGGTGATGGTGATCGCGCCGATGGCAATATCGAGTTTGCCGCTCTCCATATCCTGCAGGGTCTGGGCGATGCCCTGGCTGGGAACAAACCGGTACGGCAGACCAAGATCAGCGGCAATGGCCTGCCACAGATCAATGGCATAACCGCTTGGTTCCTGGTTAGGTTCAAGGAAAATAAAGGGCTTGATGTCGCGGATGCCGACCCGTAGTTCGTATCCTGCCATTGCCTTTACCGGTGACAGATGCCAAAATGTTACCAGGATAGTTGTCAATAAAAGGAAAATTTGGGATTGCTTTAAGGGATAAGAAACGCTCATACACCTCCTGGTGTAGGATTGCCGAGATGAAGATGAAAAGAGTGCTCAGCCTTTGAGTGACCGTCATTTCTTCTTTATTTTCAACAGGTACAAAACATCAATCTGTTCGGCAAGCATCTTTGTGGGAAATAAATGAGCCGCATGTATAGAAAATTGAGCATAACCGAAGAGCATGAATTCGTGTTGCCCCTCCTCTGTAAAGAATGATAGGGATGTCCACTGAATTGTAACCACATGGTGCCTTAAAAAGTATCGGGGAGTCGCTGCGTCCCGCACTAGGGTGGATGTATAAGGAGCTCTATGAAACTGAATGCAAAGATTGCGGTGTTGGGGGCCAGCAGTGTGCTGATAACCGCTGTTGCGCTTGTGTGCATAGCTGTGTGGCAGAGTAAGGCATACAATCGGCTTGCACAGGCAGAGGTCGATACGTTGGTGAACACGGATCTCAATCATATTACCCTTGGTGTCTATAATTTGGTACAGACCGAGAATGAGGCGGTTCAGGCGCAAGTCGATGCCAATCTCAAAGTGGCACGTCATCTTCTCATTCATACTGGTGGAATCCGCCTGGGCGAGGACCGTATCTCCTGGCGCGTTGAAAATCAGTTTACCCAAGATGCACACACTCTCCTTTTGCCGAAGTTGCTCCTAGGTGACCAATGGCTTGGCCAGAACGCCGATTTCAGTGTCAAAACCCCTCTGGTCGACGAGGTGACCGAACTGGTCGGAGAAACCGCGACCATTTTTCAGCGGATGAATGAACAGGGGGACATGCTTCGGGTTGCCACCACTGTTCGGACGGGCGACAACCAGCGGGCCATCGGAACCTATATCCCCGCAGTCAATCCCGATGGCGTAGCCAACCCGGTAATTGCCACCATCCTCCACGGCGATACCTATCATGGTCGGGCGTATGTGGTCAATGATTGGTACTTGACTGCCTACGAACCCCTTGTCGATGGGGCAGGGCAGGTGGTGGGGATGTTGTATGTCGGCGTCAGGCAACAGGCGGTGGCGGCAAGGATTCGTCATGCCATTCTCCAGACCAGTGTGGGGAAAACAGGGTATGTTTATGTGTTGGAGGGGCAAGGGCAAAATCGCGGCCATTATGTCATCTCCGCCCAAGGAATCCGCGATGGTGAAAATGTCTGGTCCACCCAGGATAGCGATGGGCGCTTCGTTATCCAAGAGATCATCCACAAGGCGACCGATCTGCGGCCCGGAGTACTGGCGACGGTCCGTTACCGATGGCAGAATCCCGGTGAACCAGAGCTGCGTTGGAAGGTGGCTCGTCTCGCCTACTATGCCCCGTGGGATTGGGTAATAGGGACGAGTGTTTATGAGGATGAACTCCAGGCCTATCGGGATCTGCTTCAGACCGGGCGCCAGCAAATGGTCCGTAAAATGGCGGGTGCTGCATTCGCGATAACCCTGTTGGTTGCTCTTTTGGGGATTGTGGTCAGTTGGTCCCTTACCCGACCGGTGCGGCGAATGACGGTTGCCGCAAAACGGATCATTGAGGGGGATCTGACCCAAATCGTCCAATCCACCGGGGCCGATGAAATTGGCCTTCTTGGGCAGACCTTCAACCACATGATCAGGGAACTCAAGCGTTCGACCGAGGCCTTACGAGAAAGTGGGGAGGAGTTCCGGGGGATTTTCGAAAATGCCTTGGAGGGGCTCTATCAGAGTTCCCTGGAAGGACGATTTGTTAAAGCTAACCCAGCACTTGCCGACATTCTCGGCTACGAATCTCCCCAAGCACTGATGGATGGGATTACCGATATTCGGCAACAGTTTTATGTCGATCCCGAAGCGCGCGACCGATTGCTCGCCATTATCCACCGGCACAAGAAAATTGCAGGGTTTGAGGTGCAGTGCTATCGCAGGGATAGAACCAAAATATGGGTTTCGATCAGTGCCGGGCTACGAACAATTGGTGCCAACGAGCAAACCGTTATCGAAGGGTTTATAACCGATATAACTGCCCGGAAGCAGGCAGAGGAGGATTTGGCTGCCTCCAAAGAATATTTGGATGAAATTATCAATAGTGTCGGCGATCCCATCTTTGTCAAGAATGACCAGCATCAATGGGTATTGGTCAATGATGCCTTGTGCGAATTCATGCAGCGCAGCAGGAACGAGTTGTTGGGTAAATCCGATTATGACTATTTTCCCAAGAAACAGGCGGATGTATTTTGGGGGAAGGACCAGGAGGTGCTCGATAGCGGTCTTGCCAATATTAACGAGGAACTGTTTACCGATGCCCAAGGCACTCTGAGCGCCATCCTTACCAAAAAGACCCTGTATACTGATAAAAGGGGTAACCGGTTCATCGTTGGTATTATTCGTGATTTAACCGAGCAAAAGCGGGCAGAAGCAGAAAAAATTCGTTTGGAAGCGCGATTAAATCAATCGCAGAAAATGGAGGCCATTGGGACCTTGGCGGGTGGGATAGCCCATGACTTTAATAACATTCTCCAACCCATGCTCAGCTATTCCGAGTTGCTTAAAAAAGAACTGGCGACCGAGGGGCCTTTTCAGCAATATTTGGATCGTATCTATACCGCCGGGTTGCGAGCCAAGGACCTCGTGAACCAGATTTTATCCTTTAGCCGTCAGGCCGAGCATTCGTTGCAGTCAATCCATATTCAGTCGGGATTAAAAGAAATCCTCAAACTCTGCCGTGCGACCATTCCCTCCAGCATCCGGATTGATAAAGAGATTCAGGAGGATTGTTCCCCGGTCCTGCTTGATCCTGTTCAATTGCATCAGGTGATGATGAATCTGATCATCAACGCCTATCATGCGGTTGATCAATGCGGCGGCGAGATATCAGTCAAACTACAGGAAATCAGACTGGCCCCAGAGGATGTTCTCCACAGCGCGCTTGCACCAGGGCGTTATGCCATGGTTTCGGTAACGGACACTGGATGTGGAATAGAGCCGGAAATACGGGATAAAATTTTTGAGCCCTACTTCACCACCAAGGGGCAGGGGAAGGGGACCGGACTCGGGCTGGCTGTTGTCTATGGCATAGTCAAGGAACATCAGGGTGATATAAAAGTGTATTCAGAGGTGGGCGTGGGCACCACGGTGTCTGTATTCTTTCCCATTATCGATCAATCCGTCGATGCGGTACCGGTTGAACAGAATATAGGGTATCCAACAGGGAATGAACGCATCTTGCTTATCGATGACGAGGAACTCATCGTTGAGGTCGGCCAGTTGATCCTTAAGGGACTGGGGTATCAGGTCACCTGCAAGGGGAACAGTGTGGAGGCGCTGGAATTGTTTCGAGCCGATCCCGACGCCTTTGATCTGGTAATCACCGATATGACCATGCCGAATATGACTGGTGACCAATTGGCCAGGGAATTGCTTGCCCTTCGACCCGACCTTCCTATTATTATTTGCAGTGGTTTCAGTGAACGGGTCAGTCGTGAACAGGCTAAGGGCATAGGCGTGCGCTACTTTTTACGAAAACCGATCACCCTGTTTGAGATTTCACATAAGGTCCGGGCCGCCTTGGAACCGTGGCCAGCAGAGCACGGATAAAAAGTCTGTCACATTCCCAGAAATAACGCAGTAAGAAAGATATACCGGGCCTAGCCTTTTTTCCGGCGCGAAGGCATGCATGAGGTATGTCGAGTGTCGAGAAGAAGGCTGTGACGCAGTCGATCGAAGTTTTTACGACGCCATCCTTCTTGTACACTATGAAATATATCAGTATAATATTTTGCCGTAACATTCCTTGATCAGCTCTTCTTGTCGGAAGAGCATGGTTTTCTCTACGCTCAACAAAGGGCCACTCGTCGTCTGGCAAATTTTTGCGATAGCCTTGTCCTGAAGATTTCCCCTTTGTTGAATATCAGTTGTTTCCAATAGTTGGAAGTTCGTCTCGATTTTATCGAGACATCTATTCTCTCGCAACAACAGCCTTAATTGATGAGGCGTTGTCGTCTAATTTTCTGGATGGGGGATGCAAATTATCCTGGTGCACGGTCACGTGGTTTCACCTGTCCTCTAGTCGTTGAGGTGTCCAATGAAGAATGCGCAACGTGTGCAACAAATACGAAAAATCATTGCCCTTGATCCGGCAATGGAAGCAATTTTGCTCTCCGATATTTCTTTGGAAGAGAAACGGCTGCAGCTTAGGAGCCATCTTTCCAACTTGCTTCTTAATATTTATGATAAAACCCGGGATATGGCCGCATTGGAGTGGGTTGTTTTCCGGGATACGATCTGGGTTTTGCGGAACATGCTTAATCCCCGGAGCGAGGAGTTGGCTGGTTTTTCCCTGCTCACCTACCTGGACGGCCTGCTCCACGGCCGGCACCACGGTCCGGCACCGAGTCCGGGCTTTATTGCCGAGTTGCAGCATCTGGTGAAAGGTATTAACGGCCTGACCAACCTTTACACCGAAAAAACGCCGGCTTTCCTTAGTCATTGCGGTAGAACAGCGGCCAAATTGCGTTCAACCGATCTTTCGCGGATGGCGCGCAAGGCTCAGTTTTTTGGCAAGCGTTATCCCTCAGGAATGGATGATGCCTTGGTTCGGCAGCGAAGCGTGAATCGGCAACGGCTTTTTCAGTATTTTCAGATCAGCGACCTGGAATGGAACGACTGGAGTTGGCATACCCGCCATATTATCCGAGATTCGCAGGTTCTCGGTACCCTGGTCAGCCTTTCCGAGGAGGAACGGGCGGCCGTTACCATGGCCCGCGAACAGCGGATTCCGTTCGGTATTACCCCATACACCGTGTCGTTGATGGATCCGGAAAACGGCGGTAGCTGGGATCGGGCCATCCGGGCGCAGGTAATCCCACCCATGCAATATGTCAAACGGGTGAGCGCTTTGCGGCAGGACCCCACCTGTTCCAATGATTTCATGGTTGAGGGCGATACTTCGCCCATCGACGGCATTACCCGCCGCTATCCCGGTATCGTTATCCTTAAGCCGGTGTTGACCTGCCCGCAAATCTGCGTCTACTGCCAACGAAACTGGCAGATCCAGGATGTGTTTTCTCAGGATGCGGCCTTGGGGGAGAAAAAACTTGATCAAGCCCTGCAATGGATAGAGAAGACCAAGGAAATCTCCGAGGTGCTGGTCACCGGCGGTGATCCGTTGATCCTCTCCGATGAACGGCTGGAGATGATCCTGAGCCGTCTGGCGCAGATGGAGCATGTGGTTCGGATCCGCATCGGTACCCGCACCCCGGTGACCCTACCGCAGCGGATCACCGAATCCCTGGTGCGGACCATCACCCGTTTCCACGAACCCGGACGGCGGGAGATGTTGATCATCACCCACTTCGAACATACCAGCGAGATCACGCCCGAGGCCATGCAGGCGGTGCAGTTGTTTCGTCAGTTTGGTGTCGGGGTTTACAACCAGATGGTGTTTACCTATTACAATTCTCGCAAATTTGAGGCGACGACCCTGCGGCAACAGCTACGGCTGATTGGCGTTACGCCGTACTATACCTTCAACACCAAGGGCAAGGAGGAAACCGATGACTACCGGGTGCCGATAGCCCGCTTGCTCCAGGAGCAGCAGGAGGAGGCCCGACTTTTTCCGGGCACGGTACGCACCGACGAGATTGTGTTCAACGTGCCGCGGTTGGGCAAGAACTACCTCCGTGCTGGACAGAACCGGGATATGATTGCTATTTTACCCGATGGTCGCCGGGTTTATGAGTTCCATCCCTGGGAAAAAAAGATGGCCCTGATGGATACCTTCGTCTACACCGATGTTTCCATCCACGCGTATCTCAAACGGCTCCAGCAGGATTGTGAGCAGCTCAAAGACTACAATTCAATCTGGTATTACTATTAGATAGAGGGTGAAATTTGTCAGCGTCGTCACCGATTTGCAGGAAAGGGCAGGGGCAGTTGGCGGATACGAATTTGCCGGGCCTCCTGTTCGTCGCAGAGGTTGGCCACAGTGAGGCCTAGCAGGCGGACTTTGCGCCGTCCGGCCTCGGTGGCGGCGAGCAGTCGGGGCAACTGGGCAAGGATATCGCCGGCAGCGAAGAACCCCTCGCGGGTGGTGCAGGAGCGGGTAATGGTGGTGAAGTCGCTGTAGCGGACCTTGAGCGAAAGGGTGCGGCCACCGGTTTGTTTGTCGGTCAACAATGCCACCACCCGGCCAACCAGTTGGTAGAGAAGGGTGCTGATTTGGGTGTAATCTTGGATATCCGCAGCCAACGTGGTTTCGGTGCCGATGGATTTGCGCACCCGCATTGGCTCCACCGGACGCTGATCCTGACCTCGGGCGATGTCGTAGAAAAAGAGCCCGGTTTTGCCAAAGAGGCGCATGAGCTCCGGCCGGGAGAAGCGGAGCAGGTCGGCCCCGGTACGAATCCCTTGGGACTGCATTTTTTTTTCGGTCACCCGGCCAACCCCGTAAAATTTACCGATGGGCAGGGCGGCTATAAAGGCCTGGGCTTGGTCCGGCGGAATAACGGTGATGCCGTCGGGTTTGTTGTGGCCGGAGGCGATTTTGGCCAGGAATTTGTTGTAGGAGACTCCAGCCGAGGCGGTTAATCCCAGGTTGGCCTTGATGTCGGCACGAATGGCCTGGGCAATACGGGTGGCCGAGGGCTCGCCGAGTTGGTTGTCGGTGACGTCGAGAAAGGCCTCGTCCACGGAAAGTTGTTCCACCAGCGGAGAATAGCCACGGAAGACGGCCATAATCTGATGGGAGACTTCCTGGTAGCGCGCCATGCGCGGTTTGATGAAGACAGCTTGCGGGCAGAGTTGGTATGCCCGGGCACAGGGCATGGCAGAATGAATACCAAAGGCCCGGGCTTCGTAGGAGCAGGCCGCCACCACCCCCCGGCTCTGGGGATTACCGCCGACGATGACCGCAAGACCGCTTAACTCCGGCCGGTCGAGCTGCTCAACCGAGGCGAAAAAGGCGTCCATATCGATATGAATGATTTTACGGATCGGCGGCATGGCAAAAACGGTTTAAAGCTCGAGCAGTTATCGCCATTGACGCTCATCGCCGTCAAGGCTATTATCGACAGGAACATATTCGATTGAATGGCGAAAAAATACCTTAAATTGCATCGTAGGAAAACAGACAAAATGCATATTTATACAGAGCGTTGTCAACTGCTCAAGCAGCAGCCCGTCACCTGGTTGGTCACCGGCGTTGCCGGTTTTATTGGCTCGAATTTATTGGAGTACTTGCTCGGGATGGGGCAGAAAGTGGTGGGCCTGGATAACTTTTCCACCGGTTTTCAGCACAACCTCGACGAGGTCCATCAGCGAGTGGGCGAGGAGGCCTGGCAGCGGTTTTGTTGTATCAAGGGCGATATTCGCGAGCTTGCCGACTGCCGTGAGGCCAGCACCGGAGTGGACTATGTCCTCCATCAAGCGGCCCTGGGCTCGGTGCCGCGTTCGATTGAAGATCCACTAACCACCAACGCCAACAATATCACCGGTTTTCTCAATATGCTGGTCGCGGCCCGCGATGCCAAGGTGCGACGCATGGTCTATGCCGCCTCCAGTTCCACCTACGGCGATCATCCTGATCTGCCCAAGGTGGAGGACAAGATCGGTAATCCGCTCTCTCCCTATGCCGTGACCAAGCTGGTCAATGAACTGTATGCCTCCGTTTTTGCACGAACCTATGGTTTTAAAGCCATAGGCCTGCGCTACTTCAATATCTTCGGCCAGCGTCAGGATCCGGACGGGGCCTACGCGGCGGTCATTCCCAAGTGGTTTGCCGGTCTGCTCAAAGGCGAGCCTGTGTACATCAATGGCGATGGCGAAACCAGTCGCGATTTCTGTTTTATCGAAAATTGCGTCCAAGCCAATATTATGGCTGCCACCGCCGGTGATGAGGCCGCCAACCAGGTATATAATGTGGCTTTTGGTGAGCGTACCACCCTCAACGAGTTGTACCGGTTGATCCAGGAACGGGTAGCGGTGTATTACCCCGCAGCCGCCGAGGCCAATCCCGTGTACCGCGATTTCCGTGCCGGCGATGTGCGCCATTCCCTGGCCGATATCGACAAGGCAACGCAGCATATCCGCTATCACCCCGCGTATTCGGTGCGGAATGGTTTGGATAAGGCGGCTCAGTGGTATATTGAACGATTTAAAGATTGATAGCGTCGTAAAAACTTCGATTGCCTACGTCGCAGCCTTCTTTCCGACCCTCGACATACTGACCAACCGAGCAGACTAAAAACTAAAAACTACAAACCTACCACCTCGATTCACAAGGAGCATTCGATGTCCAGTACCCTCGGCACCCTCTACAAAGTCACCACCTTCGGCGAATCCCACTGCAAGGGCGTCGGCGCCATTGTCGACGGCTGCCCTCCCGGCATGGAACTGGTGGAGGCGGACATCCAAAAACAGCTCTCCCGGCGTCGTCCCGGTCAGAGCGATCTTTCCACCCCGCGCCAGGAAGCCGATCAGGTCACCATCTATTCCGGCACCGAATTCGGCAAGACCCTCGGCACCCCAATCATGCTCCTGGTAAACAACAAGGATCAGCGGCCCCAGGACTATGGCGAGATGAGCAAGATTCCCCGCCCCTCGCATGCCGACTTCACCTACCAGATGAAATACGGGACTCGCGCCTCCAGTGGCGGTGGCCGTTCGAGTGCGCGTGAGACCATCGGTCGGGTGGCTGCCGGTGCCATTGCCGAGAAATGGCTTTATGAGATCTACGGCACAGAAATCGTGGCCTGGGTGAGTGCGGTGGGTGATATCGAGGCTCCGGAAATGGATCTGGGCACCATCAACCGTGAGCAGGTCGATAGTCAGATCGTACGTTGTCCGCATGCGGCCACAGCTGCCCGTATGGAAGAGCGAGTCAAAGAGGTGCTAGAGGCCAAGGATTCCATCGGCGGTATTCTTACTTGTGTCTGCCGCAATGTACCCATTGGTCTCGGCGAGCCGGTGTTCGACAAGCTCGAGGCCCGTTTGGCTCAGGCGATGCTCTCGCTTCCGGCCACCAAGGGGTTTGATATTGGTTCTGGTTTTGCTGGCACCCGTATGCGTGGCAGCGAGCATAACGATCCCTTTGTACAAAAGGGCGGAAACCTGGGAACGCACACCAATAATAGCGGTGGTATTCAAGGGGGAATCAGTAACGGTGAGTCCATTGTTTTCCGGGTGGCGTTCAAACCGGTGGCGACTATCGGCATGGCCCAGGAGACGGTCAACTTTGCCGGCGAATCGGTGACCCTCGAGGCCAAGGGGCGGCATGATCCCTGCGTGGTCCCACGGGCGGTGCCGATCGTCGAGGCCATGGCGTCTCTGGTTTTGATCGATATGGCCCTGCAGCAGCGCGCACGGCAACCACTTTCACGCTAAGATGTTTGATCCGGTTGTGAGCGAACAGGCCGCTTCCATCCTTGTTGTCGAAGACTCGCCGATCAACCAGCGGCAACTGCAGCATTTGTTGAGCAAACAGGGCTATACCGTCTCCGTTGCCAATCACGGCAAGGAAGCATTGGCCCTGTTGGAGCATCTGCGGCCAGATCTGCTCCTTTTGGATGTCATGATGCCTGAGTTGGACGGCCTGTCCCTGTGTCGTCTGCTCAAGGCGAAACCGACGACCTGCGACATCCCGGTCATCTTCATCTCCTCCTTGGACAACACCGCCGACAAGCTGAGCGGTTTCAGTGCCGGGGGGGTGGATTACATCACTAAGCCCTTTCATCCGGCTGAGGTTATGGCACGGGTCTCCACCCATCTCAAGCTGCGCCAGTTGCAACAGCAGCTGGCGGAAAACAATCGTCAACTCGCCTTGGAAAAACAGAAATCCGAGGCCCTGTTGCTCAACGTGCTGCCAGCGCGGGTGGCTGAGGAACTGATGGAGCGGGGCAGTTGCACCCCGCAGTATTTTCCCGAGGTCACGGTGGGTTTTGTCGATATTGTCCAGTTCACTGCCACGGCGTCCGTACTTGATCCGCCCTTTCTCATCAGCGAACTCAACGCCCTGTTCACTGCCTTTGATCAAATTGTCGAAACCAATCAGTGCGAGCGAATGAAGACCGTCGGTGATGCCTATCTCTTTGCCGCTGGCATTCCCGAGCCTCGGAATGATCATAGCCGGGCCGCCGCCCTGACAGCCCTGGAGGTGATCACCTATCTTCAGGCGCGTAATCAGAGCAACCCGCAACAGTGGCAGGTCCGCATTGGGCTCCATTCCGGTCCGGTGGTCGGCGGCATTGTCGGCACCAAGAAGTACATCTACGATATCTTCGGCGATACGGTCAATATCGCTGCCCGTCTCGAATCCCTTTCCGAACCGATGCGGATCAATGTTTCCAGTGCTTTTTGTCAGGGGCTGGGCCGGGAATTTGTCTTCTCCTGCCCCTTGGATGTGGAGATGAAGGGCAAGGGGATACAGTCCACCTGTTTTCTCGAGAAGCGCAATGGCTACTGATTAAGACGATTTGTATGGACGTTTTGGCGCTTGTTTAGATGAAGGGCAGTTTTCCCGCCAACCAATAGAGCAGCATGCCGACAATAACCGTGCCACCTAGGCTCTTGCTTTTCCAAGCAAAGAGCAGCGTTGGCAGTGCTACCCAGAGTTCGGGTTTACCTAGCTCCAGGCTGCGGCTGTAGGTGTTGGTGAACAGGCTCGGTGCCAACAGGGCGCTGAGAATTGCCGCAGGTATAAGGCTGAGCCAGTCAATCAAAGCCTTGGGCAATCTGCGGTGGGCGAGGTAGATCAGCGGCAGGCACCGGGGCAGATACGTGACCAGCCCCATGGCCGCAAAGAGCAGTAAATATTCTTTCCAGCTCAATTTTCGCGCTCCTGCCACCGTTTAAGGGAAAATCCGCAGGTTGCCGCAACCACTGAGGCGCCGACAATATAGGAGTCACCGGGTATAAGCAGGTACCAGAGTGTGGCCACCAGAACCGCGATCAGGGCGGTGAACAGATAAAGCCTGGTCTGCAACTGATAGATCAGTAAGCAGAGAAACATCGCGTTCAGGGCGTAATCGATCCCAAAGGCACCCTGAGGGATGAACTGACCGATCAGTACTCCGGCCGTGGTTGCACCGATCCAGGTGAGGTTGGGTAGTTGGTTGGTGGTCAATGCACTCAAGCGGCTCCAGTTACCCGCACGGAATCGGGCCATGTTGATCGCAAAACTCTCGTCGGTGATGCCGTAGGCAAAGAGTGCGAGAAAGCGGCGATCTACCCCGCGTAGATGCACGGCCATGGCCGAGCCCATGAGGGCGTGGCGTAGGTTGACCATCAGCGTGGTGAAGACGATAGCAGGAAAAGAAGCTCCGCTGGCAAGCATGGCCACACAGATGAACTGGGAGGAACCGGCGAAAACCAGAATCGACATCATGGCCATCGCCCACCAGGGGATCCCGGCCTGCTGGGCCAGCACGCCAAGAGCCAGGCCGATGGGGAAGTACCCGAGGCAGATCGGCCACGCCGCCGCAGCCCCCTGACGGAATGCGAGCGCCGGTGGCTGGGGGGATGAATGCTGCTTTACCTTGTCCTGATTCAATTTTTTTGCTAGGGATGGGGAGCTTTTATGGTTGGCCGACAGCCAAAGTGGCGGTGTCGGCGATGAACAGAAACTTTCTCTATACGACAAAATGTTTTTCCCGCGCAATTTATTTTCTTCCGCCCTCGTGGCGCGCTGTCTGTTGGAGCCCCGATTGTGAGTCGTCTGTGGAATATTGCCGATCTGATCGATCTACACTTTTTTTGTCGTCTTGATGAGGAAGTGCAGCGCAGAGAGGGGGAGACCGTGCTCGCCAAGCGCGACCGGGTGATCTATCTGGCCAAGATCGAGCCGCAGTTGGGTAAGGTGGACGAGGTTCCGCCCAGGCTTTTAATCCGCAAGTGGTTGGCCATGCGCCGCCTGCAATTTCGGCAGGAAAAGGGGCGCGAGGCGCAGGTGTTGCCGGGGAGCCTCTGGCTGGAACTCTCGGTGCTCGGCCGCGGATTGGTCCTCTTGCTCGGGGTGCTGATTGGTGCCGGTGCGGCCGGATCGCTCTTGCTTTACTCCGGGACCACGCCGCTGAATGTGTCGCTCTACTTCGGCTTCTTTGTCTTGGTACAGTTGCTGGTAGTGGCGATGCAGGGCTGCTTTCTGCTCTACCGCTTACTGCGCCGACTACCCATGGAATCGACGAATCTGTATCTCCTGCTCGGCCGGGCCATGGTGCGTGGCATGGAAGGGCTAAGGCGGAAGGTGCATCGACGCTTGAGCGGCCAGCGGCGGCTTGATCTCGCTGCCCTGATCGGCGGTATCCAGCAGCGGCGGGAACTGGCGGTGCTGCTGCTCTGGCCAGCCTTCATCCTGATGCAGCTTGGCGGCATCGGTTTCAATATGGGGGTCCTCGGCGCCACCCTTTCCAAGGTGATCTTTTCCGATATGGCTTTTGCCTGGCAATCCACCCTGCAGCTATCCCCTGAGTTGGTGGCGGATTTGGCGCGCTGGATCTCGCTGCCTTGGTCATGGCTCGTGCCTCAGGCCTGTCCTACCCTGGCTCAGATCCAGGGTAGTCAGATGGTGCTTAAAGAGGGCGCGGCTCATCTGGCCACGGCTGATCTGGTGGCCTGGTGGCCTTTTCTCTGCTGTAGCGTCGCGCTCTACGGCTTGTTGCCCCGATGCCTGTTACTTCTTGTCGGCTGGATCAAACAGCGGCAATCACTTGAAAGCCTGCACTTTGCCTCGCTCAACTTCCGCCCCCTGCTGCAGCGGATGACTGTTCCCCGGATCGACACCAGAGGCGTGGTTGAGCCAAAATCTGGTCCCCCAAGGGTGCCGCCCGCTCCCGATCCGCTTTCTTTAGAAAACGAGCCGGAAGCAATGCCGTCGCTGGTTGAAGAAAAGGTGCTGATGCAGGAAGAGCCTACTCAACTCTCGCAGGGACAGGCCCTGATCCTTATCCCCGAGGAGCTGTATGAGGATTGTCCGCTGGCCGAACTGTTGTCCATGCTTAAGCAAAGGCTTCCCCGGCTTTCGATCGAACCTCTGCCCTATGACGAGAGCGGTCGAATCGAGCGCCTGCATCTGAACCGCCAGGGATTGCCTGAACTTTATCTCCTTTTTGAGGCCTGGCAGCCGCCTCTCAAAGAAACAGAGACCTTTCTCCGAGGCCTACGTGCAACCGTGGGCAGGGAAAGGCCCATCATCATTCTCCTTATCGGCAAGCCCACCTCGTGGACCATGCTCACCCCGGTGGACCCTGATCAACTGCGGATCTGGCAGATGAAAATGCAGGCGTTAGGGGATGGGAATCTTGCTGTGCAACCTTTGATAATGCCATGAAACCCACGACCGTTGAATTTGCCATTATCGGCCATCCCAATGAGGGGAAGTCCTCGGTTCTTTCCACTCTGGCGGAGGACGATTCTGTCCGGGTCAGCCCTATCCCCGGTGAAACCATTGTCTGCCAGTCCTTTCCGGTACGGATCGATGGGCGGGAGATCATCCGTTTTGTCGATACTCCCGGATTTCAGAATCCACGCCAGACCCTGACCTGGCTCCAGGCCTATGAGGGACCGGAGGAGGACATGCTTACCGCCTTTATCGCGGCCCATGAGGACGACCCGGCCTTTCACGACGACTGTGAGTTATTGCGGCCCGTGGTGGCCGGGGCAGGGGTTATCTTTGTGGTCGACGGATCGCGACCGTTGCGCCAGGTGGACCGGGCGGAGATGGAAATTCTTCGTTTGAGTGGGGCACCGCGAATGGCGGTGATCAACTCCAAGGAGGAGGATGGCGAGTATTTAAGTAAATGGCAAAGCGAGTTCCGTAAAAATTTCAATGCAGTACGGGTGTTTAACTCCTGTCGGGCCAATTATCGGCAGCGGATCGAACTCTTGGAGAGCCTCAAGTCCATTGACCAGCAACTGGAGCCGGTTCTGCGCCAGGTGGTCGAGGCTTTTCAGGAGGATTGGGAGATTCGCAGTCAGCGAACGGCGGCGCTCCTTGCCGACAGTTTTCAAGATATCCTCAGTTATCGTAAATCTATCCCTTGTACACCGGAAGAGGAGGAAAACAAGCGAAGGGAGTTGCACAGCCAATACCTCACCTACGTCAGCGGCCGTGAACGCGAGGCCCAGCGCGACATCCGCGACTTGTTTAAGCACAATATTTTCAACCTCGAGCTGCCGCCGCAGTCGATTCTGCAAGAGGATCTGTTCAGTGACCGCACTTGGAAGTTTCTCGGTTTAAGCGACCGCCAGGTAATCCTGGCCGGAGCCCTTGGTGGGGCCGCACTCGGGGTGGGGATCGATGCCGCCACCATCGGAACCTCCTTTGGCTTGTTTTCGGCTATCGGCGGGTTGATCGGAGCCGGAGCAACGGCGTTCAAGGGTAAAGATCTGCTCTCCGGAGTGCGCCTGCTCGGGATGAAGATGGGCGGTGAACAATTACAGGTTGGACCGGTCAACAATATTCAGTTATTCTACATCCTCCTTGATCGCGGACTGTTATTTTACTCGCATGTGATCAATTGGGCCCATGGCCGTCGTGACTATGAACAAATGCACGATCTCCTGCAACAGTCGGGCGGTAAGGCTGGATTTACCAGTCGTTGGAGCCGGGAGCAGCGAGCGGTTTGCGATCGTTTCTTTCGTGCGATCCACAAAGGCCATGAGGGCGAAATCGAGGAGACCTCGGTGGCTGTCCAGGATTTGCTGCGCGATCAGTTTATTGAAATCGCCGAAGATCGAATCGGCGGCGAGGATGACTTGTAACGTCTGGCCCGGGTGCCTCTCCAATCGTACATTGGCGTGCAGCGCAGCCCCCCCTTTTTTACAGGACCTCTTCGTTTTACCCGTACAAAACAGGGTCTACAGGCTATGCCCTCGGACTCTGTAGGCTTTCCTGTGGATGGTTGCTCTCTTGGCGCCTAACTCTTCTTGTTTTTTTATCCACGAGCCGGTTTCCGGCACTGTGCACCGCTCGGGTTAAACGGTTTTGAATCGACCGATGATGGAGTTGAGCTCTTCCACCATCTTGCGCAGGTTTTCCGAACAGGCTTTTACCTGGGTGCTGCTCGCGGAGATGGTTCCGGCCGAGGTGTTCACCGTGGTGATGTCGAAGGCGATCTGCGAGGAGACGGTGGAACTCTGACTAACGTTTTCGTTCACCTCCTGCTGGCCGATCGAGGCTTGGTTGATATTGTTGCTGATCTTGTGGGTTGCATCGGACTGATCATTCACAGCTTTTTTTTCTCTCTCCAATGATGCCCCTGCTGTATTCTGAATAAAAATTGCGGCCAAAATGATTGCCAGTGGATGATGGTGACCATGAGACCAATGATGACAAGCCTGGGTTACAGTTTAATATTGTTGAACATTTCCCCTCCGTGCCTCGAATCTTCTCTTTATGTCTGCCCTTTCAGTGGCAATTTCCAGTATGTTGCCTTTTTGCATGATAGGGGCTGGAATGTTGAATGATCAACATGAAACTGAAACTCTTCTCAGGTTTATTGGGGCCAAAAGTACCGTTTTTTCTTGGGAATAGACGTTTGCTGTACCTCGCAATTGGGGTAAAATAATTCTGATTTCTTTCCTTTCAGATCGTTGTCCACAGGAGGTTGTATGAACAAACAGACAGAAACCTCGACCGACAATCATGCCTACTTATCCATCTTTCAGGGTACTGGGGTGGAGGAGTTCAAGAAATGTATCCAGCACCACCTGATGAGTTTCCAGGGACGAGATCCGGAACGGGCGGGGGACCCCGACGTTTACCGCGCACTTTCCTATGCCCTGCGCGACGTACTCATGGAAAAATGGATCAAGACCCAGAAGACTTTCTATGCCGGGAAGATGAAGCGGGTCTACTACCTTTCCCTCGAGTTTCTCGTGGGGCGTTCTCTGGGCAATGCGATCATCAATATGGGGCTGATGGATGAGGTCACCGAGGCCCTGGAACAGCTTGGCTATGACCTGGAAACCCTGCGTGAGTGTGAAGAAGACGCGGCGTTGGGCAATGGCGGCCTGGGGCGCTTGGCCTCCTGTTTTATGGATTCCATTGCCACAATGAAAATTCCGGCCTACGGCTATGGCATTCGTTACGATTTCGGACTTTTCCACCAGAAAATCGTCGACGGTTACCAGGTTGAAACCCCGGATTCCTGGTTGCGTCTGGGCTCGCCTTGGATGTACGAGCGAACCTCGTTTATGTATCCGGTCCAATTTTATGGACACGTCACCGCAACCACCGACAAGCATGGCCGTTATCGCGCCCGCTGGACCGATACCCAGATCGTGATGGCCATGGCCTGTGACATGCTAGTGCCGGGATTTCGCAACGATCATGTGATTAACATGCGTTTGTGGCGTGCCAAGGCTTCGCGTGAATTGGATTTGCGTTCGTTTAATGCTGGCGACTACATCAGCGCCGTGGAGAGCAAGGTCAAATCGGAGACCATCTCCAAAGTCCTGTATCCCAGTGATGATATCAGCGAGGGCCAGGAATTGCGGCTCAAGCAGCAATACTTTTTTGTGGCCGCAACCTTCGAGGATATCCTCCGCCGCTATCGAAAAGAAAATGAGACCTTTGATGATTTTTCCAATCAGGTCGCGGTCCAACTCAACGATACCCATCCGGCAATCGCCATTCCCGAGTTGATGCGCCTCTTAATGGATATCGAGGGATTGGGTTGGGAGCATTCTTGGGATATCTGCGTTAAAACCTTTGCTTATACCAACCACACCCTCATGCCCGAAGCCCTGGAAACTTGGCCGGTGGATATGCTTGGCTGGGTACTGCCGCGGCATTTGGAGATAATTTACGAGATCAACCGGCGCTTCCTGGATGAGGTTGCCATCCGCTATCCGGGGAATACGCGTAAACTCCAGGAGATGTCGCTCATAGACGAGGGGGCGGTACGGCGGGTGCGGATGGCCAATCTGGCTATTGTCGGCAGCCATTCGGTGAATGGTGTGGCGGCCCTGCATACCGAGTTGCTCAAGAGTTATCTTTTTCGCAACTTTCATGAGATGTATCCTGATCGATTCAACTCCAAAACCAACGGCATTACCCCCAGGCGGTGGCTGTTAAAGAGTAACCCGGCGCTCTCGGAGCTGATCGGAGAGAAGATCGGCTATGATTGGGTGGTGAATCTGGATAAACTGCGTGATCTTGAAAAGTTGACCGAGGATGGCGATTTTCTCCGTCGCTGGCGGGAGGTCAAGCTGGCCAACAAAAAACGGTTGGCCAAGATCATTGCCTCCAATTGCGACGTCACCGTCAATCCGGATACCCTGTTCGATATTCAGGTGAAGCGGATCCACGAATATAAACGTCAGTTGCTCAATGTGTTGCATGTGATCAATTTTTACCAACGATTGATCACCCGGCCCGATGAACAGGTGGTTCCGCGAACGGTCATTTTTGCCGGTAAGGCCGCCCCTTCCTATCACAAGGCCAAATTAATCATCAAACTGATCAATTCGGTGGGAACGGTGATTAATAATGATCCTCGGGTCGGTGAACGGCTCAAGGTGGTGTTTATCCCCAATTACTGCGTCTCGCTGGCAGAGCGAATTATGCCGGCAGCTGATCTCTCCGAGCAAATCTCCACCGCCGGTACCGAGGCTTCTGGAACCGGGAATATGAAATTTGCCCTCAATGGAGCCTTGACCATTGGTACTTTGGATGGGGCCAATATTGAGATACGGGAAGAGGTGGGGGAAGACAATATTTTTATTTTCGGCATGACCGCTGAGGAGGCCGAATACGAGAAAAAATGTAAATCGCGTAAACCCTGGCAGATCTATGAGGATAACGCTGAGGTGCGGGAAATCATCGACGCCATCCGCGGTGGGGTTTTCAGTTACGGCAATAGCGAATTGTTCACGCCCTTGGTCGATGATCTGATGAGTGAAAACGATCCCTATCTGCTGATGCTTGATCTCGAGTCGTATCTCCAGTGCCAGCGAACCGTGGGTGAGGTCTATGCCGACGAAGATGCCTGGACCCGGCGATCGATTCTCAATGTGGCGCGGATGGGGAAATTCTCCAGCGACCGGACCATTCGGGAGTATGCTGAGAAAATTTGGGGCGTGCCTGTAGGGGCGCAGCGCTGATCACTGCTTATTGGATACGTGCCCCGAAGAATGAATTTCTTCGGGGTACATCTGGCAAGAAATTATTTTTTAAGAAACCAGTTGCCGTAATGTTTGAGCTCGGCAATGGATTCGCGGATGTCGTCCTGGGCCAGGTGGCGGCACTCCTTGGCAAATTGAGGTAGATCTGGGGCCCAGCGGATGGCCAGTTCTTTTAAGGTGCTAACGTCGATGTTGCGGTAATGGAAGTAGGCTTCGAGTTCTGGCATGTAACGGGCAAGAAAGCGGCGGTCGTGCCAGACCGAATTGCCACACATGGGTGAGAGACGATAGCCGACCCACTCTTTAACGAAATTCAGGGTTTCTATTTCGGCATCGTGGCAAGAGTAACTGCTTTGGCGTACCCGCTCAAGCAGGCCGGAGTCCCGGTGGTGCTTGGAATTCCATAAATCCATGGCTGAGAGAACTTCCTCTGGCTGGTGGATAGCAATGACCGGCCCCTCGGCGAGGATATGCAACTGCGAGTCGGTAACCGCCGTCGCCACTTCCAGGATTCTGTCGGATGAGGGGTTGAGCCCGGTCATCTCCAGGTCAATCCACACCAGATTACTGAATTCTTTTGTCAATGTCGGCTCCTTGTATTCGCCGTCACCTGCCACTTCCCTTCTCTCACTGGACCACAGCTTGTGGTCCAGTTCAACCTTTTTTCCCGTTCTTAATCGTTTGATGGCGTCGTAAAAATTTCGATTTACTGCCCCGCTGCGTTTTTCCGGGCACTCGGCATACCTGATGTATGCCTTCGCGCCGGAAAAAACACTGCAACTTCAATATCTGTGTTCTTACCTAGCTTACCTAGCCTTCATTTAGAATGTGACGGACTATTTACGAGTCCATTATCGTTTGGATTCATTGATTTTTCCACATTCCTGCGCCAGAAGGCATGTTCCGCTTAGGCTTTGACCCGTCCTGCGCTGCCGAGAACCGCACTGTTTTTATGCATCACCATCTCAATCAGTTCTTCGCGGGCCGGGCCGAGATACTTGCGCGGATCGAATTCCGAGGGTTTTTCGGCAAAGATTTTGCGGATCACTGCAGTCATGGCCAAACGGCCGTCACTGTCGATGTTGACCTTACAGACTGCTGAGGCCGCAGCCCGGCGAAGTTGCTCTTCGGGAATACCGGCGGTATTGTCCATCTTGCCCCCAAATTGGTTGATCATGGCTACATGGGTTTGGGTGACAGAGGAGGCACCGTGGAGAACGATCGGAAAACCAGGCACTCGTTTTTCGATTTCTTCCAGGATGTCAAAGCGCAGCGGAGGTGGCTCCTGGCCAGGTTGCAGCTTGAACTTAAAGGCGCCGTGGGAGGTGCCGATGGAGATTGCCAGGCTGTCGACACCGGTTCTTTCAAGAAAGCGTTCGACCTCTTCCGGTCTAGTATAGGAAGAATGCTCGGAACTGACCTCGTCCTCGATGCCGGCAAGCACGCCGAGTTCGGCCTCGACGGTAACCTCGTGGGCATGGGCGTACTCCACTACTTGGCGGGTGAGGGCAATGTTATCGTCAAAGGTGTGGTGGGAGGCATCGATCATTACCGAGGAAAAGCCGGAGTCGATACAGTCTTTGGCCAATTCGAAGCTGGAGCCGTGGTCGAGATGGAGCGCGATAGGGATCGCCAAGCCGGTTTCCCGGGCAAGGTCCACCGCTGCGGCAGCCATGTGGGGGAGAAAGGCGGTGCCGATATAGGAGCGGGCGCTGCCTGAAACCTGAAGAATTACCGGGGAGGCCGACTTGGCGCACCCGATGATGATGGCTTGGAGTTGTTCCATATTATTAAAGTTGTAAGCCGGAACCGCAAACTGTTCCGCCATGGCCTGGTGAAACATGGCTTTGGTGTTGGCAAGCCCCAATTCGCTAAAGTGAATCGTTTTCATAGTGTGCTCCTGAGAAGAGAAAAGAGTAGACCCTCAGAGAAAGGGTGTCATTAATACTTGATGGCGTCGTAAAAACTTCGATCTACTGCGTTGCAGCATATTTCCCGACGCTCGACATACCTTACGTATGCCTTCGGGCCGGTAAAAACACTGCTCCTTGTATATCTGTGTTTTTACCTAGCCATCTTTTAGAATGTGACGGACTTTTCACGAGATCGACAATACGTAGATTTGTAGATCAAGATCAACGTCTGTAACTAAGGGTACAACGGGCATCCCCCCGTGATCGATTGAAAAGGAGATATGCAGGAGCCGATGACAGACGAAGGGCGGAATTAAATATTCCATGGTAGAAGTATGTAATTCTCATCAAGCGGAGGGCAAGGGAAAAGAAGCGTTCTTAAGCTGCATAGCTGATTGATTTTTCCTCGCCGGATCAGATAATGGGCTCAATGCTCGACATTTTTTCAGCTATAAAGGAGTGTGTCATGACCAGAAACCAGATCCACACCGAAAAGGCTCCGGCCGCTGTCGGCCCCTATTCCCAGGCGATTGCCACCGATTCCCTCCTGTTCACCTCCTGGGTGATTCCCATTGATCCACAGACTGGGAAAATTCCGGAGGCTGCTATTGAAGTCCATGCCCATCTGGTGCTTAAAAATTTGGCTGCCATTGCCGAGGCTGCCGGGACCAATCTCTCCAATGCCCTGAAAGTCACTGTTTTTCTCACTGATATCGCCAATTTTCAGCGAGTCAACGCTGTTTACGCCCAGTATTTCCAGGAACCGTTTCCGGCACGCAGTGCCATCCAGGTGGTTGCTTTGCCCTTGGGGGCTGCAATCGAAATAGAGGCTGTTATCGCCCTGCAATAGCCTAGTGGTGTGCGGGGCGTTGACTCTTTCCAGGGGCGGAATGCTGCTGGTTATCGGCAACGGTTTGATCCAGATACTGATGACTCGTGCCTTTGGGTATGCTTTAGGGCTTCTGATTGCAGGGCGGAGTTGAAAATCGCTGCTGGCGGAATACAACCTCAAGACCGGGCGCCTGTGACAACTGGTTCCGATTTGGATTCTAATCGTGCCTGTGTTAATCCATTGATACAGAGGCGTTGAAAGTACAATGTGGCACAACTTTATTTTGTGAAGATGTGCTATCGAATGGAAATTGAGGGCAAAAGGCATCTGCAAGGTGTAGGGATTGCAGCAGCTTCTGAATGGGGAATGTTAAAAAGTGTATTGTTCGATCAGGGGGTTAGCGTCCTAACATCTTCGTAAAAAGTGTTTGACAGCCTGCGGCTTTTGCAATAGATATTACCCACTTCGCGTCAGCTCGATTTGGTCCGTTTTCTGAGAGGATGGGGACAATAGGGCAGCGTATCGTATGTAAACCTGATTGTTTTATGGGTAAGGGATTGTTGTGTAGTGTCGGTCTGGCAGCTCCTTTGCCCTTTTTTTTTTAGATTTTATTGGATGTAATTCTGCGCGATTTCTTATTACTCTGAACAAAGGAGGAAACGGTGGTCTATTCATCGATTGAACTCACCTGTACCGACGGAATTGCAATACTGACGTTTAACCGCCCAAAAGCTCTCAACGCACTCAATACCTCGCTGCTCGAGGAACTCTCCCACGCACTTCATACCATTAAAGCCGACGAATCCATCCGCGTGCTGGTTCTCACAGGCGCCGGTGAAAAAGCCTTCATCGCCGGAGCCGATATTAGCGAAATCAATACCCTCTCCCCGCTTGGTGCAAAAAAGTTTGCCCAAATCGGCCAGGATGTTATCAGCCAACTCCAGGGCTTGAATATTCCTGTTATCGCTGCGGTCAATGGCTATGCACTCGGTGGTGGTTGCGAGATGGCACTGGCCTGCGATTTTATCTACGCCTCGGAAAAGGCCATATTCGGCCTGCCGGAAATTAGCCTCGGAGTCATTCCCGGTTTCGGCGGTACCCAGCGACTGCCCCGCCTGATCGGTGCCAATATGGCCAAGGAAATGATTTTCACCGGTAAGCACATCACCGCTGCTGAGGCCAAGGAAATCGGCCTGGTGAACAAGATTTTTGCCCCGGAAGAACTGGTGATTGCCGCCGCCGATACCGCGAAACTGATCGCCTCCAAAGGTAAGGCTTCGCTCTGCGCTGCCAAACAGACCGTGAATCAGGGCCTGAATACAGACCTGAAGACCGGGCTTGCCATCGAACGCGATGCCTTTGCCCTCATGCTGGCCAGCCCAGACGCCAAGGAAGGGACCGGCGCCTTTTTGGAGAAACGCAAAGCAATTTTCACTGGCGGCCTCAACGATTGATTCCGGAATCTCTCTTTCTACAAGGAGCACAAGTATTATGAACGAGGTTGTGATTGTAAGCGGCAGTCGGACCGCCGTAGGTGGGTTTGGTGGCAGTCTGAAAAATACGCCGGTGGTGACTTTGGGCGCGACCGTTATGCATGAAACCCTGCGCAAAGTAGGCCTGCGCCCGGTCGCCAGTGCGGAAATGCAGGCGGTCACTCCAGAGAAGCTCAAAGATCAAGGTGCTCTTGAACTCGAGCAAAAGTACAACACCTGGGATAAAGGCGCTGCTGAGATCTCGATTGATGAGGTCATCATGGGGAACGTGCTCCAGGCTGGCCAGGGCCAGAACACCGCTCGCCAGGCCATGATCCAGGCGGGGATCGCCAAGGAAACCCCCGCTTTTACCATCAATAAGGTCTGCGGATCGGGACTGAAGGCTATTGCCCTTGGTGCCCAGTCGATCATGACCGGCCAGGCCGAGGTGGTGTTGGCTGGCGGCCAGGAAAACATGAGCATGGTGCCCATGGCCCTGCCCAAGGCTCGCTGGGGCTATCGCATGGAGCTCACCGGTGTGGGCGAGGTCTACGACCTGATGGTTTTTGACGGTCTCTATGAGATTTTCTATGGGTACCATATGGGCGTTACCGCCGAGAATATTGCCCGTCTCTACAATATCAGCCGTGAGGACCAGGACCGTCTGGCCGCAATGAGTCATGCCCGTGCCCGCCTGGGTATTCGCGAGGGGTTGTTCAAGCAGGAGATCGTGCCGATTTCGGTCAAGGCCGGTCGAGAGATGGTCAGCTTTGATCAGGACGAGCGGCCGATGGAAACCTCGCTGGAGAAGATGGCCAAGTTGAAACCGGCCTTTGCCAAAGACGGTACCGTAACCGCCGGCAACGCCTCGGGTATCAACGATGGAGCCGCCTCCGTGCTGATGATGAGTGCCGACAAAGCCAGATCCCTGGGGCTCAAACCATTGGTTACCATTGAGGGTTTTGCCTCCGGTGGACTTGATCCGGCCTACATGGGATTGGGCCCGGTTCCAGCGATCCAGAAGGCGCTGAAGCAGACTGGCAAGACCATCAACGATATCGATATGATCGAACTCAATGAGGCCTTTGCCTCCCAGGCTATAGGCTGCATGCTTGAGCTCGGTATTGATGTTGAAAAGCCCAATCAGTTGGGCAGCGGTATCTCCATGGGCCATCCTGTGGGTTGCACCGGTGCCCGGCAGATGGTGACCGCTATGTACCAGATGCAGCGTCAGCAATATGCCACCGGTCTCATCAGCATGTGTATCGGCGGTGGTATGGGCATGGCCATGGTGATCAGTAACAAGTAATCAGCGATAATCCGCCGGTCGCTGCCTGCGGCCGGTCTACCTTTGCGTATTGGACAGGGAGTGCAGCAATGGAAGTGAAAACATTTGGAGTGATCGGCGCCGGCCAGATGGGCAATGGCATTGCTCAGGTTGCGGCAGCCAGCGGTCTTTCCGTCATCATGAACGATATTAAGCCCGAATTTGTTGAGCGCGGCCTGGCCACGATCAACAAGAACCTGCAGCGCAATGTCGACAAGGGCAAACTCACCGCCGAGGCCAAGGACCAGATTTTGGCGCGGATCAAGAGCAGCACCGATCTCAAGGATATGGCTGCTGCGGATTTCGTGGTTGAGGCGGCCTCAGAGAATGAGGTCATCAAGTTCAAGATTTTTGAGACCTTGGAAGAAATCTGTGCCCCGCATGTGATCCTTGCCTCCAACACCTCTTCCATCCCGATCGGGCGTATAGCTTCGCACACCAAACGCCCGGAAAAAGTGATTGGTATGCACTTCATGAACCCGGTACCGGTGATGAAGCTGGTAGAGGTTATCTGTGGGTTGGCCACATCCGAGGACACCTTGGAGACCACCCTGGAATTGACCAAACGCATGGAGAAAACTCCGGCACAGTCCCACGATTTCCCGGGATTCATTGCCAATCGTATTCTCTTGCCGATGATCAATGAGGCCGTGTTTTGCCTCTATCACGGAGTGGGAACCAAGGAAGATATCGACACGGTGATGAAGCTGGGCATGAATCATCCCATGGGGCCGTTGGCCTTGGCCGATCTGATCGGTCTGGATACCTGTCTGGCGATCATGAATACCCTGCACGAGGGGCTGGGCGACTCCAAGTATCGTCCTTGTCCGCTTCTGCGGCAGTACGTCGAGGCTGGGTGGCTGGGCCGCAAGAGCGGTAGAGGCTTCTACAGCTACGAATAAATCGGCTGCGGATTCAGTTCATGGACGATCAAGCCTTTCAGGATCAGTATCCCGACGATTACGCCCACTGCTTTGGCTGTGGGCGATTGAATCCCGTAGGATTTCATCTGAAAAGCTACTGGGATGGTGAAGAGACGGTGTGCCGTCATACACCCGATCCCAAGTTTACCGGCGGCTATCCCGGTTTTCTTTACGGCGGATTGATTGCCTCGCTTATTGACTGTCATGCAGCGGGGACTGCAGCGGCAGCCAAGGCACGAGAGGACGGCAAACCGATCTCCCGTTTTGTCACCGCTTCTCTCAAGGTGGACTACCACTGCCCGACACCGATCAACACCGAGTTGGAAATACGCGGCAAGGTGCTGGAGGTCAAGGGGCGGAAGGTCGTCGTCGAGTTGAAGGTGAATGCCGAGGGGACAACCCGTGCCACTGGCACGGTGGTGATGGTCCAACTCAAGGACCAATAGCCCCGACAGTTAGAATAACGGTGCGCTTCCCGTGAAGCACCGATAAGACGGGACCGGCTATGCCGCCATGGGCGGGTGGCAGGCCGGAGTGAGCGACGTTGACTTAAGGGCGTTATCGCGCGGTCAACATTCAGGAGAAGGAAAGATCCTTTGAAAGATCCTTTAATACCTTTGGGGGAGTAGCACATGAATTTTGAGCTGACTGAAGAGCAAAATCTTATCCGCGATATGGTTCGGAGTTTTGCAGAAACGGAAGTTGCGCCGTCCGCAGCAGAGAGAGATGAAGAAGAGCGTTTTGACCGCGCTCTGATGTATGATCGGCTGGGCGAACTGGGCCTGACCGGTATTGTTTTTCCGGAAGAGTATGGTGGCGCTGGTGCTGACTATATCAGCTACGCCATCGCCGTTGAGGAACTCTCCCGTGTGTGCGGCTCCACCGGTGTTACCCTTTCCGCTCACCTTTCCCTCTGTGCCAATCCGATTTACATGTTCGGCACCGAAGAGCAGAAAAAGAAATTTCTGGTCCCCCTGGCCTCCGGTGAGAAATTGGGCGGCTTCGGCCTGACCGAGCCTTCTGCTGGTTCCGATGCTGGCGGCACCAAGACCACCGCCACCAAAGATGGTAACGAGTGGATCCTCAACGGCTCAAAAATTTTCATCACCAACGCAGGCGAAGCCGAGACCTATGTTGTCCTGGCCCGTAGCGACAAAAGTGCTGAGAAGCACCGTGGCATCAGCGCCTATATCGTTGAGAAGGGAACCCCCGGATTCTCGTTCGGTAAGAAAGAGAAGAAGATGGGTATCCGTTCTTCGCCCACCATGGAACTCGTGTTCGAGAACTGCCGTATTCCCGCGGATAACCTGCTCGGTCAGGAAGGCCAGGGCTTCAAAGTTGCGATGAAAACCCTGGACGGCGGCCGTATCGGTATCGCTTCCCAGGCACTGGGTATTGCCCAGGGTGCCTTGGATGCTACCATTGCCTATACCAAGGAGCGCGAACAGTTCAATAAATCGATAGCCACTTTCCAGGGGGTTTCCTTTCAATTGGCTGACATGGCAACCCAAATTGAGGCTGCCCGTCTGCTCATCTATAATGCAGCGTATCGCGCCAGTGCCGGCCTTTCCTATTCGCAGGAATCGGCCATGGCCAAACTCTACGCCTCCGAGGTTGCCATGCGGGTCACCACCCAAGCTGTACAGTTGCACGGCGGCTACGGTTATACCCGCGAATTCCCGGTTGAACGGATGATGCGCGATGCCAAAATCACCGAGATCTACGAAGGCACCAGCGAGGTTCAGCGTATCGTTATCGGCGCCGCTTTGACGCGATAACGGGTGCCGGTTTTTCCGGTTGCTGTGTCTAAAATATAGAAATTATACAAGAAGAGAGGAACAGCTCAGGCTGCCTCTCTTCTTGTATGCTAGCATGGACGATAACCTGTGTTGAAAGAGAGCGAGGGGGAGCTGAATGGAGTTTACCCGTGAAATTTATTGGAATGTCGGTCATGGGTTCACTACTTTGGCGCCCATGTACCTGTTGTTTTTGGTGGCTGCGGCCGCCTTTGTGGCTGGATTCCGCAAGCGGATCCAAATTTATCGTTTAGGACAACCGCTTGACCGCACCGATCAGCGTGGCGAGCGGGTGAAAGATATGTTGAAAAATGTGCTGTTGCAGACCAAGGTCTCCAGGGTCGAGGGAGCCGGCACAGCGCATACGCTGTTTTTCTGGAGTTTTTTTGCACTGTTCATCGGTACTTCGCTTATTGTGTTGCAGGCCGATTTCAGTGATCTTCTTTTTGGTATCAAATTCCTCAAAGGCAATTTTTATCTGCTTTTTTCCCTGGTCCTGGACCTTGCCGGTCTTTTGGCCATTCTTATGTTGGGCGGGCTGTTCATCCGGCGATATTTGGTTCGTCCGCAAGGACTGGTCACCAAAAGAGATGATGGGCTGATGCATGGCCTGCTGCTGGCCATCCTCATCACCGGTTTTGTCATTGAAGGCGCCCGTATGGCCGCCACCGAATTGGGGACCCCGTTGGCCGCTTGGTCTCCGGTGGGTATGGCCGTTGCTACCCTGATGCAGGGGATGGGCGGGCCGGGGCTGCGTTCTTTGCATGTGGTTCTGTGGTGGCTGCATCTGCTGCTGGCGCTTGGCTTTATTGCCGCCATTCCCTACACCAAACTACGTCATATCGTGACCACCAGCGCCAATGCCTTTTTCGCCGACCGAGGCCCCACCGGTAAACTGGCTACGGTCAATCTCGAAGACGAGAGCGTGGAGAAGTTTGGGGCCAATGAGTTGGGCGACCTGCGCTGGAAAGATATCTTCGATGCCGACGCCTGCACCCTGTGCAAACGGTGCCAGGACCGTTGCCCGGCCTACAACACCGGTAAGCCGTTGTCGCCGATGCAACTGGTCAACCAGATCGGGGATATGGCATTTACTGATCCCCAGGCCAAGCTGATCGATACCATCGGGCGTGATGCTATCTGGGCCTGCACCACCTGCCGCGCCTGTCAGGATATCTGCCCGGCGAACATTGAGCATGTGTCCAAGATTATCGAGATGCGGCGTAACCTGGTATTGATGGAAGGCGAGTTCCCGGGCGAAGAGGTGATGGCAGCCATGGAACAGACCGAGGTCAATGGCAACCCGTTGGGCATGGGGTATGCCTCCCGCGGTGAATGGGCCGAGGCGTTGGGCATTCAGCCGTTGGCCGATGATCCTGAGGTGGATGTGCTTTATTTTGTTGGCTGCTATGCCTCCTTTGATAAGCGCAACATCGCGGTAGCCAAGAGCTTTGTCCAACTCTGCCAGAAGGCCGGAGTCAAGCTCGGTATTCTCGGTAAAGAGGAGAAATGCTGCGGCGAACCGATGCGCAAGATGGGTAACGAATACCTCTATCAGACCCTGGCCATGGAAATGGTGGAGCTGATCAAGGGCTATGGGGTGAAGAAAATCGTTACCACCTGCCCGCACTGCTTCAATACCCTGACCAAGGATTACCGCGATTTTGATTTTGATATTGAGGTGGTGCCGCATGCGGTCTTTCTCGATGAATTGGTGCAAAGCGGTCAACTGCAACTGAAAAACGACAGTTTTGCCTGCACCTACCATGATTCCTGTTACCTCGGTCGCCATAACGACATCTATGACGCGCCGCGTAACCTGATCAAGGCTGCCGGTGGGCGGATAAAGGAGATGGCCAAAAATCGGGATCAGGCTTTTTGCTGTAGTGCTGGCGGTGGTCGGATCATGGCCGAGGAAAAATTAGGCGAACGGATCAACCTCAAGCGGGTGCAGATGGCCCTGGACACCGGTGCCGAGCAGTTGCTCTCTAACTGCCCGTTCTGTCTCACTATGTTTGAAGATGGCGTCAAAGGCGCGGATGCCGAGGATCGGCTGCGGCCCAAGGATATTGCCGAGATTCTTGTCGAGCGTACGGCATAATCTCGAATTGATATTGAGAAGTTAGAATCCACATCTCGTCTTATTGCTGGAGGAGACGCAATGAAAGTACTGATTTGTATTAAACAGGTTCCGGATATGGAATCAAAATTCAAGATCAACGGCGAAGGCAACTGGTATGACCGCGCTGATCTTGCCTGGCGGATGAACGAATACGACGAATATGCTGTGGAACAGGCGGTTCGGCTCAAAGAGCAGGTCAAAGATGCCGACCTGACAGTCCTCTGTGTCGGTCCGGATCAGGTGACGGAAACCATGAAAAAAGCCTTGGCTATGGGCTGTGATCGCGGGGTGCATATCAAGGATGCTGACTCCTACAAGCGTGAGCCCATGGAAATCGCCACCATGATTGCCAATTTCGCCAAGGACAAAGGGTTTGACCTCATTTTCACCGGCATGCAGTCTCAGGATCGCGGTAGCGCCCAGGTTGGCGTGATGGTCGCGGAGATGTTGGACATAGCTGCCGTGAGCACTATTGTTGAGTTTGTCTTCGACAACGGCACCATCAACGTCAAACGCGAGCTCGAGGGCGGGGCCAAGGCTCTGGTGACCACCTCCCTGCCTGTGGTCCTCACCTGCCAGTTGGGACTCAACACCCCTCGCTATCCGACCCTGCCCAACATCATGAAAGCAAAAAAGAAAGAGCTGTTGGCCATTGATCCTGATACCGGCGGCTTGGCAGCCAACCAGGAAACTACCTCCTGCTACTTCCCGGAGAAGAAGGGCGGTGGTCTGGTGCTTGAGGGCGATGTCCCTGAGTTGGCAGATAAACTGATTCAACTGTTAAAAGACAAAACCAGCGTTCTCGCCTAGGGGGAAACCATGAAAACCTTACTTGTGGCGGAATTCCGGGAAGGAAAACTTCGCACCAAATATTCACAGCTGATTGCCTTTGCCCAAGAGTTACAAGCCGAGACCACCATGTTTTTGGTGGGAAGCCCCAGTGACCTTCCCCAGTTCGACGGCACTCTGTACCTTGCTGATGCGGCCAAATACGGTGAATATAGCCCTGCTGTTCATAAAAAACTGCTCCTGGATGTCATTGCCAAGGAGCAGCCGGATCAGATCGTGTTTCACCACTCTTCCTATGGCTGGGACCTTGCTCCACGGCTGGCGGTTGCCCTGAAGGCTGCACAGATATCAGAGGTTATTGCGGTTGAGGATGGAATCCCGGTGGTGCCGGTGTGTAATGCCAAGCTGCGCCGGAAGGTTAAATCCGCCACAGCCCAGACCGTCCTCACCCTGCAGGCTGGCGCCTTTGGCCTGGAAAATGATCCGGTCGGTACCCCCA